>DAIRDJ010000030.1:7037-34526 GCA_036796215.1 Geminicoccaceae bacterium
TCGTCGTCACCATGGGCATGCCGGCCATGGCCTATCGCTGGTTCTACGGTGCGCACAGCGTCAAGAGTTTCGAGCGCAACATCCTGAAGTTCGTTGGCATCGAGCCGGTCGACCGCAGCCTCTACGGCATGGTCGAGGAGGTCGACGCGGCGGCGCGCACGCAATGGCTCGACGAGCTGCGCGGCCTCGGCCGCGAGGGTGCCTGAGGTTCAGATGTTGAGGTAATTCAGCGGCAGCCCCGCCCGCGGCCAGTCCATGGCGACCAGCCGCCCGCTCTGCGACAGCGTCACATAGGCCGTCTTCAAGTCATTGCCACCGAAGCAGATATTGGTCGTGTAGCGATCCGGCATCGCCACGAAATCGACCAGCTCGCCGGCGGGCGAGATCACGGCTATTCCGCCATTGATCAGGGTCGCGACACAGATATTGCCCGACGCCTCGACCGCCAGGCTGTCGAACCGCTCGTAGCTGTTGCCGGCCGTGTAGACCAGCCGGCCGCCATGCGGGCTCGGCCAGGGCTGCTTCCTGATCCGCCCCGGTGCCTCGAGGTCGAACGCCCAGAGCCGGCCGCCCTCGGTCTCGGCGACATAGAGCACCATCTCGTCGGGCGAGAGGCCGATACCGTTGGCGGTGAGAAAGGGGTAGGCCGCCTCGCTGATCGCACTGCCGTCGGCCGTGGCATAGTAGACCCCGCCATAGTCCATCTCGCGCGCCCGGCGCTTGCCGAGATCGGTGAACCAGATCCCGCCCTGGCGATCGACGACGAGATCGTTCGGCCCGCGCAGCTGATGCCCGCTGCCGGTCTCCCGGTAGAGCACCGCGACCGCGCCTGTCTCGGCATCGACCCGCTCGAGCCGGCCGCCCGAGTAGTCCGCGGCCTGGACCGTAGGCCGGATGCCGTCCGCATCGCAGTGGAAGTCGAAGCCGCCATTATTGGTGACGAAAAAGGCGCAACCCGGCCCCATCGCCAGCCCGTTCGGCCCGCCGCCGGGCTCCGCCAGAACGGTCTTCGTGCCGTCCGCCTCGACCAGGGTCACCGTCCGCCTGGCGATCTCGACCAGCGCCACCCGGCCGTCCGGCAGCGCCACCGGCCCTTCCGGGAACAACAGCCCGCCCGTAACCTCACGCATCGTTTTTCCCCCTTGATCGATCGCCCGGCCGGAGTCGTCTCGTTGCAGCCGCGCCCTGGATAGCGGACCTGCTCGGTCAGGCAAGCTCAGCGCGCCGCCTCCTGCCACTGGCTCAGCCACTCCAGTGACAGCAACGGATCGTGCCGGGCGAGTTGCGCCGTCGCCGTGTCGGCGACGAACTGGTCGAGATCCTCGACCAGCCGGCTGCCGATCAGCGTGCCGAGCGGGGCCGGGTCAGGGTCTTCGTCAGGAAAGGTGTTGATCGCCCGATAGAACGCGATGCGCGACAGGGGAAACGGCGTCAGGAGTCCTTTTGGCGGTGCAAGGAATCGTTTCCTGATCGGATGGATCGAGACTCCGACCCGCCTGCATGACTATGGCGCCTTGCCAACCGCGCGAATTCGTGATCCGTTCTTCCGCATAACCGGGAATGCCCCGGGAAACACGGGAGGTTTCGATGCGCATCGTTGTTCTGGCCAATTATGCTCCGCATGCCGTCAAGGGCCTGATCCAGGGCTCGGACCGGGAAGCAGCGATCAGGGCCCTCACCGAAAGCGTCGGCGGCAAGCTCGAAAGCGTGATGTTCACGCGCGGCATTTACGATATCGCCGTCACCGCCACGGTGCCCGATCAGGCCGCCGGCCTGGGCTTGGCCATGGCCGTTCGCGCCAGTGGCTCGCTGTCCGAGGTCCAGGTTCTCGAGGAACTGGACATCAAGCCGATCCTCGCCGCAGCTCAGACGGCCGCCAAGGCCTACAAGCCCGCAGGCTGAGCCGCGCCGACAACTCGTCGTCGGCGGCCGCTCCGCTACCGTCGCAAAGGAGGCGGCGCGCCGGCTCAGCGCGCCGCCTCCTGCCACTGGCTCAGCCACTCGAGCGACAGCACCGGGTCGTGCCGGGCGAGTTGCGCCGTCGCCGTGTCGGCGACGAACTGGTCGAGATCCTTGACCAGCCGGCTGCCGATCAGCGTGCTCAGCAGGGCCGCGTCCGGCTCTTCGTCCGGGAAGGTGTTGATCGCCCGGTAGAACACGATCCGCGACAGCATGAAGGTGTTCAGGTAGTCGGCGTGGCTCGCTGTGCCGAAATGGTCGGCCGGCCAGACCTGCGCCAGGCGCAGCCAGCTCTCGCCCAGAAAGCCCACGATCGCAGCCGTGGCCTCGTGCATCTCCGCCACCACGCCGTGCTCGAGCGCAAACGCCTGCGCCGCCTGCACGGCAGCCCGTGCCGCCGGCAGGCCCTCGATGAACGCCAGATGCTCGGGGCCGAGCACGTCGGCCGGCTCGGCCCATGGCGACTGAGGCGTGCAAACGAGCAGGACAACGGCGACGACGCGCGCGACGATCCTCGATCTGGCCAAGGGGAATTCTCCTTTGCGAACATCGCCTCGACAATGGCACAGCTGCCATCGATCGCCAGCCGCAAACGCCACCGCCCGCCACACTTCGCCGCTGCCGCGAGCACTGCCGCTTCCCCGCCGTGACCGGCTGCGCTAGGCAGGGGCGAACGAGGAGCAGGCGGCTTGCGCTATTCGATCGTCAATGTCTTCAAACAGGGCCTCGCCGGGCAGCAGGGCTGGCAGGCGGCCTGGCGCGATGCGGTGCCCAGGGAGCGCTACGGCGTCGTCATCGTCGGCGGCGGCGGGCACGGCCTGGCGACCGCCTACTACCTCGCCAAACTGCATGGGATCAGCAACGTCGCGGTCTTGGAAAAGGGTTGGCTCGGCGGCGGCAATACCGGGCGCAACACCACCATCGTCCGCTCCAACTATCTCCTCCCCGGCAACGAGCCCTTCTACGAGCATTCGCTAAAGCTCTGGGAGGGGCTGAGCCGGGAGCTCAACTTCAACGTCATGTTCAGCCAGCGCGGCGTCTTGAACTTGTGCCACTCCGACACCCAGCGCGACGCCTATGCCCGGCGCGGCAACGCCATGCTGATGATGGGGGCCGATGCCGAACTGCTCGATGCGGGCCAGGTCCGCCGGATGGTCAAGGGCCTCGACTTCACCAACGCCCGCTTTCCGATCACCGGCGGCCTGCTGCAGCGCCGCGCCGGCACCGCCCGCCACGATGCGGTGGCCTGGGGCTATGCCCGGGCGGCCTCGGCCTTGGGCGTCGACATCATCCAGAACTGCGAGGTCCGGGGCTTCGTGCGCGATCGCGACCGGATCACCGAGATCGAGACCACGCGCGGCCGGATCGGCGCCGGCAAGGTCGGCCTCGCGGTCGCCGGGCACAGCTCCGTTTTGGCCGAGATGGCCGGCCTGCGCCTGCCGATCGAGAGTCACGTGCTGCAGGCCTTCGTCAGCGAGGGGCTCAAGCCCTGGCTCGACACGGTCGTCACCTTCGGGGCCGGACACTTCTACATCAGCCAGTCCGACAAGGGCGGGCTCGTCTTCGGCGGCGATATCGACGGCTACGCCTCCTATGCCCAGCGCGGCAACCTGCCCGTCGTCGAGCATGTCGCGGCCGGTGCCGTGGCGCTCTTTCCCGCCCTCGGCCGCATCCGCCTGCTTCGCTCCTGGGGTGGCGTCATGGACATGACCCCGGACGGCAGCCCGATCATCGGCAAGCTGCCGCTCGACAATCTCTACATGACCGGCGGTTGGTGCTACGGCGGCTTCAAGGCGACCCCGGCCTCGGGCTGGTGCCTGGCGCATACCATAGCCAACGAGGCACCGCACCCGCTCAACGAGGCGATGCGCCTGGACCGGTTCGCTCGTGGCCGGGTCATCGACGAGCGCGGCGCCGGCCCCCGGCCGAATCTGCACTGAGTGGGCGGGGGACGATAGATGCGCATCACCTGTCCCCATTGCGGCTCGCGCGGCATCGAGGAGTTCACCTGCCTGGGCAATACCCCGCCGCCTCGCCCGGCGGACACCGCACCGGAGGCCGCCTGGGTCGATTTCGTCTATGTCCGTGACAATCCGCGGGGGCCGGTGAGCGAGCTCTGGCAGCATGTCCAGGGCTGCCGGGCCTGGCTGGTCGTCACCCGCGATACCGCGAGCCACGCCGTGCTCGAGGTCGAGCCCGCGAGCCGGGCCAGGGCCCGATGAGCACGGGCCCGCAGCGCCTGCCCGAGGGCGGCCGGATCGACCGGACGACGACCCTCGCCTTCACCTTCGACGGCCGGACGCTCGAGGGCCATCCGGGTGACACCCTGGCCTCGGCCCTCCTTGCCAACGGCATCCGGCTCGTCGGCCGCAGCTTCAAGTACCACCGGCCGCGCGGTATCGTCGGCTTCGGGGTCGAGGAGCCCAACGCGCTGGTCACCCTCGGCAGTGGTGCCCACACTTTGCCCAACATCCAGGCGACCATGGTCGAGCTCGTGGCCGGGCTCGAGGCCCGCTCGCAGAACCGCTGGCCCTCGCTCCGCCACGATCTCATGGCGGCCAATGGCTGGGCGTCGCGGTTTCTCGCCGCCGGCTTCTACTACAAGACCTTCATGTGGCCGCCCAAGGCCTGGACCGCCGTCTACGAAAAGCTGATCCGCAATGCTGCCGGCCTCGGCCGGGCCAGCCACGCGCCCGACCCCGACCACTACGAGAAGGCCCACGCCTTCGCCGACATCCTGGTGGTGGGGGCCGGCCCTGCCGGCCTCATGGCGGCACTCGTCGCCGGCCGGGCGGGAGCGCGGGTGATTCTCGCCGACGAGCTGCGGGCCATGGGCGGCCGGCTGCGCCATTCCGCCCGCGCCATCGACGGCAGTGCCGCCACCCTCTGGCTCGAGGCGACGCTGCAGGAGCTGCGCAGCCTCGGGAACGTCCAGCTCCTGCCGCGCACCACGGTCTTCGGCGCCTACGACCACGGCACCATGGCCGCCCTCGAGCGGGTGGCCGATCACCTGCCGCCCGGGACCACAGGCGAGCTGCCTCGCCAGCGCTACTGGCAGATCCAGGCCAGGGCCACGATCGTCGCCACGGGTGCGATCGAGCGCGGCATTGCGCTGCCCGGCAACGACCTGCCGGGCGTCATGCTGGCCTCGGCGGCCAGGGGCTATCTGCACGAGCACGGCGTCGTCGGCGGGATCCGCCCCGTCGTCTTCACCAACAACCCGTCGGGCTACAACACGGCCCTCGACCTGGTGCGCGCCGGGGTCACGGTCCAGGCTGTCGTCGACCCGGGCCCGCGCGTCGACAACGACACGGTGGTCGCCCTGCACGAGGCGGGCGTGCAGCTCTACTGGCACAGTGAAATCGCGGCAGCCCATGGCCACGGTCGGGTCGAGGCCGTGGTCCTCGCCGACGATGTCGGCGGCAGACGCGAGATCCCTTGCGACCAGCTGCTGCTCGGCGGCGGCTGGAACCCGACCCTGCACCTCACGGCACACCTGGGCTTCCGCCCGCACTGGGACGACCACCTCCAGGCCTTCCTGCCGCCGCCCGAGGCTGGCGACATCACCGTCGTGGGCGCTGCCGCCGGCCGCTTCGAGCTCGAGAACTGCCTCGCCGACGGGCTCAACGACGCGGTCGATCTCTGCCGCAGGCTCGGCTTCGGGGCCAAGACCCCGACCCTGCCGAAGCTCCAGGAGAGCGAGCCCTACGCCATCACCCCCTGCTTCGCCGTGGCGAACGCTGCCAGCGGCAAGGCCTTCGTCGACCTGCAGAACGACGTGACGGTGGCCGACCTGGCGCTTGCGGTGCGCGAAGGCTACAGCAGTGTCGAGCACGCCAAGCGCTACACCACCCACGGCATGGCGACCGACCAGGGCAAGTCGACCGGTGTCGTCGGCCATGGCGTCTTGGCCGAGATCCTGCAGCGGCCGGTGGGCGAGATCGGCACCACGGGCTACCGGCCGCCCTACACGCCCGTCGCCATCGGGGCCCTGGCGCATCACCACAAGGGCCAGGGCTTCGCACCTGTCCGCAGGACGCCGCTGCACGACGTCCAGGCGAAACGCGGCGCCGTCTTCTTCGAGACCGGCCTCTGGCTGCGTGCCCGCTATGTCCCGAAGCCCGGCGAGGACATGGCGGCAGCGTCCAGGCGCGAGGTCGAGGCCGTGCGCGCCAAGGTCGGCATCGCCGACACCACACCCTTGGGCAAGATCGAGCTCATGGGGCCAGACTCGCCCGCCTTCATCGAGCGCCTCTACTGCAACGGCTTCTCGACGCTGCAGCCCGGCCGCGCCCGCTACGGCCTGATGCTCCGGGAAGACGGCATGGTGATGGACGACGGCACGGTCTGGTACTTCGCCCCCGGCCACTTCATGCTGACGACGACGACCGCCAATGCGGCGCCAGTGATGAGCCATATCGAGCTCTACCATCAATACTACTGGCCCGAGCTCGACGTCGCCTACGCCTCGGTCAGCGAGCAATGGGCCGGTGTTGCCGTCGCCGGGCCCCGCTCGCGCGAGCTCCTGCAGCAGATCGTCGATCGTCCCGACCTCTCGGACGCTGCCTTTCCCTTCATGGCCGTGGCCGAGGGCCGCGTCGGCGGTGTGGTCTGCCGGATCGCCCGGATCAGCTTCTCGGGCGAGCGCGCCTTCGAGATCTACGTGCCCGCCGGCCATGCGGCCGATCTCTACGAGCGGCTGATGACTGCCGGTGCCGCTCTCGGCATCACCCCCTACGGCCTCGAGGCCATGGGCACCATGCGGATCGAGAAGGGCCACGTCGCCGGCCCCGAGCTCGACGGCCGGACGACGCCCGCCGATCTCGGCCTCGGCCGGATGCAGAGCCGCAAGAAGCCGCATGTCGGCCACGCCCTGCGCGACCGGGAAGGCCTGAAGGACCCCAATCGCCCGGTCCTGGTCGGTCTGAAGACGCTGCGGCCGAAGGACCGGCTGCGCGCCGGCGCGCATCTGGTTGGGCAAGGGGCCGAAGCTGTCCAGGCCAACGACGAGGGCCACATCACCTCGATCGCGTTCAGTCCCAGCGAGGGCCGCATGATCGCGCTCGGCTTCCTCGCCCGCGGCAGCGAGCGCCACGGCGAAACGATCGCTGCCGTCTTCCCGCTGAAGAAGGAGCGGGTGACGGTCCAGGTCTGTTCGCCCTGCTTCGTCGATCCCGAAGGAGCGCGGTTGCGTGGCTGAGCCGCTGAAGGACCATCCGGCCCTGCTGGTCACCGGAACCGTTGCCACCGGCAAAGGCGGGGTGCGGCTCTACGAGCGCCGCAGCCTCTCGCTGATGCAGGTGATCGCCCGGCCCGGCCACGAGCGCGAGACCGCGCGACTGCTTGGCCTCGACCTGCCCGATCGCCCCGGCACCGCCCGCAGCGTCGAGGGTGTGCAGGTCTTCTGCCAGCGACCGCGCGACTGGCTGATCGTCACCGCGGATGCAGAGGGCCGCACCGGCGGCGTCGCCGTCGAGGCCAGAGGCCGCGTTGCCGCGCATGCCGCCGCCATCGACCAGAGCCATGGCCGCGTCGTGCTGAGGTTGGAAGGCGAGGGGGCCCGCGGCCTGCTGCAGAAGGGCCTCGACCTCGACCTCCACCCGAGCGCGTTTCCGGCGGGAGCCATGGCGCAGACCGGTCTCGCCGGCATCGCGCTCTTGGTCCACAGCCGCGACACCGACAGCTTCGATCTCTACGTCGCGCGCAGCTTTGCCGCCAGTCTCGCCGACTGGCTCGTCCAGCACGGCGCGCGCCTCGAACGAGCGCCAGCGACATGACCGAGCGCTTCGACTACGTCATCGTCGGCGCCGGCTCCGCCGGCTGCGTGCTCGCCAACCGCCTCTCCGCCGACCCCGCCACCCGCGTCCTGCTGCTCGAGGCAGGATCCAGGGACACCAATCCCTGGATCCACGTGCCGATCGGCTACTACCGGACGATCTACAACCCGGCGACCGCCGTGACCTTCCTGACCGAGCCCGAGCCCGAGCTCGACGGCCGGCAGATCCCCTGGCCGCGGGGCCGGGTGCTCGGCGGCTCCTCCTCGATCAACGGCCTCGTCCATGTCCGCGGCCAGGCGGAGGACTATGACCACTGGCGACAGCTCGGCAATCCGGGTTGGTCCTTTGCGGACGTGCTGCCGGTCTTCAAGGCGATCGAGGACACGCCCGTCGGCGACCCCGAGCTTCGCGGCCGCGGTGGCCCCTTGACCGTCAGCCCGCCGGTCTACAGGTCCGAGCTGAGCGACGCCTTCATCGCGGCGGCCGAAGCCGCCGGCATCCCCAGGAACCCCGACTACAACGGTACGGTGCAAGCCGGCTGCGGCTACTTCCAGCACACGGTCAAGAAGGGCAAGCGCTGCAGCGCCGCCGTGGCCTATCTGCGCGAGGCCGAAAGCCGCGCCAATCTCGAGATCCGCACCGGCTGCCTCGCCCAGCGCATCCGCCTCGAGGCGACCCGTGCCGTCGGTGTCGACTACCGGCAGAACGGTGCGGGGTACAGTGCGGAGGCGGCAGCCGAGGTGATCCTCGCCGCCGGTGCCATCCAGTCGCCGCAACTCCTCCTGCTCTCCGGCATCGGCCCTGCCGGGCAGCTCCAGGCGCTGGGCATCACGCCCGCGCACGACCTCGCGGGCGTCGGCCGGAACCTGCAGGACCACTTCCAGGCGCGCACCATCTGGCGCTCGCCGGTGCCCGTCACGCTGAACGATGTCAGCAACAGCATCACGAGGCGCGGCCTCGCCGGGCTGCAGTGGGCGCTGTTCAAGACCGGGCCACTCACGGTCGGCGCCGGCCTCGTCACCCTCTTCTGGCAGACCCGGGACGAGCTCGCGACCCCGGACGTCCAGTTTCACGTCATCCCGTTCAGCGCCGACAAGCCGGGGCAGGGGCTGCACTCCTATTCCGGCTACACCGTCTCGGTCTGCCAGCTCCGCCCGGAAAGCCGTGGCGAGCTCGTCTTGCGCTCCACCGACCCCACCGACCCACCGGTGATCCGGGCGAACTATCTCTCCACCGAGAACGACCGGCAGACGATGGTCGATGGCCTGAAACTGATCCGCCGGGTGATGCAGCAGGCCCCGATGCAGCCCTTTGTCGCCGAGGAGATCCTGCCGGGTCCCAGCGCCACCAGCGACGATGAGCTCATGGCCTTCATCCGGGCGACCGGTGGCACGATCTTCCATCCCTCCGCCACCTGCAAGATGGGCCCCGAAAGCGACCCCACGGCGGTGGTCGACGCGCGCCTGCGGGTCCACGGGCTCCAAGGGCTCCGGGTCGCCGACGCCTCGATCATGCCGACCGTCGTCTCCGGCAACACCAATGGCCCCACCATCATGATCGGCGAGAAGGCAGCCGCCATGATCATCGCGGACGCCCGCGGCTGAAGCTCTGGTCACCGGGCTGTGAACGGCCCGGGTATGGTCCTGCGGCCCGGACTTCGCTACCCACGGGCTATCCATAACCGGGAGACCACTCATGCGCCCTATTTTGATTGCCGCCATCGTGCTTTTTGCCGGCATCGCCCGGGCCGAGATGCCGGCCGAGCTCGATGGCTTCGCCATCCACCCGAGCGAGCATCCCTATCCCGTCCTGGTCGAGCGGCTGGATGCCGCGATCGAGGCGAGCCCCTTGAACAAGCTCTCCGCCGCCAGCGCCACGGTCGGCGCCAGGGCGCTGGGCCAGGAGATCCCCGGCAACATGGTGGTCCACGCCTTCGCACCCGCCTTCGCCATTCGCATGCTCGACGCCAGCATCGCCGCCGGCTACGAGGCCCCCTTGCGCTTCTACATCACCGAGAACGCCGACGGCACCGCAACCCTCTCGTACCAGCCCGCGAGCGTCGTCTTCGCCCCGTACGCGGATGGCGGCGAGCCCCTGAAAGCGCTGGCCGCGGAGCTCGAGGCCATCCAGGCGGCGATCGCCGAACAGGCGCTCGGCAACTAGCGGCAAGTCAACGACCAGCGAGTCCCGGGAGCCATCCCCCGCAACTTCGCAGCCCCGCCGTCAAGCGTACCGGGTACCCTTAACGCCCATTAACCACGGCCGCCCCCGACGCCGCCCTCGACTCCGCGCTGGCCCGAGGTTCCGGTGCCGCATTTAGCGTACCGGGTACCCTTAACGCTCGTTAACCAGGCCGCCCTCCCGACGCCGCCTCGACCCTACCGGCCGCGGCGACCCAGCATCACCGTGAGCGCGGCGACCGCGAAGGCGAGCACGGGTATCCCGGTAAGCGCCAGGCGCAGGCCGATGACCTCGGCCACGAGCCCGATCAAGGGTGGCCCGGCGAGAAAGCCCGTATAGGCCACGGTCGCCACGGCCGCGACCCCGACCCCGGGCTCGATGCCGTCGAGATTGGCGGCCCGCCTGAAGGCGATCGGCACGACGGCCGCAAAGCCCATGCCGACCGCAACGAAGCCCAAGATGGCAACGGGAGCGGTCGGCACGACGAGGCCCAGGGTCATGCCCGTCCCGGCGAGCAGCGCGCCGAAGCGCAAGAGGGCGAGGTCGCCGAAGCGGGCGCCGAGCGCATCCGCGACGAAGCGGGCGAGCACGAGACCGAGCGAGAAGCCGCTCAGCGCCAAGGCCGAGACCCCGGGCGAGGCGCCGATAACGGTCGCGAGATAGACCGCACTCCAGTCCCCGGCCGCCCCCTCGGCGAGAAACGAGGCAGCGGCGATCAGTGCCAAGGGCCAAAGCGGCCCGTGCGGCAAGGCCAGCACCGGATCGCCCGCCGGCCGGCTCAGCGGCTTGTCGGCTAGGACCAAACGCAGCCGCCAGAGGGCAGCGAGCCCCAAAATAGCCGCGAGCGGCAGATGCACCGCCGGGCCCACGTCGAGCCCGGCGAACACGCTGCCGGTCGCACTGCCGAGAAAGAACCCCACCCCCCACATGCCGTGAAAGGCCGACATGATGCCCAAGGTGGCCTGCCGCTCGACCGCGGCCGCCTTGGCGTTCATCGCGACGTCCATGCCCCCATTGGCCATGCCGAGCAGGAAGAGCGCGCACGCCAGGCTCCAAAACCCCGGGGCGAAGCCGGGCAGGGTTGCGGTCAAGGCCGTGGCGACGCCGGTTGCCAGCGCCAGCCGGCCGGCACCCGCCCGCCCGATCAGCCGGCCGCTGAACGGCAGCACCAGGGCCGAACCCAGGGGCATTCCCAAGAGTGCCAGGCCAAGTGCCCCATCGCCGAGGACCAGGCTCTCCTTGACCGCCGGGATGCGGCTGAACCAGTTGGCGAGCGCGAAGCCGTTGGCGAGAAAGAGCACCGCCACCGCCCGCGTCAGCGGGGTCGCGGTCAAGGCGCGCAGGGACTGGATCAGCATGGCGGGGAAGGGGGCCAGTTCAGGACCGGGAACGCTGCGTCTTGTCGGGCAGCACCTTGTCGGACAGCATTGGGGGCTTAAGCTGCGAGCAGGCGACTGGCAACGCCCGAACCCGAGGAGTGACAATGCGAGAGGTGATCGATCTGGCACCCGCCTCGAGCCGGGGCCTCGCGACCGACCCGCTCCTGGCGGATGCCGGTGCCGCCGTGGCGGCGAGACTGGGGGCCGATGCCGCCACGCTCACCCACGGCTTTGCCGGCGCTGTGCTGGTCGCGGCGCTGGCGCTGCGTCCCGCCGGCCGACCGATCGTCTACCTCGCTGCCCACGACATCGAGCTCGCCGGCCCCTTGCGCGATCTTCTGGCCATGGCCGGTGCGGTCCCACGCGCCGTCGGCAGCGTGGACCGGGCAGCCCGCGCCGACCTCGAAGCGGCACTGACCAGCGAGGCCGCAGCCGCGGTCTATGTCGCGGGCGACCGCCCGGCGGCCGCCCACCTGATCGGCCTGCCCGCCTTTCGCCACACCGCACACCAGTGCGGCATCCCGACCGTGGTCGTCGCCCCGGGCAGCCCCGATGTCGAAGCCCTGCTCGATGCCGGCGCCGACCTCGTCGTCCTCGATGCGGCAACGGCCCTCGCCGGCCCGCCGCTCGGCATCATCGCCGGCCGGATCGACCTCGTCGAGCGCGCCCGCGCCGCCCAGTCAGCCGGCCCCGGCCGGCTCACCGCCCCGGCGCCCGATCACCTCGCGGCACTCGTCGCCACCGCTGCCGCCGACCGCGTGGCGCTGCTGCAGAGCCGCAGCACTCGTCTCGGCGAGCGCCTCGCCACCTATCCGGGTCTCCGCCTGCAGCCGATGCCGGCCGGTGTCCTCCTCCACCTCGATCCCGACACCGCCGCGACCACGGCCACCGACCTCGCCCACGCCCTCGCCAGCGGGTCCCCGGTGCTGCTGGTCGACGATCGCGACCAGCACACCGGCCGGCTCGGCCTCGACCTCGCCCGCCTCGACGATGCGGCGTTCGCGACCGTGGTCGACACGCTGGCCCGGACCCTCGACGGACCGATCCCGGCAGCGCCCTGGCCCTGACGGGTCGCTTGGCAGCGCTCACCCGGCACGCCAAGTTTCGGTTCTGCTGCCATTTTGAAACCGGGTCGCTGCCATGCAAACCTCCACCCCGCTGCCGCAGCGTCTGCTCGAGCACTACAACGCCATGCCGCGGGCCGAGCGGCGGCTGGCCGATCTTTTGCTCGAGGACGTGCGCGCGATGATCGACAACTCCGCGACGACACTCGCCCAGCGCGCCGGGGTGTCGAAGGCGACGGCTGCCCGGCTGTTCCAGCGGCTCGGCTATCCGAGCTTCAAGGCGGCCCAGAGGGGGCTCAGGGAAGCGCGCGCCGAGCCCGTGCCGGTCCGCTACGGCCCGGCCCTGCTGCGCCACGGCGGCAAGCGGCCGGAGCTCGGCCAGCATTTGCAGACGGAATTGCAGAACCTCGTCTCGACCATCGAGCAGCAGCGCTCGGATGATCTCGCGACCGCCGTGCGGCTCCTGGGCCAGGCCGAGAAGCTCTGGGTCGTCGGCTTCGGCGACAACTACTCGCTCGCCCATTTCGCCCGCTCGCAGCTGATCAAGGTGCGCTCCGACATCCGGATGATCCCTCTTGGCGGCTTCTCGGTGCCGGAAGAGTTCGCCTCGATCACCGAGGGCGACGTCATGCTGGCCTTCGCCGTCGGCAGGCGGACCCGCTCGTTGCGCAACATCGTGGCCTCGGCGGCCGCCTCGGGGACGCGCGTTCTCTACCTCACCGACGGCCCGGCGCTGGCCGGCGGCCCCACTGCCGCCAATGGCAATGGCAGCCTGACCTTGAAGGTCCGGAGCACCGGCACGGCGATGTTCGATTCGACCACGGCCGCGGTCAGCCTGATGGCCTATCTCTGTGCGTCGCTCGGCGCCTGGCTCGGCGAGGCCGCCGTCGAGCGGCTGAGAAGGATCGATACCATCCACGAGGACTGGGGCGAACTGGTCCATCCGCTCGAGGTCTGACCGAAGCTCAGCCGATTGTGCCGGGCATCCGGGCAAAAAGTATCAGAACTGAAAATAGTTGTTGCAAAAACGAAATTTCTTTGACGGGCATTCCAGGTTTTGCGCAAGCTCCAGTCAGGCAGGAAACGACCAAGACCGGAGGACGTCCGTCATGCGCCGACCCCCTGAAGGCCGAGGAGCGGGGCGTGCCGCGCTCGCCACTGCGGCCATCGCCACCGCCATGCTGGCCGTGCCAGTGGCATCCGCCCAGGCCCAGGACCTGATCTGGGCCCGCTACGGCGACATCGATTCGCTCGACCCGCACCGTGCCACCAGCACGCTTTCGATGCAGGTCTGGGACCAGATCTACGACACGCTGCTCGCCTTCGACATGGACGGCACGCCCGGCCCCAACATGGCGGCGAGCTATGAGCAGAGCGAGGACGGGCTCTCCTACACCTTCACGCTCAACGACGGCATCCTCTGCCACGACGGCACACAGTTCACGGCAGAAGACGTGAAGTTCACCATCGATCGCGCCTTCGACACCGAGACGGCAAGCCTGACCCAGACGGCCTGGGGCCCGATCGAGACCGTCGAGGTGATCGACGAGCTGACCTTCCGGGTCGATCTGGCAAGCCGCTTCGGCGCCTTCATCCCGTTCATCGCCGACAGCTTCTCGTCGATGGTCTGCGCCGGCAACGACCCGGAAACCTTCGGCAGCACGACCGCCATCGGCACCGGCCCCTTCAAGCTGGTGAACTGGGTCAGGGGCGACACCGTCACCCTCGAGAAGAACCCGGACTACGTCAACTGGGGCCGGCCGCTGGAGAACCAGGGGCCGCCGCATGTCGACCGGCTGATCGTCAGGACAGTGCCCGAGGCGCAGACCCGGCTCGCCGCCTTGCGCACCGGCGAGGTGCACATCGCCGAGCCCCCGTTCGACGACATCCCGGCGATCGAGGCCGCGGGCGAGCTCGAGATCGTCGTGGCGGACAACACCGGCCAGAACGTGTTCTGGGAATTCACCATCTCGCGCCCGCCCTTCGACGACATCCGCGCCAGGCAGGCCGTGGCCTATGCCACCGACCCCGAGATGGCGATCGACATCATCTATGGCGGCCTCAGCCAGCGCGAATGGTGCCCGATCGCCAGAGGCGTCTTCGGCAACGACCAGGAGTTCTGCGCCCAGTTCGGCTACGAGTACGATCCGGAGAAGGCCACCGAGCTCCTGGCCGAGCTCGGCTACGGGCCGGACAATCCGCTCGAGACCACCATGTATGTCTGGACCGGCGGCAACCGCCACAAGCTCGCCGAGATCTTCCAGGCGCAGCTGGCCCAGGTCGGCGTCCAGGCCGCGATCGAGATCATGGACATCGGCACCATGAACGCCCGGGTCAGGGAGCAGAACGAGAGCCCGGACGACCCGAGCCCCGGCACCTTCGACATGATGACCTGGTCGTGGTACGATCCAGACATCCTCTACGCCCTCTGGCACTCGCCCGGCGCCTATTCGGGCTACAACTCGCCCGAGCTCGACGAGATGCTGGAGCTCACCCGCACCACCATCGACCCCGAGGGCAGGCTCGAGGCCGTCCACAACGTGATCCAGTACCTGATGGAGAACGCGGTGCATATCGGGCTCTACACGCCCGGCTGGGAATGGGTCTTCGCCGTCCGGCCCGAGGTCGAGGGCTTCGTCGTCGGGCCCTTCCTGCACCCGCAATTCGCCGACGTGCAGCTGAAAGGCTGAGCCGCTGACCGCCCCGGCCGGCCGTAGGGTCGGCCGGGGCCAGCGGTCTTCGACATCATGCTCCGCTACATCGCCCAGCGCCTGTTTGCCGCCGCGATCACCATCTGGATCGCCACGATCGCGGTGACCCTCTTGATCCACCTGGTGCCGGGCGATCCCGTGCAGATCATGTACGCGACGTTCCAGTCGACGCCCGAGCAGATCGAGGCGACCCGGGTCGCTCTCGGCCTCGACCAGCCGGTCCACATCCAGTACTTCATGTATCTCGGCCGCCTCCTCGAAGGCGATCTCGGCCGGACCATCGTCGGCAACCAGCCCGTCCTCGCCGTGCTGCTCGCCCGCTTCCCCGCGACCTTGATGCTGACCACCGCCAGCCTCGCGATCGCCGTCATCGTCGGCATGAGCCTCGGCTTCTTCGCCGCCCTGCATCGCGGCACCGCGCTGGACGTGGGGGCGATGCTGATCGCCATCGTCGGCGTGTCGATGCCGCATTTCTGGCTCGGCCTCCTGCTCCTCTTCTTCTTCGCCCTGCAGCTCGGCTGGTTCCCGGTCGCAGGATCCGACTGGAAGAGCCTGATCCTCCCCGCCCTCACCCTCGGCCTCGCCAACGCCGCCGTTCTCGCCCGGCTCACCCGCTCGGCGATGATCGACATCTTCGATCAGGACTTCGTCCGCACGGCCCACGCCAAGGGCCTGCCCCGTGCCCTGGTCCTCTACCGCCACGCGCTCCGGGCCGGCCTCGTCCCCATCGTGGCCCTGCTCGGCTTCCAGTTCGCCTACCTCATGGGCGGGGCCATCGTGGTGGAGAACGTCTTTGCCTGGAACGGCGTCGGCCGGCTTGCCATCGAGGCCGTCTTCGCCCGCGACTACCCCCTGATCCAGGGCTTTATCCTCTTCTTCGCCACCATCGTCGTCATCGTCTCGGTGATCATCGACGTGGCCTACGCCTTTCTCGATCCGCGGATCCGGTACGGCTGATGGCGACCCGGGTCGAACACGTCAGCGCCTCCGCCGCCGATTTCGGCAGCGGCTCCTTCTGGTGGGCGCTGCTCAAGAGCCCATCGGGCGCCATCGGCCTCGTCATCGTGGCGGTCCTCGTCATCGCAGCCATCGGCGCCCCCTGGATCGCCCCCTTCGATCCGCTGCGCATGGCCGCCGGCCCGAGGCTGCAGCCGCCGAGCCTCACTCACTGGTTCGGCACCGACGATTTCGGCCGCGACCTCTTCTCCCGCATCGTCCACGGCGCCCGCCTGACCCTGATGATCGGCACCATCGCCGTCGGCATCTCGCTGACCTCCGGCTTGCTCCTCGGCCTCGTCGCCGGCTACGCCGCCGGCTGGACCGAGCGCGTGCTGATGCGCCTCGTCGACGTCCTCTTCTCCTTCACCGAGATCGTCATCGCCCTGGCGTGTCTGGCCATCCTCGGCGTCGGCCTGACCAACGCAATGATCGCGATCGGCATCGCCAGCATCCCGTTCTACGCCCGGATCACCCACAGCGTCGTCCTGGTCGAACGCTCCAAGCCCTATTTCGAGGCCGCGGTCGCCGGTGGGGCCGGCCATCTCCGCCTGATCTTCCGCCACCTCCTGCCCAACGTCGTGCCCACGCTCATCGTCGTCGGCACGCTCGGCATCTCGACCGCGGTCCTGGCCGCCGCCGGCCTCAGCTTCCTCGGCCTGGGTGCTCAGCCACCCCAGCCCGAATGGGGCTTCATGCTCTCCTCCTCCCGCGACCTGATCTCGAGGGCACCCTGGATGATGCTCTTCCCCGGCATCGCCATCGCGGTCACCGTGCTCGGCTTCAACCTCCTCGGCGACGGCATCCGCGAGGTGCTCGACCCCCGCCAGCGGCAGCGCTGACGATGAGCGAGCCTCTCCTTACGGTCCAAAAACTCTCCGTTGCGTTCGGCCACGGCCGCCGCAAGAACCAAGCGGTCGACAATCTCTCCTACACCCTGGGCAAGGGCGAGACGCTCGCCATCGTCGGCGAAAGCGGCTCCGGCAAGAGCGTGTCCAGCCTCGCGCTGCTCGGCCTGCTGCCGAGGCGCAGTGCCGAGGTCGAGCAGGGCAGGGCGCACTATGACGGCCGGGACCTCCTCGCCCTACCGGAGGAAAGTCTGAGAAAGCTGCGCGGCGACCGGCTGACGATGATCTTCCAGGAGCCGATGACCTCCTTGAACCCGGTGCTGACCATCGGCCGCCAGTTGACCGAGGGCCTGGTCGAGCATCTGGGCGTGAGCCAGGACGAGGCCAACCGCCGTGCCATGGCGATGATCGACCGCGTCGGCCTCGGCCAGCCCAGGCAGCGGCTCCGGCAATACCCGCACGAGCTCTCCGGCGGCATGCGCCAGCGGGTGATGATCGCCATGGCGATGGCGACCGAGCCCGACATCCTGATCGCGGATGAGCCCACCACCGCCCTCGACGTCACCGTCCAGGCGCAGATCCTCGACCTGATGCGCGAATTGAAAGGCGAGTTCGGCACCAGCATCATCCTGATCACCCACGACATGGGCGTCGTTGCCGAGATGGCCGACCGCGTGGTGGTGATGCACCAGGGCCGGAAGGTCGAGGAAGGCCCGGTCGAGACGATCTTCGCGACCCCGCGCGAAGCCTACACCCAACGCCTGCTCGCCGCCGTCCCCCGCCTCGGCGGCTACGCCGGCACCACCACCCCGCGCCGCGTCGTTCCCGACCCCGTCCCGGTCGATCACCGGACCTCGGTCGTGGACGCCAAGGGCCTGACCAAGCGCTTCGGCGGCACGGGCTGGCTCAGCAGCTTCGGCATCGGTGATCAGGGTGTCACCGCCATGGACGATGTCGGCTTCACGCTATCGGCCGGCGAGACGCTCGCCATCGTCGGCGAAAGCGGCTCCGGCAAGTCCACCACCGGCCGCGCCATCCTCCGCCTGATCGAGGTCGATCAGGGCGAGATCGTCATCGACGGCCGCGATGTCCGGAAGCTCGGCCCCGCCGGGTTGCGACAAGCCCGCCGGCAGATGCAGATGATCTTCCAGGATCCCTTCGCCTCCCTCAACCCCCGGATCAGCGTCGGCGACATCGTGGCCGAGCCGATGATCATCCACGGGCTCGCCCGGGGCCAGGAGCTGAAGGACCGCATCGAGGCCCTGTTCCACCGCGTCGGCCTGACCAGCGACCAGATCCGCCGCTACCCGCACGAGTTCTCCGGCGGCCAGCGCCAGCGCGTCTGCATCGCCAGAGCACTCGGTGTCGGCCCCAAGCTCATCGTCGCCGACGAGCCCACCTCGGCCCTCGACGTCTCCGTTCAGGCCCAGGTCCTCGAGCTCCTCCTGGAACTCCAGCAGAGCCTCGGCCTCGCCTATCTCTTCATCAGCCACGACATGGCGGTGGTCGAGGAGATGGCGCACCGGGTGGCCGTCATGCAGCAGGGCCGGATCGTCGAGATGGGGCCACGGCCTGCGGTGCTGGGCGACCCCCGTCACATCTACACCAGGACACTCCTGGCAGCCGTGCCGATCCCCGACCCGACCCGCAAGCGCGGGGCGCTGCCCAGGCTCGACACGGCCAGCATGCCCAGAGGCCCGCTCAATGAAGCCGCCCCCGGCCACCTGGTGGCAGCCGCATGACGCCCCGCCACGAGGTGGCGCCATGACAATTGGCCTCGCGGTCACCGGCGAGAACGCCGGCCTCGCCGCCTTCCGCGCCCTCGAGGCCGTGGAGCAGGTCGCCCGCGGCGCCATCGGCGGCTTCGTCAGCTTCGTCGTGATCACCGGCGATGGTCGCCTCCTGCGCGCCCAGACCCAGCGCGGCGGCACCACGACCCTCTTCGTCGAAGGCGAGTCGACGGGCACACCGCCACCCCCGGAGATCGCCGAAGCCCGCTTCGCCGCTTTGATGTCCTCCGGCCCCGACCGCCCCGAGCCCCTGGCCCAGTTCACGCCGGGCGATGCCGGCTTCGGCCTCGTCACCGGCCACCGCCTGCCGAACACGCCGGGCGAGGGGAGCGATGTCCCCTTGAACATCGAGGTCCTCAACCGGCTCAGGGCCGGTGCTGCGCCCGAGGCCGCGATCGAGGCCACGCTCGCGGCCTACCCCACGGCCGATGCCGGGCTCATCGTCCTCGATCGCCAGGGCCGCCTCTTTGCTGCCAACAGCCGCTTCGTCCAGACCAGGGGCGATCTCGGCTTTGCGTTTCTGGAAGACGCGGCGCGCAACCACCGCGTTGCCGTCCTGCACAACGCCATCCACCCCAAGGACGGCGTCGCGGCGCTGGCCGCCGGCACCGCCATGGACTGTATGGCGCCGTTCGACCAGGCCGATTTCTTCTTGACCCTGGCGGCCGGCACGCCGGTGGTGCTCGGCCCCACGGCCGCCTTGCACATCGACAGCACCGGCCGCGTGCTCGAGGTCACCGTCACCCGCAAGGCCTGGCTCAGCGGCCGGCGCGACGGGGCCCTGGTCAATATCGCGACCCCGGTGCTCGATGCCGGCCGGCTGATCGGCCACACCACCACCGACCCCTACTGCATCCTCGACGCTGGCCGGCTGGTCTCGATCAGCGGCCAGCCAGAGGTCCAGATCGGCGTGCGCCGCTCAGCCTGAGCCGATATCGCCCACCCGCCAGGTCTCCTTGGCCTCGACCATCTCGAGCAGATAACGGCCGTACGCATTCTTCGCCAAGGGGGCGGCGAGGCGCAGCACCTGCTCCTCGTCGATCCAGCCCATCAGATACGCCACCTCCTCGGGGCAGGCGATCTGGAAGCCCTGCCGCTCCTCGATCGTCCGCACGAAGGTCGCGGCCTGCAGGAGGCTGTCGGGCGTGCCGGCATCGAACCAGGCATAGCCACGCCCCAGCCGCTCGACGCTGAGCCGGCCGGCCGCCAGGTAGGCACGGTTGACGTCGGTGATCTCGAGCTCGCCCCGGGCCGACGGCCGCACCTCCCTGGCGAGCGCTACGGCGTCGCGATCGTAGAAATAGAGCCCGGTCACGGCATAGCTCGACGCCGGTTTCGCCGGCTTCTCCTCGAGGCTGACCACCCGGCCGGCCGCATCGAATCCGACGATCCCGTAGCGCTCGGGATCCGCCACCCGATAGCCGAAGACCGTCGCCCCTTGGGTGCGGCGGGCGGCGCGGGCGAGATCGACCCGAAGCGCGTGCCCGAAGAAGATATTGTCACCCAGCATGAGGCAGGAGGGCCGACCGGCGATGAAACCCTCGCCGATGAGGAGCGCCTCGGCGATCCCGCGCGGTTCGGCCTGGACCGCATAGTCGAGCGTGATGCCCCACTGCCGGCCATCGCCGAGCAGGCTCTCGAACTGCTCCTTGTGCTCGGGCGTCGTGATCACCAGGCAATCGCGCACCCCGGCCAGCATCAGCGTGGTCAAGGGATAGTAGATCAAGGGCTTGTCGAACACCGGCAGCAACTGCTTGGAGAGGGTCAAGGTCAAGGGATAGAGCCTGGTGCCGGAGCCGCCGGCGAGAATGATCCCGGCACGTTCCGGGGCAGGGACGACGGCTGGCATCAACATGGCGGCAGCTCCCGCAGCCAGGGCAGAGCCCGATCCCTGGCCGAGACGACGCGCACCCCGGGCGGCTCCGGCCAGGCGGTGGCGAGATCGGGATCGGCGTAGTGGATGCCCCGCTCGGCTGCCGGGGCGTAAGGCGCGTCGACCCGATAGGCGATCTCGGTGTCCGCCAGCAGCGTCAAGACCCCGTGGGCGAAACCCCTCGGCACCAGGAGCAGCAGCCGGTTCTCGGCATTGAGCTCGACCGCCACGTGATCGCCGAAGGTCGTCGAGCCCGGACGGAGATCGACCGCGTCGTCGAGAACGGCACCACGCACCACGCCAACCAGCTTGGCCTGCGCATGCGGCTCGACCTGCCAATGCAGCCCGCGCAGCGTGCCGGCGACCAGCGAGAAGGACTGGTTCTCCTGAACGAAGTCTTGCGGCAGGCCGCGCTCCGCGAGGTAGGCGGCGTTGAAGACCTCGGCGAACCAGCCCCGCTGGTCGGTGAAGCTGCGCGGGTGCAGCAGCTTGACGGCGAAGAGCGCAGTGTCCCGTATGTCCATCTCAGTGCGACCCCCGGGCCAGCGACGCCGTAACGATCCCTTGCCACAGCGTCATGACATCGGCATCCGCGACATCGACCTCGACATCATCGAGCGTCAGCATGTCCCCAGCCGCCACGCGGCGGCGCAGCCGGAGACAGTTGGCGAGCCCGATCGGCAGGTGATCGGGCTGATCGGCGATGCGCACGGCACTGCCGCGCAGCTCGAAGCTGCCGCAGCCGCGGGCGATCGGCTCGCCCGGCAAGAGCTCCCGCTTGGCCACCGCGGCAACCGCGAGCCGCGGTGGCGCCGTGTTGTGCAGCAACGGCGGCTCGCCACTGGCCACCCGCTCGAGCGTGCGAAACACCTCGAGATGGACCAGGGCAAAGGGCTGCTCGAGCAGATAATGGGGCCCGTCGCCCATCTTCAGATGCCGCAACGCGGCGGCCTGGCCCGGGTCGTGCGCGGCCACGATGAAGACCCCGTGCGGCAAGCCCTTGGCGATGATGTAGTCGGTGAGCGGCCGGCCATGGTGGACCGCGGCCTCGCCCAGGGTTTGCGCCGCAGCACCGAGATCGGCGGTGGCGAGGCCGAGCAGCCCCTCCCGCATGATGTCCGCGCCCGCGAAATTACCGATCAGCCACTGCTCGATCTGCAGCTTGGTGCCGTCGGTGAACGCCGTGACCATCGGCAGGCTGATCCCCTGCCGTGCGGCCCAATAGCGCATCTCGTCCAGGGTCGGGGTGTGGTTCAAAAAGCCTTTCATGTTGCCGTAGACCAGCGGGCGAAATCCCATCTGCCGGGCCTCGTGGGCTAGCCTCGCGGTCGAGCCCGGCTGGTCGCCCTCGGCCTCGGTGAGATAGCCACGGCCCGCAAAGGCCGACCCCAGCGCCACCTGGACCTCGGCATCGAGCGTCACCAGCGGCCGCCCCGCCGCCAGCACCCGGCCCGCCAGCCGCGCCAGGTACGGCGCGTCGCCGGTGGACGCGAAGACGATGTCCGCCGACTCCAGGAGGGCGTCCAGGCTCTGCGTCAGACAGCCGTCGGGCCAACCGTCCATCCGATCGAGCGCCCGGCGCGTCAACACCCGGCCCAGGCGCCCCGCGCCCCGACGCTGCAACTCACGGATGAAATGCCGGGCGACGAACCCGGTCCCGATCACCCCGATGCGGCGCCCCGCCCCCTGCTTGTCGCTCGGCATCCCGTCTCCCTTACCCGAACCCGTGCCCGAGCCGACGGAGCGCCGGCGAGCAGCCGCGTTGCGGCGAGATTCGCGCTGCGACGCGCCCTGCCATGCCGTTCGGGTCTGGCATAACCGCCGGCCGGCCACAAGCACGGCACGGCCGCGGCGCCGGATGCAGCCTGCGGGCGCCGCGCCCGACGACCCCGCAGGCATCACATCTTGCGCCCGAGCATTTGTGAACGTTGAATAACAGTCTTCCACGCGGGATCGAAGTTTGATAGGCAAGTGCCGATTTCGAGGATCTGTTTGCCGCCTAGCGATACAGTTGACCAAGTAGGGATGTCATGAACGCGAAAGTTGATCGGCCCAACTTGCAACCATCAGGCGAAATGCAGCACGACTCTCCCTACCCAGGGGTCCATGCCGGTGCTTACCCGGGTGGCTCGGATGACGACGGCGGCATCGATATCGGCTGGCTCTGGCTCTTCTTGAAGCGCCGCTTCACCCTGATCGCCACGACGGTCGTCGTCGGCACCGTCATCGCCGCCATGGTCGGCTTCACCCGCCCGGTGCTCTACACCGCCACGGCCGAGGTGGTGATCGAGCCCACCGACACCCGCGCCTTCGGTTTCGACCCGGAAAGCGGCGTCTTCGGCGCCGATGCCGCGACCCTCGAGACCGAAATGCGCGTCGCCCGCTCGCCCGACGTCGCCTACGCGGTGATCAGCCGGCTCGGCCTCGAGCGCCGCATGGCGCTCGAGATGGCCGAGGCCGATAACGCCGGCACCACGCTCGCTCCCGCCCTGCAGCCCTTGGCCCGGGTGCTCGAGCTGATCCCGACCGACATCCTGGTCGCCACCGGCCTCGCGTCCGAGGTCATCCAGCTCGAGGTCACCGACACCGAGGCCGAGGCGCGCCGCATGGCCCTCGATTATCTGGGGAAGGGCCTGACCGTCCGGCAGAGCGGTCGCTCGCGCGTCTTCCAGGTGGCGTTTACTGCCCAGAGCCCGGGCGAGGCGTCGCGCGTCGCCAATGCCCTTGCCGACGCCTATGTGACGCAGCAGCTGGCGCGCAAGGTGGGCGGTACCACCCGCGCCTCCTCCTATCTCGAGGTCCGCCTCGAGGAGCTCGAGCAGGAGCTGCGCCGGGCCGAGCAGGCGATCAAGGACTACCGCGCCGAGAACCGCCTCCTGGAGATGCAAGGCAGCTCGCTCTCCGAGCAGGAGCTCTCCCAGCTCTCGGCCGAGCTGATCAACGTCCGCGCCCTGCGCGAGGACACCGAGGGCCGCCTCGCCTATATCCGCGGCCTGCGCGAGCGCGGCGGCGATGCGCTGGAAAGCGTCGGCGAGATCCTCGAATCCCCGCTCGTCGCCATCCTCCTGCAGGAGCACATCCGCCTCAAGCGCCAGGAGGCCGAGCTGCTCTCGACCTTCGGCGAACGCCACCCGCAGGTCGTCTCCGTCCGCGCCGATCTCGAAGGCATCGTGGGGCAGATCGGCGGCGAGGCCGGCCGCTACATCTCGGGCCTGGAAAACGAGATCTCGCTGCTCGGTGCCCGCGAGAACGCCATCCAGGAGCAGATGGATCGGGCCTCCGTCGACAATGTCCGCCAGGCGGAAGCGATGATCGGCCTGCGCGAGCTGGAGCGCGAGGCCGACAATATCCGCAATCTCTACAACACCTTCCTGCTGCGCTACACCGAGACCCGCGAGCAGCGCCAGGTGATCGAGGCCGACGCCCGCGTCATCGCCCAGGCCGAGACCCCGAACAGCCCGAGCTCGCCCGGCGTGCCGCTCTTCGCCGCCGTGGGTTTCGTCGCCTCCGGCATGTTCGGCGTGCTCCTGGGCCTGCTCCGCGAGCGGCTCGACCGCGGCATCCGCAGCAACCGCGAGGTCGAGGCCCAGCTCGGCGTCGCCTGCCTCGGCCAGGTGCCGTTCCTGGCGCATATCGCAAGGAAGAAGGAGAAGCCGCACGCCTACCTGCTCGAGAAGCCCCGCTCGGCCTATGCCGAGGCGATCCGCTCGGTCGGCACCTACCTGCGCATGAGCAATGTCGACAACCCGCCCCGGATGATCCAGGTCACCTCCTCGATCCCGAACGAAGGCAAGACCACCTTCTCGATCAGCCTCGCCACCATGCTGGCGAAGTCGGGCCACAACACGGCGCTGATCGACCTCGACTTCCACCACCCCTCGATCGGCGGCGAGCTCGGCATCGAGGCCGAGCGCTGCCTCGTCGACTACATGCTCGGCGACGCCGCCCTCGAGGATATCCTCCACGTCAGCGATTTCGGCCTCACCGTCCTGCCGATCCGCCGCCAGTCAGCCGACCCCTCCGTGCTGATCAACTCCCAGCGCATGCGCCAGCTGCTGCAGCAGCTGCGCGCCGAGTACGACTTCGTCGTCGTCGACAGCCCGCCCGTGCTCCTGGTCAGCGATCCCAAGGCGACCTCCGAGCTGGTCGACGCCACCATTCTCCTCGTCCGCTGGCAGGAGACCACGGCCGACAAGGCACAGAACGCGCTCAAGGAACTGGCTGCCGTGAACGCCCGCATCGCCGGCGCCATCCTCAGCCAGGTCGACATGAAGCGCCAGCAGCAATACGGCTACGCCGGCATCGGCTCCTACTACAAGAACTACCGCAAGTACTACGTCGATTGAGCTTCTGGACCGCGCGCTTAGGTCCGGCAGTCCGTCCCCGCGCCGAGGTCATAAAGAAGTGTGCGATGCAGCAAAAAAAGCTTGCCGAATGGTCATTGTCTGTTAATCCTGTTTCCACGTTGCCAAGGATAACCGCCGATGCTCGATGACAGATTTAGGTCTGCCCGCGGTTGCAACAACAGCGTCGTGCTCGAGCCACCCTGGGCGCGTCGGCACTTCCTCCTTGCATCCGCGAGCGACCCCCGGCACAATTCGCGCATTGGTTGAAAATGACGTCAGATTTCAACCCACTCCCATTTGGGCGAGTGATCGACGCCATGGGCCAGGTGACCGCCTTCGAGCAGCCAACGGCCGCGGCCCCCGCCGCTGCGCCGATCACCATGGGCAGCACCTGATGCTCGGCAGCCCCACTCGCCGGCTCTATCGGGCGCAGACTCTGCCACGGGCAGCGCAGCCGTCGCTCGGTCAGACTCTGGCCTACCGCCTCTGCAAGTTCTGCTCGCCCGCCGTCGCCGCCGACCTCACCCTCCTGCTCACCGCCGCCTCCGTCGCCGCCACCGCCTTGCTCAGCAAGGCCCTCTACTACCCCCTCGTCCTCGGCAGCCCCGCCGACCTTGCCGACTACGTGCTCATCGGCCTCGGCGTCGCTGCCGTCTATTTCCTTACCGCCCGCTTCGTCTTCCACCTCGACTTCGAGAAGCTCGAGCAGGGGCTCGACTCCGGCGCGCAGAGTGTCAAGGCCCTCCTGATCGCCGCCACCCTCTTCCTCGTCGCCGTCTTCCTCACCAAGACCACCGAGGTCCACAGCCGCGGCTGGTTCGTCACCTGGCTGGTGACGGCCTCAATGACGCTGATGCTCCTCCACGTCGCCGCCGCCCGCCTGTTCGAGAAAGCCGTCCGCCTCCCCGACAGCCCCTACCGCCAGCGCATCGCCGTCTTCGGCACAGCCGACCTCGCCACCGCCTTCACCGCCTTCACCGCCCACCTGGCCGACAACGGCGGCAGCCGTACCGACCTCGTCCACAGCACCACCCTGGCACCCGACGCCGACGAAGCGTCCTTCCGCCACGAGGTCGCGGCCCTGCTCCGCTACTGCCGCCAGAACCCGGTAACCGAACTCGTCGTCGCCCTCCCCTGGGCCGACGAGGAGCGGATCATGACCGCCGTCCAGGCCTTCTCCGCCCTCCCGGTCGACGTCCGCCTCGCCCCCGACCGCGCCGGCTTCGCCCTGGCCGACAGCCCCTACCTCGCCGGCACCGCCCTGCCACTGGTCACCGTCTCGACCCGCCCCATCCGCGACTGGGGCAAGCTTCTGAAGGAGCTCTTCGACCGCGCCGGTGCCGCCTTCCTCCTCATCGCCCTCTCCCCGGTCTTCGCCGCCATCGCCATTGCCATCAAGCTCGAGAGCAAGGGCCCCGTCTTCTTCGTGCAGCAGCGCAACGGCTTCAACCACCGCACCTTCCGGATGTGGAAGTTCAGGAGCATGGTGGCCGATGCCGACAAGCAGAGCACCGCCTACCGCCAGGCGACGAAGAACGACCCCCGCATCACCAAGGTCGGCGCCTTCATCCGCCGTACCAGCCTCGACGAGCTCCCCCAGCTCATCAACGTCCTCAAGGGCGAAATGAGCCTCGTCGGCCCCCGCCCGCACCCCATCGCCCTCGACGACCAGTACGCGACCCTGCTCGATCACTACGCCACCCGCCACGCCGTCCTCCCTGGCATGACCGGCTGGGCCCAGGTCAACGGCTACCGCGGCGAGACCGACACCGATGAGAAGATGGCCGGTCGCATCGCCCACGATCTCCACTACATCCGCAACTGGACCGTCGGCCTCGACCTCTGGATCCTGGCCTTGACCGTCGTCCGCGGCTTCGTCAATAAGAACGCGTATTGAAGGAAGAGGAATGTTGGCTTCTTTTTTTGGAATAAGCCCTCGTCCGGTAGGCACGACTGGGCTCTATCGACCGGCCGTCCCGACGTGCTCGGAGGCTTTCCTTGGAATGAAATGTCGCTTGGCCGTTGAGAACCACCGTTTAGAGGTCAGACCATGGGGCTGAGCTCTAAACGCGTGCCGATAACTGCCCGTCATGTGTGCATGACAAAACATGAAAATCGGCCGCCGGTGCCGATGCTCTTGGAGTGCCGGCCATGAGCCTGACCTCCAAACGTATCCTGGTCACGTGCCATCGCGTGTGCGCGAGAATCGAGGAAAACCGGCCGCCTGTCACACCGCGTTTGGAGGGCAGGCCATGAGCCTGACGTCTAAACGCATTTTAGTGACAGGCGGCGCCGGCTTCGTCGGCAGTCACCTTTGCGAACGCCTCCTCGCCGCCGGCCACGAAGTCCTCGCCGTCGACAACTACTACACCGGCCGCCGCCTCAACGTCGCCCACCTGCTCGACAACCCCCGCTTCGAGCTCCTCCGCCACGACATCACCTTCCCCCTCTACGTCGAGGTCGACGAGATCTACAACCTCGCCTGCCCGGCCTCCCCCATCCACTACCAGCGCGACCCGGTCCAGACCACCAAGGTCTCCGTCATCGGCGCCATCAACATGCTGG
>DAIRDJ010000031.1:0-34335 GCA_036796215.1 Geminicoccaceae bacterium
TCCGGCCATCTCCCAGAACTCCCTGCCGATGTCAGATCAGCAGGTTCCAAACGCGACTTGATCCAAAATGTCAACAGAGCCTAGAGCTCGCCTATTTATAGCCCGCACGGCGCAGGGTCTCGCCGGCGAGGTTGTCGAAGGCGCGCTTTCGACGATCTGACCAGTCGGCAAAGCGTCCGACTGGCTTGAACGTGGCGTCGCGCGTGAGGCGTTGCCAGCGCCATTGCCCGCTTGCGCGGGCCGTTGAGGAGCCGAAAACCGGCAGTTGGGCGAGGCGGTCGAAGGGATAGGTGTCGGGATCGAGACCGATGGCGCCGAGCAGGCGACGGATCTCCGCCGCTTGGTCGGCGATCATGTCCTCGAATTTGACGATCGTGATGTGCGGGTGTTCGTGGGGGCCACCCTCGGTGAACGCGAGCGCCGCCTCGGTTGCAAGCCGCCACTCGTGGACGAGTTGGCCGAAGCTCTTGCGGGTGAAGCGGTTGTGGTGCTGGAAGCTCGCGAGCGCCGACGCGACCACGTCGCGTCCGTCACGCAGGCAAAGGACCAAGCGGTCGTTAGGCAAAGCGGCGCGAAACAACCCGAGTTGGCGGACATGCGGGTTCTTGAACAGGAGGTGGCGGTCCGGTGACTCGCCCTGGAGGTCGGCGAGCCAGCCGGAAACAAGATAGGCGAAGAGTTCGTGATCCTCGACCAACGAATCGTTCTCGGGGTAGTGCGCGAGCCACTCGTGGCGCAAGGCCCGCGCACCCGGCCCGATCTCCAACAGCGGGAACTCGTACAGCCGACGCGGGAAGGCCGCAATCGCCGGGTGCAGGGCCAGGGCATTGGCGATGAAGTTGGTACCGGAGCGGGGCATCACGCCGTTGACGAAGATCGCCGGGCGATGGCTGGTGCCGCGCACGCGATGCGCCACCGCCGCGAGGCGCGCCGCCTCGTGGCCCGCCAGCGGCACATCGAAATCCTCCGACCGGAGATCCGGCAGGCCGATCAAGCGGCGGGCGAATCGCTCGGTTTGTGCAAACCGCGCAAATCTCGCGAGATGGTGCCAAAGCGAGGCACGAGGCAGCGCTTCTTCCACCTCGATCGTTGGATCACCTGGATGCGTCGACCCTAAAGCCATCAAGGTTCACTTTCATGTTCGAGGACGCCACAGCATTTCCCGCTGCGATCGATACCGTGGCCGACGGCGCTGAGGAGCCGAGCCGTCGACGACAACCGCGGCCCCGTGCAGTTGCGGCTCAAGCAGGGGGCGAGTTGCCCGAGGCAGTGGGTAGGCTGCCGGTCGAGGCCGATTGGCCACCCTCGACCGCCGTCTGGCGACGTCGACAACGCTCCGAAACGCCCTTAGTTCGAGTAGTAGCTGCCGGCACCGGTCGGTGCGTAGCTCTGCTCGTAGGCGGCAAAAGCCTTGGTATCGACCTGGGAGAGCGCGCCGTAGACCGGTGCACCACCACGCCGTACCAGCATGCGAATGCCCGCCGCACTGCTTGCCTTGGGGGTCGAGCCCCAACGGCAGAGATAAAGGATGGCATCGACCGAATTCGCGATCACCTGAGCATCGGAGATGGGCATTACGGGTGGTGCGTCCAGGATCACCAGATGATGACCCGTGTCGAGATAGGTCAAGAGTCGGCGGAAGGCCTCCGACTGCAGGAGGAAGAGCGAGTTGTCAGCGGTACCGCCTGCCGTAACGACGCTCATTGCGGTGAGCGGGTCCTGCTGGATAATGTCGGAGAAGCCGGCTTCCTGCTGCAGATATTGCAGGAGGCCGAGCCGGGGCGAGCAGCGCAGCGTGGTGCCGAGGGTCGGGCGCCTGAGATCACACTCGACGAGGCACACCTTGTAGCCGGCCCGCGCCATCAGTCGGGCCATGGCCGCAGCCGTGCTGCTCTTGCCTTCACCGGCGACGGCAGAGGTCACCATCAAGGTGCGGGGTGCCGCTGCGGCCTGGGCGAGACCGATGCCGACGACGAGATTGCGAACGCCTTCGACGAAGGCCGAGCCCGGGCGCTGCATCGCGTAGTCGACCGGCGACTGGCGTCGCGCGTTGCGAGGCAGGGCCGGAATGGCGCCGAGGATCGGCACACCGAGCGCGCGTTCCGCGGCACCCAGGCTCCGCACCGTTCGATCGACTGCATCTCGCAGATAGCCCGTGATCATGCCGAGCATGCCGCCGGCCATGAAGCCCATTAGAACGATCGACTTGCGGCTGGTTGAGCTCGGGTATTTCGGCGCTACGGCGGCCGAGATTACCCGGGCATCTGGGCGAATGATCGAGTGTTGTTCGGCGGTCTGATTGTAGCGGGTGAGATAACCGTCGAGCAGGGTCTGCATCGTCTCGATCTCGCTCTGCAGGGCGGCGATCGAGCTGCGCTGCGAACCCAGCGCCCGGCCGGCGTCGGAGTCGGTGTTCAAGGTAGACTGCAGCTGCGCCTCCTCGGCCCGCAGGGCCGCGAGCGCATTCTCTTGACTGGCCAGGGCGCGACCGGCTTCGATCTCGACGTTCCTGAGCGCCTGCTGCAGTTGAGCCTCGGCGTCGAGCCTGAGCGGGTGGCGGGTGCCGTAGATGGTTCTGAGCTCAGCGAGCCGGCGCTTGGCGGCTGAGACCTCGAGGCGCAGCTCCGCCATCACGGGCGAATCCACCTGAGCCGCGATCTGCTCCGGTCCGGCCAGTCCGAGCAGTCGGCGCAGCGAGCCGACCTCGGTCTCCAGGCGGATACGCTCGCTGCGGGTCGTCAGCAGGCGCTCGTTGGTCAAGATCTGACGCTGGGCTGACAAGGAGGCACCGTCGTCAGCGAGTTCGCCCGACGCACTGCGCAGCTCCTCGTACTCCGCCCGTTTGCGGCCGATCTGTTGCTGCAGTTCGGCGATCTGCGTCTGCAGCCAGCTGTTGGCACTGTCGGTCGCCTGCGCCTTCCAGGAGATCTGCTCCTGCAGGTATTCCTCGGCGAAAAGATTGGCGACCCGGGCAGCGAATGCCCGATCCTCATCGGTGAAGCCGATGCTGAGCACCGAGGTGCCGCCGACCTGGCGGGTGACCAGGTTCTCGGCCAGAAACATGACCGCATCGTCGAGGCTGATGCTATCGATCGGTGGCGAGGCCGCCGCTGTCGGCAGCGTCCGGGCCAGATCGTCGGGAGCCATCGCCATGACCTTGGCCAGAAAGACGTCCTCGACCCAGCGGAGGGCCGACTGCCAGGGCTGCTCCTCGGCCGCACGATCGCGCGCGGCCAGCATGTCTGGCAGATCGAGGCGCATCGCGACGCGCTGCATGATGGCGCGCGAGCGGACCATTTCGATCTCGGTCTCGATCACCTCGGTCGTCGGCGTCAGCTCCGACAGTACCGTCTGCGCCTCGAACACCTGGTTCCGCCGCGATTCCAGCATCACGCTGGTGTAGCTGGAGTAGACGGGGGTGATCACCAGTGCCGCACCGACCGCGGCCAATGTACCGAGCGCAGTGATGGTGGCAACGGTGCGGCGTTGCCGCCAGATGCCGCGGAGCACCTCGAGGACGTCGATCTCCAGAGGCCTCGACGGTTCGGGCGCCTGCGGGATCGGTTGCGGCTGAGGCTGCGGCATGGCCGGAAGCCGCGGCCGTTCCTGGTATTCGACGATCTCTCTCGGCTCACTTTGCATCTTCCGCCTTCCGTTTCCAGCCTTCGGTTCATTCCATCGGGTCGACGCGCGCCTGACCCACCCAACCTTGCGACCGCCGCCGCGCTTCGCTCTGCCGTCCGCGGCAGCGCGGATTCTCGCGCATGGCACGACAGCAGAAGCGCCGCGGCCCGGGCACTCCGGCGCAAGTTGCCTGCCGGATCCGGCAGCCACCGGGATCGGCCGGGTGCCCGCCGGCCTCATCACCTTGCGACGTTTGTCGCGCGTTCTCGTTAAACAAATATTAAGCGACCAATTTAACTAAAATACCATATGGTGTCTTCCCTCGTGATCTGTTGACGCCGCATTGAATAGCAAATCAGCTGAACAAAATCATCTACGACTGCAGCATCCGGATATGTATGCTGCGTTTTATTGCCGAGTGACGGGATGTTTCAGGGTGAACCGGGCACCCGATTGCGGCATGCTTATGGGTGAGAGCGACTCGGCAAGGCGAGCCGGGAAGTCGGGTGGCGGCACCTCATGTCCGGGGCGGTTTTGGATGATCGGCACCCGGTTCATGGCGTGGCGACCACCTATTGATCGAGACGGGAGATTTGAGCATGATTCGATGGCAGGCGACCTCGGGCGACGGCAACCGTCCGGTCACCGCTGCGCGAGCGCCGCGCTTTGCGAGTGCCGGAGGTAATCGATGAGTGGGCCGTCGGCAACGGTGGCCGAGCTGCGGTCGCCGACAGTGAACCCTCGGGCCGCGCCGGTGCACCTCAGCCCTGACGCGCTGCCGGCGGCACTTGCCGAGGTAGCCGACGATACGCTGGTCGTCGTCGATTTCGACGAGACGCTCTTCCTGCGCAACTCGACCGAGCTGTTCTTGGACAGTGCCAGACCTGCGGTGCTCGCAGCCGTGCTCTCGCACGTGCTCGGCTTCGTCAAGCCCTGGCGCTTCAGCCGCCGCTACGGTGATGGCTTTGCCATGGGCGACTGGTTGCGGGTGCTGCTCGTCGTCTGTTGCCTGCCCTGGATCGTCTGGCGCTGGCGGACACTGGCGCCCTCGCTCGCCAAGGCTTTTCTCAATCCCGAGTTGGCGACCTTGCTCGCCAATCGCCGCTTCTCACGGCTGGTGGTCGCCAGCCATGGCTTCGGCTTCATTATCGAGCCACTGCTGCGCGCCATGCAGATTCGAGCGGAACTCGTTGCCTGCCCGCTCTGGACCGGTTTCGCCGCCCGGGCTGCCGGCAAGCGGGCGGCCCTGGAGCAGCGCTACGGGAAGGCCGCCGTGGCGAGCGCCGTGGTCATCACCGACCATGCAGCGAACGATTCCGACATTTTGGCTGTTGCCGCTGTGCCGCTGGTCGTGGTCTGGCCCGAAGCTCGCTACGAGCGTGCTTTCAGCCGCACCTATGTGCCGCTGGTCTACACCGAGAAGGCCAAGCACCCGACCCATTCGCATCTGTTTGCCGTGTTCTTCGCCAAGGACTGGTCGGCACTGGTCATCGCCTCTGCCCTATTGGCTCCCAATCCGATCCTTACGGCACTCGGCCTCGCCTTTCTCATCGTCTCATTCGCGATCGTCTACGAGGTCGGCTATCATGAGAACGACGTGCTCGGCCGGCAGCGGGAGCAGAAGCCGGTCCTGACGCCCGAGCGGCTGGCTCTGGCCGGCACGGTGCCCGAAGGCCGGGCGTGGCTGTTCGGTGCTCTCGTGGCACTGCCGGGAGCCTGGCTGCTCGCTTGGTCTGAATCGAGCGCCTTTCTGCCCGTGAGCGGTGATTTGTCTGAGGGGACGGTCCTGCTGCTCGTCCTCTGGCTGGCACTACTCGGCATTATCCGGGCGACCTTTTGGCTGTTCAATCGCATCGACGAGCGCTCACGCATGCTGCTGTTCTTGCCGCTGCAGCTCATGAAGGGCATTCTGCTGGTGCTGGCGCTCGGTCTACCGCTCAGTATCGCCGGAGTGGCACTGCTGATCGCGGTCGCCTTTGCCACGTGGATCCCGTACATCGTCTATCGGATGGGGGGTGCTCGTTGGGATTCGCCCGACGATGTGAGTCGCGTGTTCATGCTGCTGGTCATGGTCGTTGGTTTCGGCGCGGTGACCGGCTTCGAACCGCTGTTGCATTGGCACACCGTTGTCGTCTTTGCCTGGGCGCTGTGGAAGGCGCGACGGCATGCGCTCCGTGTCTGGAGCGAGATGCACTTCCTGCCGAATCGCGAGGCGTCGCGCGCCCCGGGCGACGGGACGCTGGTCGCTCGCGGCCGCGGTGTCGGGGTCGTCGGCTTGCAACTCGGCGGACAGCAGTGACCCGGCGTGGCCTGAATGGGAGCGGTGCTACGCGTCTGTTCAGGCCGCCGCAGGGCTCCTCCGGTAGCACCGGTGGCTAGTTGTTCGGATGGCGTTGGTTCAGTCGCTCCAGAAGATCGGTCTGCCAGGGCGCCGGGTGTGGATGAACGGTGCCGCCGCCTGCGGCGAGTGGTGCGCCCAGCTGATCGAGCCTCAGCAAGGCGAGCGCCATGCCGGGGGCGGTGCTGCGGATTTCCCCGGCCTCGCGCTCGCCGGCCATGACGGCGTAGCCGGGCTCGACCACGGCATCCTCGAGAAGCACCGGTACCAGCCGGCGCTTTACCAGCCCGCGATAGTGCGTCCTGGCGGTCAGCTCCTGGCCGATGAAGCAGCCCTTGTCGAACGCCACCGCTCCCAGCTGATCGAGACCGGCCTCCAACATGATGGTCTTGTCGACCAGCAGATCGATGTCGCCTGCGGGCACCGCAAGGGCGACCCGATGGCGGGCGAAGACCGCCGGGACGACCATCGGAATCCCCCGAGCGTCGAGCCAAGTCTCGAGGATCGCTTTGGCTCCGTAGATGCGTACCCCCAAAGCCGCGAGCCGGGGGTCGACCATGAAGGTCAACTCACCCTTCCGGGCCATGGCCCCGGGCAACTCTGGCAACCCGGCCAGGGCCGGCGCATCACCACCGAAAATGACGGCAACCGTCGGCTGAGAGGCCAGCGACTCGACCGTCACCGCCGCCCGCAGTCGATAGAGCAGCAGCCGACGCTCGAGGGCAGGCAGCCGATCGGCGGCTGTCTCCAGCAGCATCGCCTCCTGGAGACCCAGCTTCTGGTCCTTGCCGGACACGACTGGTTGCCCGTCGACACTGACATGGAAGTCGAAGAGATATTTGCCTTGCGGGGTCAAGAGTGCGGAATAGATGGCGCGATCGGCGGTCAGCTTGTTCAGATCCGCCGTGATCAAGCCCTGCAACAGCGCGCGGGCATCGGGTCCACCGACCCGCAATAGGCCACGATCGGCAAAGATGAATGCCTGCGTCATCGATTTCCGGCTGTCAGTCAACCATCATCTCCCCAAACATCCCGCTAGGACATGGTGGTGGGTGGAGCCGCCGTAAAGATCCGTGGCAATGTCGGGGCCGGCAATCGCCCTCCGTCCGTCGCGTGCACGGCGTGAACAAGGGAGAAAAAATCCCATGATGGGCTTCGGGCTCATCGGCAATCTTGCGATCAGCGCGCTCGTCGACGACGAGGCGCGCATTGTCTGGAGCTGTTTTCCGCGCTTCGACGGTGACCCGATCTTCTGTCGGCTGCTTGATAATCACGGCGCGCGGTTTATTCGGCATTGAGCTCGACGGGCGGGTGAGTGTCGAACAAGCCTATGTCGAGAACACGGCTGTCCTCGAAACCGTGATGCGCGACGGCGACGGCAACGGCATCAGGATTATCGATTTCGCACCGCGCTTCGAGCTCTTCGGAGGGATGTTCCACCCGACCACCCTGATCCGCCTGGTCGAGCCCTTGGGTGAGGGGCCAAGGATCCGCATCCGCTGCCGCCCGATCTACAACCATGGGGCGCAGCTGCCGGTGATCACCCGCGGCAGCAACCATATTCGCTATGTCGACGACGTCGTGGCGCTCAGGCTCACCACCAACGCGCCGTTGACCTATGTGCTGGACGAGACCTGCTTTCAGGTGGACGAGACCATCGCCCTGCATCTCGGGGCGGACGAGAGCGTGAGGAGCGGCCTCGCCGAAACCGCCCGGGAGTTCCACGAGCGCACGGTCGCGTATTGGCGTCATCTCTCGGGTCGGCTGCACATCCCCTTCGCGTGGCAGGACGCCGTGATCCGCTCGGCCATCACGCTGAAGCTCTGCGCCTTCGAGGAGACCGGAGCGATCATCGCCTCGCCGACCACCTCCCTGCCGGAGACCGATGCCGAGGGGCGCAACTGGGACTACCGGTTCTGCTGGCTGAGGGACGCCTTTCTTGTCGTTCGTGCCCTCAATCGGTTGGGCTATGTCGAGACGATGGAGAGCCATTTGCGCTATCTCTCGGACCTCGTGGCCGAGAGCGACGGCGGCTATCTGCAGCCGGTCTACGGTATTGGCCTCGAGAAGCGGTTGACCGAGCAGACGATCGGCAGCCTCGCGGGCTTTCTCGGCAACCAGCCTGTCCGGGTCGGCAACCAGGCGTTCGAGCACGACCAGCACGACGGCTACGGCAGTGTCATCTTGGCGGCAACACAGGCGTTTTTCGATCGCAGGCTCAAGCGGCCGGCGGGTCGAGCGACATTCGAGCGGCTCGAGGTCCTGGGCGTCAAGGCGTGGGAGCTTCACGACTTGCCCGATGCCGGGCTTTGGGAATTTCGCACCAAGGCCCGGGTCCATACCCACTCGAGCGTCATGTGCCGGGCCGCCTGTGATCGGCTCGCCCGGATCGCGGGCAGGCTCGATCTGGCCGAGCGCGAGGCGCATTGGCGCAGCCGCGCCGACACGATCCGGGCGGTGATCGAGGCGCGCGCCTGGAACGAGCGGCTCGGGAGCTATGCGGCGAGCCTCGACGGCGATGCTATCGACGCGAGCCTGCTCTTGATGCACGAGGTCGGCTACTCGAGGGCGGGCGACCCGCGCATTTTGGGTACGGTCGAGGCGGTTGGCAGGCGGCTGAAGGACGGCGCGTTCGTCTACCGCTACAAGAGCGAGGACGATTTCGGCGAGCCGGAGAACGCCTTTCTCATCTGCAGCTTCTGGTATGTCGACGCGTTGATCACGCTCGGTCGCAAGGACGAGGCGCGGGCGATGTTCGAGGAGCTGCTCGGTTGTCGCAACCGGCTCGGCTTGCTGTCCGAGCACAGCAACCGTAAAACCGGGTCGCTTTGGGGCAACTTCCCGCAGACCTACAGCCATGTCGGCCTGATCAACTGCGCGATGCGGCTGAGCCGACCCTGTGAGGACGTTGTCTGAGCGTGCCCTGGGGCGTCGGTGGCACGGCCACCGGCGGTAGCGGGCGGCACAACAGACCAACGAACACAACAGACCAACAAAGGGGAGAGGACAGTGGCGCGGCTGGTCGTCGTATCCAATCGGGTGACCCCGATCACTGGCCGTCAGGCAGCGTCCGCGGGTGGCCTCGCCGTCGGCGTGCTCGCCGCCTTGCGCGACACGGGCGGGCTCTGGTTCGGTTGGAGTGGCGAGGTCACCGAGGCGGCGCGCACGACGAACGGCAGCGACGGCCCAGGCCCGCCGCCACCCCGGGTGTTCCGTACCGGCAAGGTTACCTATGGTCTGATCGATCTCGCCGAAGCCGACTACCAGGGCTTCTATGCCGGCTTCGCCAACCGTACGCTTTGGCCGCTCTTCCACTACCGGCTCGACCTCGCCTCCTTCGAGCATCCTTGGTACGCCACCTACCGGCGGGTCAACCAGCGCTTCGCCGAGACGCTACACCCGCTGTTGCAGCCGGACGACGTCATCTGGATCCACGACTACCACCTGATCCCGATGGCGGCCGAGCTGCGCCGGCTGGGCTGTGCGAACCGGATCGGCTTTTTCCTGCACATCCCGTTTCCCGCCCCCGAGATCTATGTCAGCCTGCCATGGCACCGCCAGCTCGCGGCGGATCTCTGCTCCTACGACGTTCTCGGCTTTCAGACCCGCTCCGACGTCCACCAGTTCAAGCAGTATGTCGAGCTCGAGCTCAACGGCACCGCCGACTGGAAGGGCGCCGTGAGCGCCCTCGGTCGTCAACTGCATGTCGACGCCTATCCGATCGGGATCGATGTCGAGGATGTGCAAGCGATGGCGGTCTCGGCCGAGGCCAAACGGCAGGCGGCACGGCTCGCTGCCAGCCTGGCCAACCGCCAGTTGATCATCGGTGTCGACCGGCTCGACTACACCAAGGGCATCGTTGAGCGACTGCGCGCCTTCGAAATGCTGCTGCAGGAATATCCCAACATCCGCCGGCAGGTGACGTTCGTGCAGGTTTCGGCACCTTCGCGCGAGCAGGTGCCGGAATATCTGGAGCTTCGCCAACAGGTCGAGCTGCTCTCGGGCCATCTCAATGGCGTCTACGGCGAGGCTGACTGGGTGCCGCTGCGCTACGTCAACCGCAGTTATACGCGCCGATCGCTCATGGGTTTCTTCCGGCTCAGCCGGCTCGGCCTCGTCACCCCGCTCAGGGACGGCATGAACCTCGTAGCCCTGGAATACGTGGCCGCCCAGGACGAGCAGGACCCGGGTGTTCTGGTGCTCTCCCGCTTCGCCGGCTGCGCCCAGCAGCTCGACGGGGCGCTGGTGGTCAATCCCCATGACATCAACCATCTGGCCGACACCATGAATGCCGGCCTCGCCATGACCCTCGACGAGCGGCAGGATCGCTGGCGCCGGATGATGCGGGCGGTCCGCCAGCACGACATCATCGCCTGGCGCGACCGGTTCCTGGCCCGGCTCGACAAGCTCGAGCGCGTTCCCTGAGCCGGCGCGCAGCAGGCAGGCAGGCGCCGGGCGCGCCGATCGGGGCTGCCGGTCGTCGCCAAGGCATGGTAGCGCAACGGTGTGGCGGGGGCTGATCATGGTTCACAACACGCGGTATCCTGCGGTAAGAGAAGGTCTGTTGCACAAGATCTAGAGGACCGGATGCCCCACGCCCCGTTCGTCCATCTGCGGGTCCGCTCGTCCTACTCGTTGCTCGAAGGGGCGATCGATTATCCGGGCTTGGCGCGCGCCTGCGCTGCCGACACCATGCCGGCGGTGGCGGTGACGGATCACGCCAACCTCTTCGGGGTGATGCAGTTCTGCTCCGCTGCCATGGCACAGGGGGTGCAGCCGATCGTCGGAGCGCTGATACCGCTGGCCTTGCCGAGCCAGTCGGGAAGCCTCGCCGCCATGCGCCGCGACCGGATGCAGCGGCCCGCCCTGGTGCTGGTGCTCGCCCAGAACGAGACCGGCTACCGCAACCTGATGCGGCTGATGTCCGGGATTTATCGCGAGCATCCGGGAGAGACGAGCGTCGAGCTCGAGGTGCTCGAGCGATGCAGCGCCGGGCTCGTTCTCCTGACCGGCGGGGCCGATGGGCCGCTCGGCCGGCTGCTGCAACGCGGCGATCACGCCGGGGCGGCAGGCCTGCTCGATCGCTTGCAGGCCGCTTTCGAGGACCGCCTCTACATCGAACTGCAGCGGCACGACGAGGCGGCCGAGGCGCTTACCGAGCCCGCCTTTCTCGACCTCGCCTTCGCCCGCAACCTGCCGCTTGTGGCAACCAACGACTGTCTCTTCCTCGATGCCGACATGCACGAGGCGCATGATGCGCTCGTCTGCATCGCCGAGAGCCAGACCATCGCCAACGAGGACCGCCGGCGCTTTTCCCTCGACTACCGCTTCAAGAGCGCCGAAGAGATGGTCGAGCTGTTCGGCGATTTGCCCGAAGCCGTCGAGAACACACTGCTGATCGCCAGACGCTGTGCGGTGGTGGCGCCGTCGCGCGATCCGATCCTCCCCCTCTTCGATACCGGTGCCGGCCGCGACGAGGCCGAGGAGCTGCGGTTGCAGGCCGAGGCCGGGCTCGAGCAGCGTCTCGCTGCCCAGGCCATCGCGGGCGACGCTGCGATCCCCTATCGCGAGCGGCTCGCCTACGAGCTGGACGTTATCGTCCAGATGCAGTTCCCGGGCTATTTCCTGATCGTCTCGGACTTCATCAAGTGGGCCAAGCAGCGGAGCATCCCCGTGGGCCCGGGACGCGGCTCGGGTGCCGGCTCGGTCGTCGCATGGGCGCTCGAGATCACCGACCTCGACCCCTTGCGCTTCGGCCTGCTCTTCGAGCGGTTCTTGAACCCCGAGCGCGTGTCGATGCCGGATTTCGACATCGACTTCTGCCAGGACCGCCGTGACGAGGTGATCGCCTATGTCGAAGAGCGCTACGGCAAGGACCGGGTGGCGCACATCATCACCTTCGGCAAGCTGATGGCGCGCGCCGCCCTTCGCGATGTCGGCCGGGTCCTGGGCCTGCCCTTCGGCCTGGTCGACAGGATCTGCAAGCTGGTGCCGAACAATCCGGCAAAGCCCGTCACCCTCGCCCAGGCGGTCGCGATGGAGCCGCGTCTGCAGGAGGCCAGGGACAGCGATCCTGCCGTCGTCCGGATGATCGAGATCGCCTTGCAGCTCGAGGGCCTGCCGCGCCACGCCTCGACCCATGCGGCGGGTGTGGTGATCGGCGACCGGCCGCTCGAGGAGCTGGTGCCGCTCTACCGCGATCCGCGCAGCGGCAGCTCGGTCACCCAGCTCAACATGAAGGACGTGGAGAAGGCGGGGCTGGTCAAGTTCGACTTTTTGGGGCTCACCACGCTCACCATGCTGCGCCTCGCCGAGGATCTGGTGAAGGCGCGCGGCACCGCGCTTGATCTGCAGTCGCTGCCGCTCGACGACAAGGCCGCCTATGAGCTGATGAGCCGGGCCGAGACGACGGGCGTGTTCCAGCTGGAATCGGGCGGCATGCGGGATGCCCTGCGCAAGCTCAGGCCCGACTGTTTCGAGGACATCATCGCCATGGTCTCGCTCTACCGGCCGGGGCCGATGGACAACATCCCGCGCTACATCAACGTCAAGCACAGGCTGGAGGAGCCGGCCTATCTGCACCCGATGCTGGAGCCGATCCTCAAAGAGACCAATGGTGTGATCATCTATCAAGAGCAGGTGATGGAGATCGCCCAGAAGCTCGCGGGCTATACGCTCGGCGGGGCCGATCTGCTGCGGCGGGCCATGGGCAAGAAGATCGCCGCTGAGATGGAGGCGCAGCGTGCGGTCTTCGTCGAGGGGGCGGCCAGGAATGGCATCGAGCCGCGCATGGCGAACACCATCTTCGACGCGGTGGCGAAGTTCGCTTCCTACGGCTTCAACAAGAGCCATGCGGCGGCCTATGCGCTGCTCGCCTACCACACAGCCTATCTGAAGGCGAAGCATCCGCTCGAGTTCTACGCGGCCGTGATGACCATGGAGATGGCGAACCAGGAGAAACTCGCGGCCTATCGCCACGAGATGCGCGGCCGCGGCATCGCGCTGCTGCCGCCCGACGTCAATGCCTCGTTCGCGATCTTCTCGGTGGAGGATCGGCCGGCCAATGTGAGCCCCGCAGCCTCTGGCGTGCGCTTCGCTCTGGCGGCGATCAAGGGGGTGGGACGGGCAGCCATGGAGGCACTGGTCGCCGAGCGCGAGGCGCACGGGCCGTTCGGGAGCCTTTGTGATCTAACCAGCCGCTTGGCCGGCAAGGGTTTCAATCGCCGGCTCCTGGAGGCATTGGTCAAGGCCGGGGCTGTCGACAGCCTCGATGCCAACCGGGCACGCCTCTGCGCCTCGCTCGATGCGGCGCTCGCCTATGCCAGCGCGGTCAAGGCGGCCGCGGAGAGTGCGCAGACCGGCCTTTTCGGCGGTGGCGGGGAGACCGTGCCGGTGCCGCGGCCGGTCGAGGCGGCGGCGTGGGAGCCGACCGAGCGCCTGGCCTTCGAGTTCTCGGTCTTGGGCGTCTATCTCTCCGCCCACCCGCTCGACGGCTATGACGAGGCGCTGGCGCAGCTGGGCGTGGTGCCGGCAGCCCAGATCTTCGATGCCCCCTCGACCTATAATGGGCTCGCGGTCGAGCTTGCCGGGGTGATCGTCGCCAGGAAGGAGAAGAAGACCGAGCGCAGCCGCTTCGCGTTCCTGCAGCTCTCCGATCCTTCGGCGCAGTACGAGGTGATGCTGTTCGCCGATGCGCTCGAGCAGAGCCGGCCGCTTTTGGAGGTCGGCACGGCCGTGGTGCTGACCGCTGACGTGCGCGCCGATGGCGACGAGGTCAAGCTCTCGGGCCAGCGCCTGAGGCCGCTCGACGGGGCGGCCGACCAGCTGGAGGGCCGGGTCGACATCGAGCTCGCCGATCCCGCCGCTGCCATTCACCTCAAGGCCCATCTGGCCGGGGCCGGGCAGGGCGCCGATGTCCGTCTGGTCGTTCGCCTCGAGGACGGTCGAGAGGTCGTGATCGCACTGCCCGAGGCGATCTCGCTCGCCCACGCCAAGCGACCGGCGATCGAGCGGCTCGAGGGGGTGGTGCGGATCCACGATCTACCCCGCCGTCAGAGCCGCGCTCGTCTCTCGGCCCTGCACTGAGCTGCTGCCGTCACGGCCATTGCACGCCTCGGGCAGGCGTGGTCCAATACCATCCGCGGTAAAGAGATTGTCCCCTCGGTGGTGGCAGTCCACGAGAGAGACGCCAAGGTGGAAAACGAGGCAGGTACAGCAACCTGCAAGCTCTGTGACGCGGCATTGCCCGACGGTTCCCGATTCTGTCCGGGCTGTGGTGCGCGGCTCGTCGACCAGCCATGTCCGCCGACCGCCGAGCGCGGGCCACCGATCACCATCGACGGCGGCGAGCATCGGCAGATCACGGTCATGTTCTGCGACCTCGTGGGCTCGACCCGGCTCTCCGCCGAGCTGCACGCCGAGGATCTGCGCGAGCTGATCCGCGCCTATCACGAGATCTGCGCCGGCGAGGTCGAGGGCCGCGGCGGGATGATCGCGAGCTACATGGGCGATGGGGTCATGGCCTATTTCGGCTATCCGCGGGCGAGCGAGGATGCGGCGCTCCGCGCTGCCGATGCCGGCCTGGGCATCACGCGGCGGCTGGCGCAGATGGGCGAACGATTGGCGGTCGAGCGGGGCATTGCGCTCGCTACCCGGGTGGCCCTGCATACCGGCCGGGCGCTGGTCGGCGAGATCGGTGCCGGCGTGCATCGCGATCATCATGCGGTGACCGGCGTGGTGCCCAATCTCGCGGCACGGCTCGAAGGGCTCGCCCCGCGCAACGGTCTCGTCGTCAGCGCCCAGACCAGGGCCTTGATCCACCGGACCTTTCGCATCGAGCCCATGGGCAGCTACGACCTCAAGGGCATCCCCGAGCCGGTCGAGGTCTTTCGCGTCCTCGGCCACAGGGCGCCGACCTCGGTGCTGCGCGACCGGCACCAGCCGCTGATCGGCCGCGAGGCAGAGCTCCGGACCCTGGAGCGAGCCTGGGCCGAGGTGCAGAAAGGGGCGTCACTTCAGGTCAGCGTCGTGGCCGAGCCCGGTGCGGGCAAATCCGCGCTCGCCGCCGCCTTTCTCGAGTCCGCCCGGATCGAGGCGCGGCACGTCATCGAGTTCGTGGGCTCGCGCAGCGAGCGCAACACGCCGTTCGCGTCGCTGCGCCAGACCATCTCGCGCCATCTCCAGGCAGCGGGGGCGACCAGCACCGACGATGCCCGCCAGACCCTGGCCGGCTGGCTCGGGTCCGGTGCCGCCAGCACGACGCCGCTCGTCGACACCATGCAGACGATCTGGCAGGGCGATCTCGCCCTCGGTGCTGATGGTCGCGGTGCCGTGTTCCGGGCGGCGGCGGCGATCCTGGGGAGCACGCTGCCGCCGCTTCTCGTCGTGCTCGAGGACGCGCACTGGATCGACCCCTCGACCAGGGAACTGCTCGATCGCATCCTCGGCGGCACGGGCCAGGGTCAACTGATGCTCGTCCTCAGCCGTCCCGGCGCACGGCTTGCCTGGAGCCGCCCGTACGATCACGAGATCACGCTCGGCCGGCTTGCCGCGCCGGGCGCTCGGGCATTGATCGAGGCGGTGGCCGGTTGTGCGGTGGAGGCGTCGCTCGCCCGGCGGATCGAGGCCGCGACCGATGGTCTGCCGCTCTATATCGAGGAATTCACCAAGGCGTTGATCGAATCCCGCGCGGTCAAGCGCCAGCGCGGTGTGCTGCGCAGCGCCGATCTCGACGCCTCGATCGAGACCCCGGCCTCGCTGCTCGATCTCATCACCGCCCGGCTCGACAATCTCGGTGAAGCCAAGAGCGTCGCCCAGATCGCCGCCGTCTTCGGCCGCACCTTCGAGCCCGCTGCCCTGGTCGCTGTCAGCGGCCGCGCTCCCGAGGCCGTGGACGACGCCCTCGCCACGCTCGAGAATGCGGCGATCCTGACCCGCGATGACATGGGTACCATCGGTTTTCGCCACGCGCTGTTCCAGACGGCGGCCTATGAAAGCCTGCTGCGAAGTGCCCGGCGCACCTGGCACCGTCGCTATCTCGACTGGCTCGAGGCCTCGCCGCAGCGGCTGGCCGCCGTTCGCCCCGAGACCATCGCCTATCATCTCGACTATTGCGGCGAGCGACACGCCGCCGCCGAGCGCTATCTTGAGGCTGGCCTCGACGCCAATCGGGCCTACGCCAGCTTCGAGGCTGCGGCCCATTTCCGCCGGGCGCGCGATCTTCTCGCCCTGGATGAGGCCGAGGGCCGCCTTGTCGCGGAGCGGCTGCGGGCGCAGGTGCTGCTCGCGGCAGCACTCCTCTCCGCCCGCGGCCCGGGCGCCCCCGAGACCCGCACCGCCTATGACGAGGCGCTGCGTTTGGCCGAGGCGACGCCCGAATCCGAATGGCACCTCGCGGCCTATTGGGGTTGGTGGCGCGTCTCGGAGACCTTCGCCGTGATGGCGAGGCGTGCCCGCCGGCTGCTCGATGTCTCGGGGCGGATGCAGGGGGCGGAGTTCAAGCTGCAGGCGATGCACTGTGCCTGGGCCAATGCCTTTCAGATGGGCGAGCTCGAGGTGGCACGCGGCCGCGCTGCGGTGGGCCTCGAGCTCTACGACGAGGCCGGCTTCGACCATTTGGGCACGCTCTATGGCGGGCACGATTGCAAGGTCTGCGCCCTGGGCGAGACGGCCCTCGCCAGCTGGCTCATGGGTGCCGGCGATGCGGCAGCGGTCCATGCCGACAAGGCGCTCGCCCATGCCGAGGCGATCGACCATGTCGGCAGCCTGCTGCATGCCCTCGATATCGCGGTCATGCTGCACCACTACCGTCGTGACGGCAGTGCTGTGGCCCGTCATGCCGAGGGGCTGATGGCGCTGGGTACCCGGCACGATCTCGAGGAGTACCGGGCCAAGGCCGAGATCTTTCTCGGCTGGCGGGAAATCGATGCGGGCCGGTACGCGCGCGGTCTCGAGCGCGTGACCAGCGGCCTGCGGGTCCTCCAGGAGGTCGGCACGCCCGAGGATTTCCCGGTCTACCAATGCATGCGCGCCGAAGCCCTCAGGCTGCTGGGCGATCCGGATGGCGCACGAGCGGCGCTCGAGGGTGCCCGAGCGGTGATCGCCGAGCAGGGGGTCGCCTACTGGGCTGCCGAGATCGAGCGGCAGGAGGCGCTGGCCGAGCTCGGCCGCAGCACCCCGGACCCGGCCCTGATCGCCGCCAAGCTCGAGGCAGCCGGCCGAATCGCTCGAGGCCAGGGGGCGCTGGCGCTCGAGCTCCGGGCGAGCGTGGCGGCGCTCGAGGTTGCGCGGCGAACGGGGACCACCGAGCCGGCGCGTGCTGCCCTGACCGAGGTCCTGGCCCGGTTCGACCGCGGCGCTACCGGGCGCGACATCGAAGACGCGCGGGCGGCCCTTGCTTGGGCCGAGGCGTCGTGAGTGCCACCGACAAGCGCTTTTGCGAGGGGGCGAGGCGCAGCTGCTCCCCTGCCGAAACCTGGGCGAAGCTCGCGCCCCTCCTGCCCGTCTTCGGCATCAGCCGGGTCGCCAACATCACCGGCCTCGACCGGATCGGCATTCCGGTGGTCACTGCCTGCCGACCCAACTCCCGCTCGCTCTCGGTGTTCCAGGGCAAGGGGCCGAGCCTCGAGGCTGCCCGGGTCTCGGCGGTGATGGAGGCCTTCGAGACCTGGTGTGCCGAGAGCATCGACCAGCCGTTGCGCTTTTCGAGCCTCGACGAGCTGCGCTTCAGCCATCCAGTCGCCGATATCGACGCGCTGCCACTGGCCTCGATCGAGCCTTTGGATCCGGGCCGGCCGTTTCTCTGGATCGAGGGCCTCGATCTGCCGGGGGGCGGACCCACGTGGCTGCCCTTCGAGCTGGTCCACGCCAATTACGCGCTGCCCGAGCCGCCCCATTCCGCCACATTTGCCGCCACGACCAACGGCCTCGCCTCGGGCAACACGCGCGACGAGGCCCTGCTGCATGCGCTCTTGGAGGTGATCGAGCGCGATGCCCTGACCTTGTGGAAGCTCGGCCCCGACGCCTGGCAGGGAACGACCGCGATCCGCCTCGAGACCGTGACCGACCCCACCTGTCGCTGGCTGCTCGACCGCTTCGCCGTGGCCAAGATCGATGTCGCGGCCTTCGACATTACCAGCGATCTCGGCATCCCGGCCTTTCTCGTGCTGATCGACGATGCGACCGGCAGCACTGGTGTTCCGGAGCTCGGCAGTGGTGCCCACCCGGCGCCCGAGGTCGCCCTGGCACGGGCGCTGAGCGAGGCGGCACAGGCCCGCTGCACCTTCATCGCCGGGGCGCGCGAGGACATCCTGGACGAGGACTATGGCGAGGCGGCACTTGACGAAAGGCGCGGTACGGCGCGCGCCATCCTCGACGGGGTGACGCCCGGCCGCAGCTTCGCCGAGTGCTTGTCGGTCGAGACCCCGACCTTTGCCGGCGACATCGAGGCGACCCTCCTGGCCCTGCGCCGGGTGGGTCTCGGCCAGGCGATCGCCATTGATGTCGGCAAGCCCGCCTTCGGGCTTGCCGTGGTGCGGGTGGTCGTGCCCGGTCTCGAGGCCGCGCTCGAAGGCCCGCGCTCGGACTATGTCCCGGGCCGCCGGGCGACCGCCCTCTTGGCGGCCCAGGCGGCATGAACGCCGTCTTTCTCGGCCCCAGTCTGCCGCCGGATGCCGCCCGCAGTCTCTGCCCTGCCGTCCTGCTGCCGCCCGCCCGCCGCGGCGATATCCTGGCCGCGATCGAGCGGTATCGGCCGACCACCATTGCCCTGATCGACGGCTATTTCGAGCAGGTGCCGTCGGTCTGGCACAAGGAGCTGCTCCATGCCCTGGCCCTCGGCATCCGCGTTGCCGGGGCCGCCAGCATGGGAGCGCTGCGCGCCGCCGAACTCGGCAGCTTCGGCATGATCGGCGTGGGCCGCGTCTACGACGCCTATGTCAGCGGCCGCTTTCCGCCCTTTCCGGAGCCGTTCGAGGACGACGACGAGGTCGCCGTGGTGCACGGGCCGGCCGAGGCGGGCTACCCCTCGACCGACGCCATGGTCGACATCCGCGCCACCCTGGCCAGTGCGGTCGAGGCGTCCGTGCTCGACCTCGCGACCGCACATGAAGTGGGCGGTGTCGCCAAGGGCCTGTTCTACAAGGAGCGGAGCTGGCCCAGGGTCCTGGAGCGTGCCGGGGACGCCGGGATCGACCCGGCTGCGGTGGCGCGGCTCGGCACTTGGCTGCCCGCCGGGCGGGTGGCGCAAAAACGCCTCGACGCCCTGGAGCTGCTGCGTCGCATCGCCGGGGACGAGCTGCCGCAGAGCCCGACCGCCTTTCGTTTCGAGCGCACCTTGCTCTGGCAACAGGCGCTGGAAGCCGGGGGCACAAGGCGATGAGTTTCTCCCTCGACCGCTTCTTCCGTCAATCCGGCACCCGCTTCAGGCTCTTCGCGCAGTCGCCGGTGCTCGACGATTTTCGCGAGCCCGAGATCGTCCACGTCTCCTCGGCAAAGGGCAGCCTCGGCCCCGGACCCTCCGACGACCGCATGTATGCGCTCAGCCCGATCGACAAGAAGCCCTACGGTGCCGAGGACTTGCCGCCCTTCCGTGGGCCAAAGGAGCTGCCGGCCTTGCCCGATCCCGGCGGCCATTTCGACCACCTCCATCCCGGCGATCAGGGCTTCGAGGCGGCCCACATGTTCGGCACCGTGCGCCGGGTGCTCGACGTCTGGGAGGTCTATCTGGGTGGCCCCTTGCACTGGCACTTCTCGATGACCCACCCGAGGCTCGAGCTGATCCCGCACGTCGCCTGGGACAACGCGCATTTCGGCTGGGGCTTCATGGAATGCGGCGAAGGCGCCGACGACCAGGGCGAGAAGCGCCCCTATGCACTGAATTTCGACGTCCTGGCGCACGAGACCGGGCACGGCATCGTCTTCTCGCTGGTCGGCGTGCCCACACCCGAGACCCTGACTACCGCCTATCGCGGCTTTCACGAATCCGCCTCGGATTGTGTCGCGATGCTCTCGGTCCTGCATTTCGACAGCTTCGTCGATCACGTGCTCAGGGTCAGCGACGGCGATCTCTACAAGGCCAACGAGCTCAACCGGATCGGCGAGCTCTCGGCGACCCGGCAGATCCGCTCGGCCTCCAATGCGCTGAAGATGGCCGACGTCGTCAGCCTCGACACCCCGCCGGGCAAGCTGACCGGCAAACAGGCGCACACGCTCGGCCTACCGCTCACCGGCGCGATCTTCGACATCATCGTCGACCTCTATCTCGACCGCCTGGTCGCCTTCGGCGTGGTCGGCGCCGAGCTCGCGTCCACCCTGCGCCGCGCCGCTCAGGCAGACGACCTCGAAGCCACCGACGACCGGGCGCTGACCGACGCCTATCGAAGCGAGCCCGAAGGCTTCCGCGACGCGCTCCGCGATGCCCGCGACACGGTCGGCCTCAGGCTGGCCGCGACGTTCCACCGACTGCAGCCGGCCGGTCTCACCTTCAAAGGCATCGCCCGCAGCTTTCTCGCCGTCGACCGCGAGCTCACCGGCGGGGCCAACCAGGCCTTGATCGCCGACAGCTTTCGCTGGCGGCAGATCCTGCCCAACCCGGACCGGCCGCGGGAAACCGTGGCGCGTCGTGCGATATTGGTCTAGGCTCCCTGCAAGGGATGACGCTCGCGACCTCGAGGACAAGGAACCGCCCATGACAACCATCGGCTTGGCACCCCGACAACGGGTCATCCTCTATGTGAAGCGGGTCCCGCTGCTCTTCCTCGACGGTGCAGTCCCGGACAAGATCGCCAAAGCCGGCAAGTTCGACGATACCCGATACAAGGACCACATCAAGCTGGCCGAGCCAGAACCGCTCAAGGTCTTCAATGGCGGCCTCGCCTTCGTCTACGGCTACCGCTTCGTCGACGAGGACAAGCCGCACAAGCTCCCCGAGCCTGTGAAGATCCTGCTGCCGCCGCCTCCAGACGGCGCTGAGCCGCTGCCTCCGGTCGGCGCTGAGCCGCAGCAACCAGCGGTCGGCGCGAAGGACGAGAAGGACCCGATCGAGAAGGCTTTCCCGAGCGACAAATACCTGCGCTGGACGGCCGACCTCGACGCCGAGACGCTGCTGTTCGACATGGACGAGACCGAGGTCGGCATTGCGCTGGGCCTCACCGCCCCCGACACTGTGGGCATGGCCAGCAGCACGGGCGACGGCGGCTTCACGCTCAGGGGTGCCGATGGCCGGCTCTACTACGTGCCGGAAACCCTCGGCAGCTACGAGGTCATCGAGGAGAGCGAGCGCAGCTCGCTGATGCTCGCCCCCGGCAGCGACCGCGACGACCTGCGGGTGCGCGAGCTCCTCGACGACGGCACCGGCGGAGCGATCCAGTCGCGCGCCATGATGCAGTCCAGGGCCATGATGCAAAGCCGGGCGATGATGCAGTCCAGGGCGATGATGCAGTCCAGGGCGATGATGCAGAGCCGCGCCATGATGCAGGCGAGGGCGATGATGCAGAGCCGGGCGATGATGCAGGCGCGTGCCATGATGCAGACCAACCTCCACGGCACGGGCTATCACGGCGGCGGCGACGACGGGTAGGCCGGAAGCCGAAAAAGGTAAGTAATGTGGGGAGGCTATCCTCCCCACGCCCCACTATTATTTGCCTGCGGCGCTAGGACGTCCACATGCCGCGCATCCGCGACTTGAGGTCGACCCGGGGCGTCGGCTGGGCCCCCGGGCTCGGATCGGCAGCGACGACGGGTGGCCAGGCCATGGCCTCGAAGCGATCGAGGATCAGATCGGGAATGAACCGGCTGCGGGCCGCGTAGACGTGGCGATCGCCGCGGACCGGCTGGCCGTGGGTGTAGAAGCGCTGCGGGATGATCAGGTGCAGCCGGTCCTTGGCCCGGGTCATCGCGACATAGAGCAGCCGCCGCTCCTCCTCGATCTCGGCCCGGCTGCCGGTGGCGAGATCCGATGGGATGCAGCCGTCGACGCAGTTCAGGACGAAGACCTGGGTCCATTCCTGGCCCTTGGCGGAATGGATGGTCGAGAGCACGAGATAGTCCTCGTCGCGGAGCGGCACGCCTGAGTGGTCGCTCGTCGCATCGGGCGGATCGAGGGTGAGATCGGTGAGGAACCGCTCGCGCGAGGCGAAGCCCTGCGCCATGCTTTCGAGCTGCAGGAGATCGGCCCGCCGCGTGACCGCATCCTCGTGCAGCCGGTCGAGCTGCGGCTCGTACCAGAGCCGGACGGCAGCGAACTCTGCGGGCCAGCCGGCGGTGCCGCGCCGCAGGTCGGCAAAGAGGGCGACGAAGGCGGGCCACTCGGCGGCCGCGCGCCAGGGGATGCGTGCCGCCGGCAAGGCGAGGCTCGGCTCCAGGCTCTGGCGCATCGCCTCGATGATCGCCTCGGCCGTCGCCGCGCCGATTCCTGGCAGCAGCTGCAGGACGCGAAACCCGGCCACCTTGTCGGCCGGGTTCTGGGCGAAGCGAAGGAGTGCCAGCACATCCTTGACATGCGCCGCATCGAGAAACTTGAGGCCGCCGAACTTGACGAAGGGGATGTTGCGCCGGGTGAGCTCGATCTCGAGCGGCCCGCTGTGGTGGGCGGTGCGAAAGACCACGGCCTGCTGTTTCAGCGATAGCCCGGCCTCGCGCGCCTCGAGCACGGCTGAGGCGACGTAGTCGGCCTGGGCGGCCTCGCAGCGCAGCCCGACCAGGAGCGGCAGCTCGCTCGACTGGCGCTCGGTCCACAGCGTCTTGGTGAAGCGCTCTGTGGCCTCGCCGATCACCGCATTGGCGGCATCGAGGATGGTCACGGTCGAGCGGTAGTTCTGCTCGAGGGTGACGATCTTGGCTGCCGGCGCGAAGTCATGCGGGAAGTCGAGAATATTGCGGACCTCGGCCGCCCTGAACGAATAGATCGACTGGGCGTCGTCGCCGACCACGGTCAGACCACGGCCGTCAGGCTTCAGGCCCTTGAGGATCGCCGCCTGGACGCGATTGGTGTCCTGATACTCGTCGACCAGGATGTGATCGAAGCGGGCACCGAGCTCACCGGCGAAAGCCGGGTCTGCTGCGAGCTCGGCCCAATAGAGCAGGAGATCGTCATAGTCGAGGACGTTGCCCGCCTGCTTGGCCCCGACATAGCCGGCAAACAGCCGCTCCAGCTTGGTAGCCCAGCCGGCACACCAGGGGAAGCTCTCCGCCAGCACCGCGGCGAGGGGCGTTCTGGCATCGACCGCCCGGGAATAGATGGCAAGGCAGGTGGCCTTGGTGGGAAAGCGGCTGTCGGTCGTCGAAAGGCCCAGCTCGTGGCGGACGAGGTTCAAAAGATCGGCCGAATCATCGCGGTCATGGATGGTAAATGCTGGATCGAGGCCGATCTCGGGTGCGAGCTCGCGCAGCAGCCGCGCCCCCATCGCATGGAACGTGCCGGCCCAGGTCAAGGCCTTGGTCAGGAGCCCGCCGCGCTCGCCCAGGACCTCGGACGATATCCGCGCCACCCGACGCGTCATCTCGACCGCCGCCCGGCGCGAGAAGGTGACGAGCAGAATACGTCTTGGATCCGCACCCTCGAGCAGAAGATGGGCCACCCGATGCGCCAGCGTGTTGGTCTTGCCCGAGCCGGCGCCGGCGATGACCAGAAGGGGGGCCGCCACCCGGCCCGCCCCATGCAGCACGGCCGAGCGCTGCTCCGGATTGAGGCGGGCGAGATAGGCGGGCTCGGCGCTGGTCTTCTGTGCCGTGACTGACATGCCAGGATCAAGCACCGTTCGTCCTCAGCGCGCAAGCAGCGATCTGTCATGCCATCCGCCGCCGAGCGAGGGATCCGCGTGGTGTAGTCAGGGCTCTGGCGCGACTGCCGCAAGAGCTCGCGCTGGCCTTTACGTCAAGCGTAGCCGCACAACAATCCGCCGCGCGGCCTCGAGCGGCTCATGACCGGAGGTCCGGCCTCTAGCAGGGGAAGGCTAAAGAACCGTCTCGCCGCCACTGCTGCGCTCGCGCATGGCCTCGATCAGGCCGGCCATGCCCTGCCGCTCGATCACGCTGCCGATCTCGTTGCGCTGGCTGACGACGAGGCTGATGCCCTCGGCGATGACGTCGATGATCTCAAAATCGCCGCCATTCTCCCGGATTCGCCAGTCGACCTTGAGCGGCGGCGCCCCACTGGTGCGAATGATGCGGGTCTGCACCGCCGTGTCGCGCTCGTTCAGCGGGGTGCTGCCGACGACCTCGAAGGTCTGGCCGTTATAGTCGCCGATCCGCTCGGCCATGGTGTTCATCAGGATCTGCCGGAACAGCTCGACATACTCCTGCTGCTCCTGTGGCGACGCCGAACGCCAGTGGCGGCCGAGCACCAGCCGGGCAACGAGGTCGAGGTCGGTGTGGTCGTCCAATAGGTCCTTGAGCGCTTCCAGCTTCTCGTCGTTGGTCTTGTCCGCCTGCCGCAGGATATCGAGAGTGCGGTCGCCGATCTCGGCGATGAACGTCTCGGCAGGCGTGCTCGCCGTTGCGGGTCGCACGAACGACAGGGCAAAGACACCGGCTGCGACGCCCACGAGGGCGCGTCGTCGCCAGCCGGCCGCGGCCTGCTCATTCGTCATCGAAGTCGTCCTCGAAGATGCTTTCATAGTCCTCGTCCAGCCCCTGGCTTTCCTTGGCGATGCGCGCGGCGCGGTTCTGCAGAAAGGCCGTTCGCGCGGCGGCATAGAAGTCGAGGCTGCTCTCCTCGAGATCGTCGATCAGCGGGCCGAAACGGTACCGGGTATCGATGGCCACAGCGCCCTGGCGCGCCAGTTGCACTTCCAGGTCGGTAACATAGGGCCAGGGATCGAAGATGAAACCATCGACCGCGAGCCCACCGGCATCACGAAACGTCGAGGGGCCGAACAGCGGCAACACCAGGTAAGCACCGCCACCGACGCCCCAGACCCCGAGCGTCTGGCCGAAATCGGCATCCTCGCGGGGTTCGACGCCGACCACGCTGGCGAAGTCGAAGATGCCGAGAATGCCCATGGTGCTGTTGATCATGAAGCGGCCGAGGGTGACGCCTGCCTGCTCGCGCTCGCCCTGCAGGATGTGGTTGATGAACACGACCGGCGAGCGGAGATTGGCGACGAAGTTCGACACCCCGCGCCTGCCGGGCTCGGGGACGGCGAACTCGTAGATTTGCGTCGCGGGTTCGAGCACCAGCCTATCGAGGATCCGGTTGAACTCGAAAATGCCGCGATTGAGGGGTTCCAGGGGGTCGCCGACGGCCGCCGCGGGCAGCGGCGGTGCGGCGAGCGAGAGGCCGAGCACCAGGACCAGCACCGTTGCCGGGAGCCGCCGGGCCGCCAGCGTGACCAATATCCGTGCCGGCACCCGCCGCAGTCGATCATGGTGGTGAGAACGACGCATGCTCAACTCTCGACACTGACGGAAGCCGTTGCTCGGTGCCGCGTGCTGCCCCTCGGCTCGTCTACCCATCGCCGCCGGGCATTGCAACTGCGCTGCGCGCGGCGGCCGAAAATCCACGGTGACAGCATGTTGTTCTTAACCCGCCTTCGTAGTCCCCTATGTCCGGCTGCCGCCTGCCCGTTCCCCTACCCGACAAAGGTCAATAAACTCTTAAGCGACGCAGGCATTGGCGGGATCGGCGCCGGCGCTGGCATGGTTTCCGGTTCGAGCGAAAGGGACGGCGATGAGCACGGTTCGGGTGGTGTCGTTCAATGCCTTGCGGTTGCGGCTCGGGGCTGCGCTGGGCTTTCAGTCGCCGCTCTTCGAGCAGTTCGCTCGGGCCCTCGACAGCCGCGACGAGGCCGACCTGCAACGGGCGATCCAGGCGCTCGATGCCTGCCCGGAGCCGATGCGGCTGAGCGTCCAGAATGTCTTGGTCGAATGGTTGTTCGATCCGGAGGATGCCTCGGGGTTGCTCGACTTGCCGGCCGCCACGGAGACCCGGCACTGAGGGCACCTGCCGCCGCGCTGCCGGTAAAGCGGCCGCGTTCCGACGCTTCGCTATCGAGGGTTGATTAAGCTGCACGGATGACCTAGCGTCGACGACGGGGAAGTGCTTTCGCATCCCGGCTCGGAGAGGAGTGCCGCGTGGCCGATGCACCCGGTAGCTGGCTCACCAAGCTCAAGCCGTTCCAGGCCGCTCTCGTCGGCGGCTTGCTGGTCGTTCTCGTCATCCTCGGGCTCTGGGGGCGTGGCAATTACACGTTGCTGGGGCTCTTGTCCGTCGATAATCGCGAGGCCGATTTCCAGGCGTTCCTCGAGTCCAAGGTCGCAGACCAGGAGCCCGAGATCCGGCGGCAATATCTCACCCGGTTGATCGTCGCCGCACTCAATGTCGCCGAAGCGCTGGACGAGGACGAGAGAGTGCGCTTTGCGGCTTCGCTCGAAGCCGACCTTCGGCAATTCGACTTCTACACCCTGGAAGACGGTCGTCTGCGTGATCGCCTGGCGCTGAGCTTCGGCCATCGGGTGGCACCCGACGACGCCGACGAGGCGCTGCGGACGCGCGAGCGGATCGCCACGGCAGCGGTCCAGGGCATTGGCCAACTGGCCTCGCAGAAGGATGCGCTGCCGCCGCTGGCCGGTCTCGCCAACGCCCTGGTGGCGCTGGATTTCGTCGATGTCCGCAGCGATGCATTGATCGAGCGGCTGCGCCAGCTCGATGCCGACGACCTCCAGGCGGGCGAACTGCGTAGTCTGCTCTATGCGTTCGACGGGCCGTTTCGCAAAGCCGATCTCTTTTTCGATGCGCCGGCCGAATTTGTCGAGGCGATCCACGCGTTGAAGACGCACGCCGAGTATTACCGACACGACCTGGTCGTCACCCTCTGGCAGGACGCCCTCGAAGGGGAGGGGATCTTCACCATCGAGCGCTCCGGGGTCGAGGTTCGCATCGATGCCGATCCGACATTGACGCGCTATGATGCCGTCGTGTGCCGGGGCGAGCGCGACCTCTACGATGCGGGCTTCTTCCTTGTGCGTGAAGCCGACGGCGCCTTCGCGCATGTTCGCGCCAAGCCGTTCAGGGACAGCAGGGACTGTAGCCGCGAGCTGCTGGACCCCGATGCGCTGACCATCTGGCTATCGCCCGCGGGTGCCGCCCAGTTGCTGGTCAAGGAGCCCCGCCCCTTGACGGCCGACGTCTATCCGATCCGCGACGTCAAGCTCAGGCGGTCGCCATCGCACGACCTCTTGCCACCCATGCTGGCGCCGAGCCGCAACGACGCCACGCTGATCGAAAGTCTTGCGGCGGAGCTCGTGGCGCTGCGCTAGGCCCGCATGCTCCGCTACTGGGACCGGGCGCATTGTAACGCGAAAGGACGATCGACATGCGCGTTCTGACAGCACTCTCGTTCTCCCTCGCCATCCTCGCGGCGCCGTTGGCCGCACTGGCCGATTGCGTCCATGAAGGCCAGACCTATCCGGAGGGTACCCGGATCGGACCCTATGTCTGCACCAACGGTGAGTGGGTCCCCGGCTGAGCTGAGCCCGGCCTTGCCACGGGCGCTCGCAGCGGCTGGATAGCCGACGCCAGCATTGAAGGGCCTTGCATCGTTGCGGCTCTCGATATAAGGATATGCGCATATCCAATTTTACTGATGCGCAAGGTGATGGTAGCCAGCTCCCTCGACGACCTCCTCAACGGTCTGCGTGCCGCAGCCGAGCCCTCCCGAGTTCGGCTGCTCGCCATCTGCAGCCACGGCGAGTGGACGGTGAGCGAACTCGTTCAGGTGATGGCACAGAGTCAGCCGCGCATTTCCCGGCATCTCAAGCTCTTGGCCGAGGCCGGGTTGCTGGAGCGGTTTCGCGAGGGCGGCTGGGTCTTCTATCGCCGGGCGCAGAGCGGCGAGGCCGCCCGGATCGCCCGGTCGCTCTGCCGGCTCCTGCCCGAGGGTGATCCGCTCTTGGCCCTCGACCGGCAGCGCCTCGCTGCAATCCGGGCGGCCCGGCGCCGCGAGGCCGAGCGGTTCTTTGACGCCCGCGCCGCCGTCTGGGACAGCGAGACCGACGTCGCCATCGAGGCCGGTGCGGTCGAGCGCGAGCTCGTGCGCATTTTCGGCGCGGCGCGGACCGAGTCGCTGCTCGATATCGGCACCGGCACCGGCCGCATCCTGCAGGTGTTGGCCGGGCATATCGGCAGCGGGCTCGGCGTCGATCTCAGCCACGACATGCTGCGCGTCGCCCGGGCCAATCTCGATCGGCGCGAAGCCAGGAATTGTCAGGTACGCTACGGCGACATGTACCAGCTGCCGCTCTCCGACGGGGCGGTGCATGCCGTGACCCTGCACCAGGTGCTGCATTTCGCCGACGATCCCCGCGCCGCCCTTGCCGAGGCCGCGCGCGTGCTGGCGCCGGGCGGGCGGCTGGTCGTCGTCGATCTGGCGCAGCACGATCTGGAATGGCTGCGAACCGAGAAGGGGCATCGCCGGCTGGGCTTCGCCCCCGGCGAGGTCGCCGGCTGGTTCGCCGAGTTCGGCCTCGAGCCCGCGCCGGTCACCCGGCTCGAGGGCGAGGGGGCCGATGTCTGTATTTGGCTGGCGAAGAAGGTCGTTCGGGGCGACGACCTCCACGCCGATGCCATGACCCTGACGAGAACCGAGAGGGCCGCTTGATGAGCATTTCAGGGACGACGACGTCGGACAACGCGGCAGGCGGGTCCTGGACCCTGGCGGCAGAGCTGCCCCGGGTCCAGTTGTCGGTCGAATTGTTTCCGCCCAAGTGGCCGGCCGAAGCCATGGCGTTGCTCGAGCAGATCGACGTGCTCGATGTGCTGGAGCCCGCCTACTACACGGTGACCAGCGGTGCCGGTGGCGGGGCGATCGATGCGACCAAGAGCGTCGTCGAGGTGGTCAAGGAGCACACCCGCCGGCCGGTGGCGGCGCATCTGACCTGTGTCGGTCGCAGCCGGGCCGAAATCAATGCGGTGGCCGACGCCTACTGGCAGGCCGGGATCCACCATATCGTGGCCTTGCGCGGTGATGCGCCCAAGGATGCGGCGCGCTACGAGCCCGAGGCCGACGGCTTCGCCTATGCGACCGATCTGGTCGCCGGCCTCAAGGCGCGGCACGATTTCGAGATCAGCGTCGCCTGCTATCCCGAAACGCACCCCGAAGCGCCGAGCGCGGCGTTCGATCTCGACAATCTGAAGCGCAAGGTCGATGCCGGGGCGGATCGGGTGATCAGCCAGTACTGCTTCGACACCGACCAGGTGCTGCGCTTTCGCGACCGGCTGGCGGCAGCGAACATCAGGGTGCCGTTCGTGCCCGGGATCATGCCGATCCACTCCTTCCCGCAGATCAAGCGGTTCAGCGAGCGTTGCGGCGCCGGCGTGCCGGGCTGGCTGGTCAGGCTGTTCGACGCCGTCGAGCCGGGCTCGGACCTGCACAAGATGGTCGCGGCTTCGGTCGCGGGTGAGCAGTCGCGCCGACTGGTCGCCGAGGGCTTCGAGCACCTGCACATCTACGCCTTGAATCGAGCGGAGCTGTCGGTCGCCGTTTTCCGCCTTCTCGGCGGTCGGCCGGCGATGCGCCTGGCGGCATAAGGGGCGGCTCGAGAAGGCGGCGGCGCGGCAAGCCAGGCCCCCGTCCGCATCAGCTCACGCGACAAAGGACTGACATGGTCGATTTCGCCCATCACGCGCGCACGCGGGTGATCCTCTTCGACGGCGGCATGGGAACCCAGATCCAGGGCCGCGACCTCACGGTCGACGGGGATTTCTGGGGGCAGGAGAACTGCTCGGAGATCCTGAACCTGTCGCGCCCCGATCTGGTGACCGAGATCCACCGCGACTACCTGCTCGCGGGCTCGGATGCGATCGAGACCAACACCTTCGGCGGCTCGCCGGTGACGCTCGGCGAGTTCGACCTGCAGGACCGGGCCTTCGAGATCAATCTGTCGGCGGCCCGGCTCGCCCGCGAGGCGATCCTGAGCCTGGGTGCCGGGGCCCGGCAGCGCTTCGTCGTCGGTGCGATCGGCCCGGGTACCAAGCTGCCGTCGCTCGGCCATGTCGCCTACCGCGACGTCGAGGCGGCGGTGGCGGTCCAGGCAGGCGCATTGATCCAGGGCGGGGTCGACGCACTGTTGATCGAGACCTGCCAGGACCCCTTGCAGGTCAAGGCCGCGGTCAACGGCACGAAGCTGGCGCTCAAGGCCGAAGGGAAGCAGCTGCCGATCCTCGTCCAGGTGACGATCGAGACCACCGGCACCATGCTGGTCGGCACCGACATCGCGGCGGCGATCACCATCATCGGCTCGCTCGGCGTCGACGGGATCGGTCTCAACTGTGCAACCGGCCCCAAGGAGATGGCCGAGCATCTCCGCCAGCTCGGCCAGACCTGGCCCGGGCTGACCTCGGTCCAGCCCAATGCCGGCCTGCCGGAGCTCAAGGACGGCCAGACCTACTACCCGCTCGGTCCCACCGAGCTCGCCCAGTGGCTGAAGCGGTTCATCACCGAGGACGGGGTCAACATGGTCGGCGGCTGCTGCGGCACCGGGGTCGAGCACATCCGGGCCCTGGACGGGATGCTGCGCGAGCTCGCCGGCGACGGCTTCCGGCCCGAGCCGGTGGCCCGGACGACGGAGCAGGTACCGCAACTGGCCTCGCTCTTCTCGGCCGTGCCGCTCAGGCAGGAGAACGCCTATCTCTCGATCGGCGAGCGCTGCAACGCCAATGGCTCGAAGAAGTTTCGCCTGCTGCAGGAGGCGCGGGACTGGGACGGCTGTGTCGCCATGGGCCGCGAGCAGCAGCGCGAGGGCTCGCACACGCTCGATCTCTGCACCGCCTTCGTCGGCCGCGACGAGGTCGCCGACATCACCGCCGTCACCACGCTGATGCGCGGCCAGGTCGACGCCCCATTGGTTTTCGATTCGACGGAGTATCCGGTGCTGGAGGCCGCCTTCGAGCTCTACGGCGGCAAGGGGGTCCTCAACTCGATCAATTTCGAGGACGGCGAGGCGGCCGCCGAAAAGCGGATGGCCCTGGCCAGGAAGCACGGTGCCGCGGTGATAGCGCTCACCATCGACGAAGACGGCATGGCGAAGACCGCCGACGACAAGCTGCGGATCGCCCGCCGCCTGGTCGATTTCGCCTGCGGCCGTTACGGCCTGCAGCAGTCGGATCTGTTGATCGATCCTTTGACCTTCACGATCTGCACCGGCAACCAGGACGACAGGAAGCTCGGGGTTTGGACGCTCGACGCCATCGAGCGCATCCACACCGAGTTCCCCGAGATCCAGATCATCCTCGGGCTCTCGAACATCTCGTTCGGCTTGAACGCCGCGGCCCGCCACGTCTTGAACTCGGTGATGCTGGATCACGCGCAGAAGCGCGGGCTCAGCGGGGCGATCGTGCATTCGTCGAAGATCATGGCCCTGCACAAGATCCCGAAAGAGGAGATCGAGGCGGCCGAGGATCTGATCTTCGACCATTGGCGCGACGGCAAGGACCCTCTGCAGACGTTCATGGCCCTCTTCGCCGATCGCAAGGCCGAGGCGTCGACGAAGCGCGAGCGGCCGGAGAAGGTCGAGGAGCGGCTCGCCCAGCGGATCGTCGACGGCGACAAGGAGGGGCTCGAGGCCGATCTCGAGCTCGCCATGGAGAGCTACGAGCCCCTTGCCATCATCAACCAGCATCTGCTCGCGGGCATGAAAGTCGTGGGTGAGCTCTTCGGCGCCGGCAAGATGCAACTCCCCTTCGTGCTGCAGTCGGCCGAGACGATGAAGAAGTCGGTGGCCTATCTCGAGCCCTTCATGGAGAAGGTCGAGGGGCAGGAGAAGGCGACGATCGTCTTGGCGACCGTGAAGGGCGACGTGCACGACATCGGCAAGAACCTCGTCGACATCATCCTCACCAATAACGGCTATCGCTGCGTGAACATCGGCATCAAGCAGCCGCTGAACAACATTTTGGCGGCAGCGCGCGAGTCGAAGGCGGATGCGATCGGCATGTCCGGCCTGTTGGTGAAGTCCACGGTCATCATGCGCGAGAACCTCGAGGAGATGAGCCGCGAGGGGCTCGACTTCCCGGTGATCCTGGGTGGGGCAGCGTTGACCCGCGCCTATGTCGAGGACGACTGTGTGAAGGCGTACGCGAGCGGCCGGGTCGCCTATGCCCGAGACGCGTTCGACGGCCTCAAGCTCATGGACCAGATCGCGACCGGCAGGTTCGACGCCTATCTCGCCGACATCCAGGAAAAGCAGCAGCAGAAAAAGCGGCCGCCGCGCAAGCAGCGCACGCTCGAGCACAATGACGGTAGCGTGCCGATCATGCGGCCGGTCGACATCGAGGAGACCAGGCTCCGCCGCGATCAGTTGAGCAATGGTGTCGAGATTCCGCCCCCGCCGTTCTGGGGGGCACGCGTGATCGAGAACGTCCCGGTCAAGGCCCTCTTGCCCTATCTCAACGACAACATGCTCTACCAGTTCCACTGGGGCTACAAGAAGGAGGGGCGCTCGCTCGACCAGTTCCTCGCCTGGGCCAGAAAGGAGCTGCGGCCGGTGCTGCAGGATCTTCTGGCGGAGACCGAGGCGGGTAACGTGTTTCAGCCGCAGGCATCCTACGGCTATTGGAAGGCCGCGGGTGAGGGCAACACGCTCGTGGTCTTCGAGGAGGACGGGGTCACCGAATACTGCAGGTTCAACCTGCCGCGGCAGCAGAAGAAGGACGGGCTCTGCATCGCCGATTTCTTCCGCGACGTCGACAGCGACGAGCGCGACGTGATCGGCCTGCAGGTGGTCACGGTGGGCCAGTACGCGGCCGAGGTGGCGAGGGAGTGGTTCAAGCAGGACCGCTACCAGGACTATGTCCGGCTGCACGGCCTGGGTGTCGAGCTCGCCGAGGCCTTGGCCGAGTACGTGCACGCCAAGATCAGGGCCGAGCTCGGCTTCGGGCATCACGACGCCCGCTCGATGGCCGAGCTCTTGAAGCAGGGCTATCGCGGCTCGCGCTACAGCTTCGGCTATCCGGCCTGTCCGACCCTGAAGGACCAGGAGCCGATGCTCGAGCTCCTGGGCTCGTCACGGATCGGCGTCGAGCTCAGCGACGAGTGGCAGCTGCATCCCGAGCAGAGCACGAGTGCGATCGTCGTGCACCACCCGCAGGCGCGCTATTTCAACGTCTAGCGGTCGAACCGGGGCAGCCGAGCTTGGACGACGTCACCATCGCCCGAGCACTGCACGTGCTCGCCATCGTGCACTGGATCGGCGGGGTAGGTCTCGCAACTCTCTCGATCCTGCCAGCCGTCCGGCGCTTCGCCGAGGCCAGCGAGCGGCTTGCCGTCTGCGAGGCGATCGAGGGGCGTTTCTCGGCGCAGGCCAAGATCTCGGTCACCCTCGCAGGTCTTACCGGCCTCTACATCACGCATCGCCTCGATGCCTGGCACCGCTTCGTCGAGCCCGGCTATTGAGTGGATGGACGCCATGGTCCTGATCTGGCTCGTCTTCACCATCGTACTCTTCGCGGCTGAGCCGCTGGTCCCGCATGACTGGTTCCGCCGGCGCGCCCGAGCAGCGCCCGAGAGCACCTTCCGGCTCGTCCAGCGCGCCCATTTGCTGCTCCTGCTGGCCTCCGGCATCATCGTAGGTGCAGCCGTCCTCGGCGCTCATGGCCTCCTCTACTGAGTGGCCGCGCGACCGGCCTCTTGCGTGCGAGCCTTCTCGAGGATCCCGGGCCATGCGGATCCACGGCGTTGTGCCGCCCTTCCCGCCTGATGACGCAGGCGACGGCGGTGGTGGCAGAAAGTCGCGCTGCCGATCCGCGAGGATGCGCGCTTGCTCATAGTCGTGATCCAGCGCCAACCGCACCTTACACCGCCGCCTTTGCCGGGAGAACGTGTTAGTCTTGCCCATGATGGCTCCACTCTTTCAGGAGTTGGAGCCGCCGGCAAACCGCCCGGGGAGGCCAGGGACATCTTCCGCAGCTACAGCCTCGATCTCGTCTTTCTCGACGTCGAGCTCCCGGGTGCCAGCGGCCTTGAGCTCCTCCCCCACTTCCGCGACACCGACCCCCAGCTCCCCATCGTCATGGTCACCCACCACAGCACCCAGGACGTCGTCGTCCAGGCGCTCCGCCAGGGTGCCTTCGGCTTCATCGTCAAACCCTACAGCCTGAACAAACTCAAAGAGATCTTCACCAAACTCGACCGCCGCCTCGCCACCGAGCCGGTCGGCGCTTAGGGAGTAGAAAAAACGAAGCATCAGGGGAGGCAGCGCCTCCCCTGGCCCCACCGGACTTTTGCGCAGGAGCTTGCGACGCAGCAGCGTGCGAGGCCGAGGTCGACAGACCGGGCGAAGAAGTAATACCAGCCCCTCTAATTTATGACCGCTTCTGCCCACTCCATCGAGCAGAGGGATTCTATCCTGCCGGTATCGCTGGTGAGCCGCTGCCGGGCCTG
>DAIRDJ010000032.1:0-33074 GCA_036796215.1 Geminicoccaceae bacterium
GCGGCCTTCGAGGCACAGTAGGCGACGACGAGCGATTCGCCCCGCCGGCCGGCCTGGCTCGACATATTGATGATCCGACCGCGCCACCTTGGATCCGCTTCGCTCTGCTCGACCATCTGCCGGGCCACGGCCTGCAGGGTGAAGAAGAGGCCCCTGGTGTTGATGTCGAAGTTCTTGTCCCAGTCGGCGCGGCTGACCTCGAGGAGCGGGGCCATGTTGAAGATGGCGGCGTTGTTGACGAGGATGTCGATCCGGCCCGCCTTCGCCACCACGGATGCCACCATGGCGTCGATCGAGGCCTGGTCGGTGACGTCGAGGGGGACAGCGAAGGCGCCCCGGCTGATGACGCTGGCGGTGTCGCTGGCCTCCTTCTCGAGGATGTCGGCGATGACCACGCGCGCCCCTTCCGCGGCGTAGCGCCCGGCGATCGCACGGCCGATGCCGCGCGCCCCGCCGGTGACGATCGCGACTTTTCCTTCGAGCTTCATGGCACGTAGCCCTCGACGATAGCGATGTTCATGGTTGCCGCGCCCTGACGCAGCTTCTTGACCTCGGCATATTCGGGTGAGCGCCAACAGGCATAGGCCGCGGCGCGGTCCGGAAACTCGAGTACGACGAAGCGGGAGCCAGGGAACGCGCCCTCGGCCATGTCGGTTTCGCCGCCACGCACGAGGTAGCGGCCGCCATATTTGGCGATCACCGCCGGCACGCCGCTCCGGTAGCGCTCGTAGGCTGCAGGATCCGTGACCTCCGCATTGGCGATCAGATAGGCTGGCATCGTTCTCTCCCTCACCAGATGGTGTAGCCGCCGTCGACGACGACGACGCTGCCGGTCATCAGCGAGGACGCATCCGAGGCCAGGAAGAGGACGGCCGAGGCGATCTCGTCCGGGCGGCCGCAGCGGTGCATCGGGGTCATCTCGAGCCAGGTCGGCAGCCATTCGGGGTTCTCGCGGCCGCTCTTGGTCATCTCGGTCTCGATGTAGGTGGGGGCCACGGCGTTGACCCGGACCCCTCTCGTCGCCCACTCGCCGGCGAGCGACTTGGTCAGCATGTGCACGGCAGCCTTGGATGCGTTGTAGTGGCTCTGCGGCTGCGGCTTGTTGGAGATGATGCCGCTCATTGAGCCGAGATTGACGATGCTGCCCGAGCCCTTTGCCAGCATGTGCTTGCCGAAGGCGCGGTTGCACCAGTAGACGCCGTTCAGGTTGATATCGATGACCCGATTCCATTCCTCGTCGCTGGTCGTCTCGCTGGGCGAGCCAGTGGCGATGCCGGCATTGGCGACGAGGATGTCGAGCCGGCCGTGCTTCGCCTGCAGGTCGTCGGCGAGCCTGGTCACGTCGGCGGGCCTGGTCACGTCGAGCGGGACGTACTCGGCTCCGTAGCCCATCGCGTCCAGATCCGCTGCAGCCTTCGGCCCCGTGGCCGCATCGATCTCGGCAATCACGACGTGCGCCCCGCATTCGGCCAGCGCCCTGGCACTCTCGAAGCCGATGCCGCGGCCACCGCCGGTGATCACGGCGACGCGGCCCTCGAGGTCGTATTTCTCGAGATACATGAGCGTTTTCCTATTTGACCGCGCCGAAGGTGAGGCCGCGGACGAGTTGGCGTTGGCTGAGCCAGCCGAGCACCAGGATGGGGGCGATCGCCATGGTCGAGGCGGCCGAGAGCTTGGCCCAGAAGAGACCCTCAGGGGCCGAGAACGAGGCGATGAAGGCGGTCAAGGGCGCCGCCTGGGATGTGGTGAGGTTGAGGCTCCAGAAGGCCTCGTTCCAGCAGAGGATGATGGAGAGCAGGGCCGTCGAGGCGATGCCGGGGACGGCCAGCGGCAGCAGGATATGGCGGATCTCGTCCCAGACACCCGCACCGTCGATCCGCCCGGCCTCGAGGATCGAGACCGGCACCTCCTTGAAGAAGGTGAACAGCATCCAGACGATGATCGGCAGGTTCATCAGCGCGTAGACGATAATCAGGCCGGTGCGGGAATCGATCAGGCCGAGGTCGCGGAAGATCAGGTAGATGGGCACCAGCACGCCCACCGGCGGCAGCATCTTGGTGGACAGCATCCAGAGCAGGGTGCCGCGGGTGCGTTTGGTCGGGAAGAAGGCCATGGCGTAGGCGGCGGGGACGGCAAGCGCGATGCCGAGGAGCGTGGCCCCCACGGAAATGACGATGCTGTTGGTGGCGAAACGCACATAGTTGGCGCGCGCCTGCACGGCGGCATAGTTCTCGAGAGTCGGCTCGAAGATGATCGAGGGCGGGGTCGAGACGGCGTCGATCTCGGTCTTGAACGAGGTGAGGAAGGTCCAGAAGATCGGAAAGAAGATCAAGAGCGCCACGAGCCAGCCGAGCACGCCGACCCAGAGGGGGGTTTTGGTGTTCATCGCTCAGACTTCCAGCGTACGGGCGACGGTGCGCACCAGGAAGATGGCGACGATGTTGGCGAGGATGATGGCGATCACCCCGCCGGCCGAGGCGTAGCCGACGTCGAACTCCAGAAGTGCCTTGACGTAGATGAAGTAGGCGAGGTTGGTGGTGGCGAGGCCCGGCCCGCCAGAGGTGGTGACGTAGATCTCGGCGAAGATGGTGAGAAAGAAGATCGTCTCGATCATGATGACGACGCTGATCGCCCGCCTGAGATGCGGGACGATGACGTAGAAGAACATGGCGAAGGGCCCGGCACCGTCGATCCTGGCCGCCTCCTTCTGCTCGTCGTCGAGCGACTGCAGGGCGGTGAAGATGATCAGGAAGGCGAAGGGGGTCCATTGCCACGAGACGATCATGATGATCGAGGCCATCGGCAGGCTGGCAAACCAGTCGATGGGGGCAAGGCCGACCGAGCGCGTGAGGAAGGCGGAGATGCCGTTGACCGGGTGCAACAGCATGTTCTTCCACACGAGCGCACTGACGGTCGGCATGACGAAGAAGGGGGCGATGACCAGGACCCGGCAGATGCCGTTGCCCCAGAAGGGCTGGTCGTAGAGGACCGCGAGCAGCGTGCCCAGCACCACGGTGATGACCAGCACCGAGCCCACCAGGACCAGCGTGTTCCACATCGCCGTGAAGAGCGACGGGTCGTCGAGCAGGAACTGGTAGTTCTCGAAGCCGGCAAAGCCGGTGAGGAAGGGGTTCAGGAGGTTGTAGCGCTGGAAGCTGAACCAGACGGTCATGGCCAAGGGCACGATCATCCAGAGCAGCAGCACGCCCACGGCGGGGGCGACGAGCGGCAATGTCTTGACGTTCGGCGACGCACCAGCGGCCATCCACCCGTCCTTTCGTGGCGGCGTTGGTCGCGGGTGGCCGGCAGCAGCGCGCTGCCGGCCACCCGCTCGAGACGGTGTCGGCTACTTGATGTAGCCGGCCTGGGTCATGGTCCGCTCGGTGGCGGCTTGCGAGGTCTCGAGCGCCTGCTCGACCGTCATCTGGCCGGTGAGCGCTGCCGCCACGTTCTGCCCGACCATCGTGCCGATGCCCTGGAACTCCGGGATCGCCACGTACTGGATGCCGGTGTAGGGCACGGGCTCGAGCGTCGCGTTCGCGGGGTCGGCGGCGAGCATGGCGTCGAGGACGAAGCCGGCGAAGGGTGCGGCGTCGATGTACTCCTGGATCTCGTAGGTGCTCTGCCGGGTGCCCGGAGGGGCCGCGACCCAGCCCTCGGTCTCGCCGACCAGCCGGACATAGTCCTTCGAGGTCGCCCACTTCATGAAGTCCTTGGCGACCTCGGCCTTCTGCGAGGACGCCGGCACGGCGAGCGACCAGGCCCAGAACCAGCCGGTGCCCTTGTCCGTCACCTGCTTGGGGGCGAGGGTAAACGCGGTCTGATCGGCCACCCGGCTCTCGTTGGGATTGAAGATGTAGCCGGCGGCCGAGGTGGCATCGACCCAGGTGGCGCAGTTGCCCGACGCGAAGAGGGCGCGGTTCTCGTTGTGGCCGTTGGTGCTGACACCGGGCGGGCCGTAATTGGTCATCAGCTCGACATAGTAGCCGACCGCGTTGACCCAGGGCTCGGAGGTGAGCTGCGGGTTCCACTCCATGTCGAACCAGCGGCCGCCGAAGGCGTTCACCATGGGACCCACGAACGCCATGTTCTCGCCCCAGCCGGGCTTGCCGCGCTGGCAGGTGCCGTAGATCTGGTTGTCCGGGTCGTGCAGCTGGGCCGCGAACTCCATCAGCTGGTCGTAGGTCGGCTGCTCGGGCATCTCGATGCCGGCGGCGTCGAACAGGTCCTTGCGGTAGAAGGTGAACGAGCTTTCGGCGTAGAACGGCACGGCGTAGAGGGTGCCGTCATGGCTGAGGCCGGCGCGCACGCTCTCGAAGATGTCGTCGTAGTCGTAGTCGTCGCCGAAATCACCGACCGGGACGAGCCAATCCTGGGCACCCCAGATGGGCGCCTCGTAGGAGCCGATGGTGATGATGTCGAACTGGCCGCCGCCTGTGGCGATGTCGGTGGTCACGCGCTGGCGGAGCACGTTCTCTTCCAGCACCACCCACTCGATCGAGTTGCCGGTTGCCTCTTCCCATTGCGCGGAGAGGTTCTGCATGATGATCATGTCGGAATTGTTGACCGTGGCGATGGTGATCGTCTCGGCCGAGGCGAGCGAGGTGCCGCCCAGAAGTGCAGCCGTGAGCCCGGCTGCGACGAGGATCCGCCGCATGGTGTTTCTCTCCCTGTCTGACGTCCGGGACACCGCTCCCGGTTGTCCCGGACGAATCGGTCAGCTGCCCGAGAATGTCAAGGAAGGTCGGCGACTTGCCCGTCGGCTCGAGGGCGAGGCTCGAGGGTGAAGTGATGCAGGATGTCGCGGCCCATCGGGATGGCCGTGCCCTCGAGCCGGAGCGCCTCGTTCATGCTGGCGATCGCGGCGCCGCTGATCGCCGGCCGGCCGGCGCCGATGATGACCGGCGAGATGCAGATCTCGAGGATGTCGAGGCAGCCGGCATAGAGGAAGCGCGAGACGGTCTGGCCGCCGCCTTCGATGAAGATGCGGTTCAGGCCGCGGGCCGTGAGTGCTGCGAGCACCGCCTCGGGCCGGCAGCCACCGGCATCGGCCGCGACCTTGACGACCTCGGCCCGGCCGAGCCGCTGCCGGTCGACCGCAGCCTCGGCGCAAAGGACGAGCGTTGGCGGGCCATCCTGGAAGATGCCGAAATCGGCGGTCAGCGTGCGGCGACTGTCGATCACCACCCGGACCGGTGACGGGCCCTCGACCAGCCGGGTGGTGAGCTTGGGATTGTCATGGCGGACGGTGCCGGCGCCGACCAGGACGGCGTCGGCGAGGGCCCGCAGGCGGTGCAGGTGGGTGATGTTCTCGGGCCCGGTCACCGCCTCGGCATGGCCGCTCAGCGTCGCGATCCGGCCGTCCAGGCTCTGGCCGAGATGGCCGAGCACCACCCGCCCGGGTGCCGCGAAGTCGCGATAGGCGATGGCCAGTGGGTCGGTCGTGGCGAAGGCCGGCAGATCCCTGCTGGCGAGCAGCGTCGCCCAATAGGCATCGGGATCGAGGCCGGCCCTCACGGGTCCTGGCGCCTGGCGTAGATGTCGCCCGAGAAGTCCTGGCCTTCATGCGCGTCGAGCCAGGCCTCGAGCCGCGGCCGGAGGACGAAATCCGGCCATTCGAGCGCGAGGCTTTCGCCGCGCGAGAGGTTGAACGACCAGGCCGCCAGGGCCTCGAGCCGATCGAGGCAGGCACGGGCCGTCTCGATGCGACCGGCGAGGAACTCGAAGGAGACGAGGCCCGGCGCCCGGCTCAGGCCTTGGAGTGCTGCCTCCTCCAGGCCCTCGATATCGAGCTTCAGGAAGTCGGGCAGGCCGTGCCGGGCGATCAGCTGCTCGAGGGTGACGGCCGGCACCCGGACGCTCTCGCCCCAGCGCACCGCCCGAAAGGAGGGAATGGCGGCGACCCCGGCGATGAAGCTTTGCGATGCCGTGGTGACGGTCGGGGTGGCGGCACTGATGAAGAGCTCGATCTCGCCGGGTTCGGCGGCGATCGCCACCTCCTCGAGCACGATCCCCGGCCGGTGTCGGAAGAGATGGCGCAGAAAAGTGGCGAAGTCGGGCTGCGGCTCGACCGCCACCACCCGGCAGCCGAGCTGCTGGAAGGCGAGGCTGCGGTTGCCGACGTGGGCTCCGATGTCGAAGCAGAGGCCACCCTCCGGGATGAGCTCGCCGTAGAAGGCGCGCCGCCGGCGGCCGCTGCCGGGCGGCCAGTAGTACATGAGAAGCGAGCGGCCGAGGCCGCGGGCTCGGGCGAGAAGATTGGCCAAGGGGTGGCTCTCAATCCTGGCGGATGGCTTCGATCTCGAAGGTGAGTGCCACCTCGTCGCCGACGAGGCCACCCTCGAGCGCATACGTGCTGCCGAACGCGCTGCGCTCGATCACGGTCGCGGCGGAGACCCCGACGACATAGTTGGAGCCCCAGGGATAGGCGCCGATCTTGTTGAGCTCGACGTCGAGCGTCACCGGCCGGGTGACGCCGCGGACGGTGAGGTCGCCCGTGACCCGGCCGTGCGTGTCGGAGAGCGGCTCGGCCTCGGTCATGACGAAGCGGATCAGGGGGTGCGCCTCGGCATCGAGGAAATCGCCGCTGCGCAGGTGATTGTCGCGGGCCTCGTGGTTGCTGAAGACGCTCTTGGGGTCGATCTCCACGACGAGATCGGCGAGCTCGCGGCTGGTTTCGTCGAAGGCGAAGCTGCCCGAGCCCTCGAGGAACATGCCGAGCTGCTGCTGATAGCCGATATGGCTTGCCGCGAAGAGGATCGAGAAATGCTCGGGGTCGATGACGTAGCGCGCCATTTCCGCCCGGGCGGGGCCGCTCACCAGGCCGCCGATCATGACGAGGCACGCGGTGAGCCGGATGCCGGTTGCAATCGCCCGGCGGCCGGCGGGCCCAACGGCGGCAAACGGAAGGGTTGAACTCTGCGGCATGGTTTCCCCGGTGCGGCGGCGATCGATCGTGATCGCCAGGATATTAGCGCCCGATGCCGCCGCGACCAGCGCGCGGTTGAAACAGGCCTCACGAATGTCACGAAAGGCAAAGGGCTTGGCCGGCTTTCCACATTATCCACAAGGGGCGGCCGGGACCTCGGCCGGCGGCGTTCCAGGAGCGCTGCGGGCGGTGCCGAGGGCGGCCGCACTGCCGGCGGCCACAGCTCTGCGGCAGGGGCGGAACCGACGTGTTACCCATTGTTCTTGCAACCTTTAGCAGGTGCTTGTCCACCTCCTGGGCGAACTTTCTGGGCACCCCACTGGTATTCAACCCGAGCGGCCTGGGATCGACCGTGGAGGGGTCGGCGTGTACCGCGTCTTATCCACAAGTTCGGGGATAGGCTTGTTCACCGGGGTGTGGATGACCTGTCGAGCAACTGTCATTCGCCTTTCACATCATGCACATGGCCCCGGCCTTTGGCGGAGCGTCCGCTTATCTCGTATTGCGCGAACTGGGCGTAATGTTATTCGCCTTGCTCGCCTGACCACCGCCTATCGTCAGCGGCACCGGCACCTGCTAGGACGGGGCTCGGTGCCGCACGGCCGTTTTCTGAGCGGACCGGTTGGCCGCTCCGCCCCTCTCATGAAAGAACGACGACGTGCCGAGCCCGCCCGCGCGGCCCTTGCCTGCGCAGACCCTCAAGGGCATCGCCTTCGTCCTGGTCGCCATGCTGACCTTCGCGACCCAGGATGCGATCACCAAGACCCTGGCCCAGGATCTGGCCATCGCGCAGATCGTCATGGTCCGCTACTGGCTGTTCGCGGCTTTCGCCACCCTGCTCGTCGCGCGCCGGCCGGGCGGCGTGCCGCAGGCGCTCCGGGCACGGCGGCCCTGGCTGCAGGTCCTGCGCTCGGTGATCTTCGTGGTCGAGATCGGCGTTTTCGCCTGGGTCGTCGGCCGCATGCCGTTGTCGACCGCGCAAGCCATCTTCGCCGCCTGCCCGTTGATCGTGACGGCCCTCTCGCCGGTCATGCTCGGCGAGGTGGTGAGTGCCCGGCGATGGCTCGCGGTGACGGCGGGCTTCCTTGGTGTCGTCATCATCCTGCGGCCGACCGACGGCTTTCTCGATCCTGTGGGTGTGTTGGCGGTGATCGGTGCTGGGATGTTCGCGACCTACACCATCCTCACCCGCCTCCTGGCGCAGGAGGACCGGTTCGAGACATCCTACGGCTATGCCGCCTGGATCGGCTGCCTGGTCGCGAGCCTGGTCGGCCCCTTCCTCTGGCAGCCGCCGTCGGGCGACCAGTGGCTCGGTCTTCTGGTGCTCGGCTGCACCGGCATTTTCGGCCACATGCTCTTGATGAAGGCCTATGAGCTCAGCGAAGCGAGCGTGCTGCAGCCCTTCACCTATACCCAGCTGCTCTGGGGGATCGTCATCGGCATGCTCGTCTTCGCCGAGATCCCGGACCCCTGGATGCTCACCGGTGCTGCGATCGTCGTCGCTGCCGGGCTGGTCGCGATGCGCGGCCGCTGACGGCATCTTGACAGGACCCCGAATTCGGCGTTGCTGAAGCTCGGGCGACGTGTGACCTCACTGCAAGAGCGCCCCACCGGTCGGACCGGACCGGCAGAACGAGAAAAGGAAAGGGCGACCATGCAGGCAGCGGCCGTTCCGGCGCGAAGACCCGCCACGATCGAGTGGCCGACCATCGGCCTCGCGATCGCGATCTACACGAGCTTCTTCACCCTCACCTGGTGGCACGCTGCCATTTCCTGGTACATCCTGATACCCTTGGGCGCCTATGTCGTGGCTTGGCACAGCTCGCTCCTGCACGAACTCGTCCACGGTCATCCAACCCGCAACCGCCGCATCAACGCCCTGATCGGCGGTCTGCCGCTGCTGCTCTGGCTGCCCTTCGAGATCTACCGCACGCAGCACCTGCAGCATCACCAGGATGCCAACCTCACCGATCCCCTGGACGACCCGGAGAGCTACTACGTGACGCCCGGCCGCTGGCGCCGGCTGCCGGAATGGCGGCGCCGCCTCTTGAGCCTGCGCAACACCCTGGTCGGCCGGCTGACCATCGGCAGCGTGCTGGTCGTGGCCGAGTTCCTCTGGCGCCAGCTCTGGGCCTTGCGCGCCGACGCGCCCGGGGTGCGCCGCGCCTGGGCGCTGCACGTGCCGGGCGTGCTGCTGCTCCTGGGTTGGCTCGTCCTCGTCGTCGAGATGCCGCTCTGGCAGTACGGGCTGCTCATCGTCTGGCCCGCCACCTCGCTGATGCTGGTCCGCTCGTTCCTGGAGCACCAGGCGACCCAGGAGGTCGACCACCGGACGGTCATCGTCGAGGCCGGGCCCCTGATGCGGCTGCTCTTTCTCAACAACAACCTGCACATCGTGCACCATGCCCGCCCGGCCCTGCCCTGGTACGAGCTGCCGTCGGCCTATGCGGCGGACCGCGCCGCCTGGCATGCCCGAAACGGCGGCTACGTGTTCGAGGGGGGCTATGCGGAGATCCTCCGCCGCTTCGCCTTTCGCGCCAAGGAGCCGCCGATCCACCCCTTCGTCGATCGCGACTGAGGCCGAAAACCGGCCCGACTGCGGCCTTCTGACGGGTTTGCCTTGGTCCTGTCATGGCTTAGCTACGGCCGCAGGGGAGTTGCAGCGAGAGTGCCATGACCTACGAGAGGATGTTCGCCGACGCCGTGGGCCGGGTCCGTCAGGAGGGCCGCTACCGGGTCTTTGCCGACCTCGCCCGCAAGGTGGGTGAATTCCCGACGGCCGATCATCACTGCCCGAAGGCCGGCCCCCGCGAGGTTACGATCTGGTGCTCCAACGACTATCTCGGCATGGGCCAGCATCCGGTCGTGCTGGAAGCCGCCGGGCAGGCGTTGCGCGAGTACGGCGCCGGTGCCGGTGGCACCCGCAACATCTCGGGCACGACGCATCTGCACGTGCTTTTGGAGCAGGAGCTCGCCAGCCTGCACGGCAAGGAGGCCGCCCTGGTGATGACCTCGGGCTATGTCGCCAACGAGGCGGCGATCTCGACCATCGCCAAGCTTCTGCCCGACTGCGTGATCTATTCCGACAGCCTCAACCACGCCTCGATGATCGCGGGTGTCCGGGCGAGCGCCTGCGAGAAGCGCATTTTCCGCCACAACGATCTCGATCACCTGGAAGAGCTGCTGAGCGCCGAGCCCAAAGAGCGCGCCAAGCTCGTCATCTTCGAGAGCGTCTATTCCATGGACGGCGATTTCGGCCCGCTGCACGCCGTGTGTGATCTGGCCGAGCGCTACAACGCCATGACCTATCTGGACGAGGTCCATGCGGTGGGCATGTACGGCTCGACCGGTGCCGGGGTCGCCGAGCGCGACGCCGTGATGGCCCGCATCGACGTCGTCCAGGGCACGCTGGCCAAGGCCTATGGCTGCATGGGCGGCTATGTCGCGGGCTCGCAGGCGGTGATCGACGCGGTCAGGAGCTACGCCCCGGGCTTCATCTTCACGACATCCCTGGCGCCTGCGGTGGTCGGCGGCGCCTTGGCCGCGGTCCGCTATCTCAAGAGCTCGAGCCTCGAGCGGATGGCACAGCAGGAGCGGGCAGCGACCCTCAAGCTCCGGCTCGCCGAGGCGGGCCTGCCGGTGATGCCGAGTGCGTCGCACATCGTGCCGGTCCTGGTGGGCGATCCCGTCCGCTGCAAGGCCGCAACCGACGTCCTCATGGACCGCCACGCCATCTACATCCAGCCGATCAACTACCCGACCGTGCCCAAGGGCACCGAGCGGCTCAGGCTGACGCCCGGCCCGCTGCACGACGACGCCAAGATGGACCGCCTGCTCGAAGCCTTGGGCGATGTGTTCCAAAGGCTGGACATCAAGTTCGCCGCTTGAGGGCGCGGGTAACAGGAAGCGAGCAGGGAGGATGATCCTCCCTGCACCCACCGGAACGTTGGCGGCGGTGCGACGAGAGCGCCGGCGCGCGACGACGAAACCGTGCGTCTTTTTCGGCTTGCTGGCCCTCGTCTTCTGGTTCTGCAGCGTCGCGGCACCGCTGCTCGCGGAGGAAGAACCGGTCTCGCGGCTCGACCTCTACGTCTTCTGGGGCGAAGGCTGCCCGCGTTGCGAGGACCAGAAGCCGTTTCTGGCCGCGTTCGCCGCCCGCCATCCGGGTCTCGTCGTCCACAGCCACGAGGTCTGGCTTTCCGACGCCGATCACGCGCTTTTTCGCACACTTGCCCGGGTGCACGGCATCGAGGCCGGGGCAGTTCCCACCGTTTTCGTCGGTGGGCGAGCCTTCATCGGTGATGCGCCCGAGATCAGGCGGGCCATCGAGGCCACGGTCGCGGCAGCCCTCGCCCGAGCCCCGCCGCCACCCGCCGGGCCCGTCGAAACCCTCGACCTGCCGCTCTTCGGCTCGCTCGACCTCGCGGCCCGGCCGCTCGTCGTCACCACCCTCGCCATCGCCTTCATCGACGGCTTCAACCCCTGCTCGCTCTGGGTCCTGACGCTGCTGCTCGGCCTCGTTATCCGCTCGGGCTCGCGCCGCCGCATCGCCCTGGTCGGCCTCACTTTCCTCGCCACCACGGCCGCCATCTATGGCGGCTTCATCGCCGGGCTCTTCGGCATTCTCGGCCTGATCCTGCATCTCGGCTGGGTCCGCTGGCTGGTCGGCAGCCTCGCCCTCGCCATGGGCACGATCGACGTCAAGGACTACTTCTGGTTCAAGACTGGCCCCTCGCTGACCATCGCCGAGCGCCACAAGCCCGGCCTCTACGAGCGCATCCGCGGCCTCTTGGCCCCCTCCCGCTCCGCCCCCACGCTGCTGCTCGCCACCGTCGTCATGGCGAGCGGTGCCGCACTCGTCGAGCTGCCCTGCACCGCCGGCTTCCCGGTGGTCTGGAACGGCATCATGCTGGAGCACGGGGTGGCCGGGATCGGCTACGCTGCGCTCCTCGCCGTCTATATCGCCGTGTACCTCCTGGACGAGCTGATCTTCTTCACCGTCGCCGTCACCACCCTGCAGCTGCAGCGCTTCAGCGAAGGCAATGTCCGCCTGCTCAAGCTCGTCGGTGGCGCCATCATGATCGCCCTCGGTCTCGTCATGCTGATCCGGCCGGAGTTGATGAGCGATATCGGGGCGACGCTCCTGGTCTTCGCCCTGGCCATCGCCACCGCCGGCCTCGTCGCCCTGCTGCATCGCTGGTCGCAGGGCGGCGGCAGCAGCACCCGTCCTGCCGGTCGCTGACCGTCGCCAGCCAACAGCGAAAAGACTGCCGGTAGCCGGGATGAAGGAGCCGGCGCCGTCGTTGTCCTTGCGATGACGACAACGGCAAGGGAGATGTCACGATGCGCCATGCCAACCGCCTGCGGTTCGCCATCCTGGTCTCGGGGACCTGCCTCTTTCTCACCGCCTGCGGCAGCAGCACCGCCGATCGCGCCTTGAGCGGTGCCGCCATCGGTGCCGGGGCTGGTGCCGCCACGAGTGCGGCGACCGGTGGCAGCGCGCTCAGTGGGGCCATTCTCGGGGGTGCCGCCGGAGCGGCTGTGGGGGTGGTCACCGACCGGGGCGAGATCGATCTCGGGGAGCCGATCTGGCGGCGCTGACTGGCCGCAGCACCGGCGTCACCCGGCTGCCGCCCGCCGGCCGCCAGGCGATTTGGCTGCCACCGGCGTCGGGCGGCTTGCCGGCAGATGAATGGCGAAGTCGGCGAAGCGGGCCTCCTGGTCTCGCGGCGAGGCCCAGGACGGATCGCTGCCGCCGAAGAAGGTCGAGAACATCAGCCCGTCGATCCGCACGTCACGACCGTGGCGGAAGACGAGGTCGCGCCTCTCGAGGCGAAGCTGGCCGTCGATCCAAACCCGGGCAATGCCGTTCGCGGCACCCGGGTCGTTCAGCACGATCTCCTGCTCGATCCTGACCCAACGCCCCGCCGGGAAGCGCCAGGCACCGCGGCCGAGGCTCTGCCCGTATCGGCGGCCGGCTCGGGCACCGGCCTCTGGCAGGTAGGCATAGAGCTCGCCCCGGCCGGCAGCGCGCCACATCAGCCGCGCCGAAAAGCCGGCAGCGGCGGCCGCCCCGCCGACCGGCCCGTCGCCGCCATAGAGCCCCGGCAGCTTGCCGCCCTGGGCAAAGGCGAAGCCCTCGGCGAAGCGGACCCGGTAGCGCAGGCACGCAGCGTCGACGCCAGCGTCGAGTCCGGCGCGGCTGACGAAGCCGGCCCCGCCGCGTGGTGCGACACTCGAGGGGTTGATCGAGCCCTCGGGATACCGCACCGCCAGGACCGGTGGTCCGCCCGGTGCCGCCGTGACCAGCGTGACGTTCTCGGCGACACCCCAGACGCGCGACGGGCGAAAGGCGCGCCAGACCGCGTCGATCGCAGCCAGGCCCGGCTCGAGCTCGAGCGGCGACCCATGGGTGTAGCGCTGGCTGCACGATACCGCCTCGCCATGTACCGGGTCGGGCCAGGCAAGGGTCGCAGCCGAGGACACGGCAGCGCCGGCAACGACGAGGACGAGTGCCAGTGCGAGGCAGAGGAGCGCCCGAAAGCGGGAGCGGGACCGGCGCGCGCCGCGGCCGGCGCGCTGGCCGCGCTCGTGGACGAGGATGGGGTCATCGCCGACCCCTGGGCCGCGTCGTGCCATCGCCACTCACCGCCTTTGCGTTCGGCGGAGAGCCTGCACGATGAAGATTGACGTCCGGTTAATCCGGTGCCACCGACGGCGTCGACAATGCTCGATGATCGAGGGAGAAGCGGATGTCGGTGCGCGCCAACGAGCGGGTGGCCTGGTTCAACGGCGCGTTCGTGCCCGAGAGCGAGGTGCGGATCCCGTTTCGGGATTCGAGCTGGGTCTACGGCGACGGCTGCTTCGACATGACCCGCACCTTCGGCCACCGGCTCTTCAAGGTGAAGGAGCATGTCGACCGGCTCTATCGCTCCCTGAAATACCTGCGCATCGACCCGGGCTTCGGGCCAGAGCGGATGTGTGAGCTCACCGAGGAGCTGTTCGAGCGCAACCGCCATCTTCTGGGGCCCGATGACGACTACTGGGTCGGGCAGCGGATCAGCCGCGGCGTGAAGCCGGTCGAGGGCGACAATCTCGACCACCACGGCCCCAATATCGTGCTCGAATGCTGCCCCCTGCCGTTTGCCGACCGGGCCAAGCTGTTCAAGGCCGGGATCGAGGTGATGGTCCCGGCGCATCGCCGCGTGCCGCCGGATTCGCTCACCCCTCGGGCCAAGACCCACAACTATCTCAACCTGATCGTGGCCGACCAGGAGGTGCAGTCGATCAATCCCGAGGCCTGGGCCGTGCTGCTCGATGTCAACGGCAATCTCTGCGAGGGGCGGGGCTCGAACATCTTCGTGGTCAAGGATGGTGTCATCCTGACGCCGCGCGAGAAGTATGTCCTGCCGGGGGTGAGCCGGCAGACGGTGATCGATCTCGCGGCCGAGCTCGGCATGGCGCTCGAGGAGACCGACATCGACCTCTACGACGCCTACAATGCCGACGAGGCCTTCATCACCTCGACCTCGCTCTGCATCTGTCCGGTGGTCAAGATCAACGGTGTGGTGATCGGGCCTGCGGGCCAGGTCTGGGGCCCGGCAACGCTGGCGATCGCCGACGCCTACAAGCGCTACGTCGATCACGACTTCGTCGCCCAGTATCTCGATCGCTATGTCGAGGGGATGCAGGCCCGCGGTTTTTGAGCGACCCGCCAAAGGGCGGCCGGGTCGCTGATCGCCAAGGGCGATGAGCCTTTCGCTCTGGACGATTGGCACGGGCTCGGTCGCGATCCTGGCATCCGGCATCCTCAGGGGCTTCACCGGCTTCGGCATCGGGCTCGCGGGCGTGCCACTCTTGGCCCTCGTCGCCGAGCCGCGCCTCGTGGTGCCGAGCATCATGCTCCTGCAGATCGCAAGTGGTCTGCAGAACCTGGTTCAGGACCGCCGCTACATCGACGTGCGGCTGCTGCTGCCACTGCTGCCAGGGGCGGTGCTCGGCATCGTGCCGGGGCTCTGGCTGCTGTTGTGGCTCGAGGCCGATGTCGTGCGGCTCGGCATGGGCCTTCTGGTCGTCGCAACCGTTCTCCTGCTCGCCCGGGGCTTCCGCCTCGATCGCGAGCCCCGACGCCCTACCCTGCTCGCCTTGGGAGTAATATCGGGCGTGCTCAACGGCCTTGCCGCCATGGCCGGCCCGCCGATGATCGCGCTGCTCTTCGCGCTCCGCCGACCGCCCGAGATCATTCGGGCGACGCTCGCCGGCCTGTTCATGTTCACCGGCTTCGTCGGCCTCGGCATGGCGCTCGTGCAAGGCGTGATCGAGCCCGCCGAGCTCTGGTTCGCCCTGGCCCTGCTCCCCGCCCTCTTCATCGGCCTCGCCCTCGGCGGCCGCCTCTTCGACGGCGACTTCCGCCGCCACTACCACAAGGTCGGCCTCGCGCTGCTGCTCCTGGCCGGGTTCTCCGCAGCGCTGCGCGGGGCGGTCGGCCTCTGGTCGTAGCACCGGGCGAGCATCAAGGAAGAAAAGCTTATAGCGGTGCCGCCGTCAACGGGGCCTCGGGATCGGCGGCACACGACCTTCACGCCGAGCGGGCGCGCGTGAGAAGGCGGGCAGGCGCTCGTCCGTCGACGCCTCGCAACAGCCAGGGTCGACGGCCGGGGATGACCGCCCGCCCGTTCGCGCTACTCGACGCCGTCGGCGAGGAGGAGGTTGGCGGTCGCACCGGTCTGGCGCAGCTTGATCAGCGGTTGATAGTCCTCGTCGTTGTACCAGGCGCTGGCCGCCTCGGCGGACGGGAACTCGAGGATCGCCATGATCGAGGGTGCGCCCTCGTCGCCCTCGAGCACGCTCGTACCGCGGTCAGCAGCGAGGAAACGCCCGCCGTGTTTCGTGATCAGGGCGTTCGTGGGTGGACCGTACTCCTCCATCCAGGCGCTGTCCTGGATCTCCAACAGAACAACGACGTAGCCCTTGGCACCTTCGGCGTCGGCAGCGCCAGGCAGGGACGCGACAGCGATTGCGGCGCCCAGGCCAGCCGCGACTATTGAACGAGAGCATCCGGCCATCATCCGACCTCCCTGTTGCGAGGCGCATGGCGAGGACCGCCAGCTCTCGACCGTCACCATGACACAAGGGCGCACCCGTGTCTTGCGCCTGCTGCTGCTGCGAGGCGCTGCCAGCCGAACCGCGAAGCCAGGAAGCCGTGCAGGGTGCGTGCCTGCCAGACCAGGCGGCCACCTCCCTCTTGCAAGCGTTCAGGAACGGATTGCCGGGCAGGCTCGCCCTGTGACTCGGCGTGGCGGTCTTCTGGTATGGTGCCAGGCGCGGTGGCGGTCGGCGTTGACAGTCGTCGCAGCCGCGTACAGCATCTCGGGGCGGATGGGCCTTGGGGTGCGGCTATGCGGCAGGATTGACGCTCGATGACTGAAGCGACGGCGCGGTATCACATCAACCTCTTCTGGTCGGCCGAGGATGGCTGCTGGGTCGCCGACTTGCCCGACCGCCGCTTCTGCTCCGCCTTCGGCGACAGCCCCGAAGCGGCGGTGCGCGAGGTGCAGGTGGCGGTGCAGGCCTGGCTGGCCAGCGCCCGCGAGCACGGCGACCCGATCTCTGAGCCCCGCTACCGCCCGGCCATCTTCGCTAGGCGAGCGGTGGCGTGATGGAGAAAGGACCGAGTTTAGGACGCGAGCACCGGCGCAGAAACCGCCGACCAATCCAAAGGTAACGGTGGGGCGCGGGGAGGGTCACCCTCCCCGCATTCTCCTGCCTTGCTACGCGGCGCCGCGGCGGCCGAGGGTGGTTAGGCCGAGGAGGTGGCCGCTTCTTCGGGCTTTGGTTTCGAGGTAGAAGCGGTTGTGGGTGTTGGCGGCGAAGCTGTGCTCGACCCGCTCGTCGACATCGATGCCGTGCCGGGCGAGCTGCTCCACCTTGTCCGGGTTGTTGGTCATCAGCTTGACGACCGAAAAATCGAGCCGCTGCAGCATGGTGGCCGCGGCGAGGAAGTCGCGCTCGTCGGGCTCGAAGCCCAGATGCGTGTTGGCGTCGACGGTGTCGATGCCGGTGTCCTGGAGGCTGTAGGCGCGAAGCTTGTTGACGAGGCCGATGCCGCGGCCCTCTTGCGCCATGTAGAGCAGGATGCCGCCGCCGGCCTCGTCCATGCGCTGAATGGCGCCTTTGAGCTGCTCACCGCAATCACAGCGCATCGAGCCGAAGAGATCGCCCGTGAAACACTCGGAATGGATCCGGCAGAGCGGGCTCGTCATGCGCTCGGGCTCACCGACCAGAATGGCGTAATGCTGCGGTCCGCCGAGTTTGGAGCGAAAGGCGACGAAGCGGGTGGTCGCAGCGTCAGCCAGCGGCACCTTGGCCTCCGTGATCCGCTCGAGCGAGCGCGCGGCCGCGGCACGGAAGGCCATGATGGTCGCAGCGTCGAGGCTGACGGCGGACCCCTCGTCGACGATGATGCTCGCCGGCAGGAGGTTGGCGATCTTGCAGAGCTCGACCGCGGCGACGTCGATCAGCGAGCCCGCCGAGGTCGGCACCACCCCGGCGATCGCCTCGACAATGCGGGTCGGATCGGCAAGGGCACGAACCCGTTCGACCGTGACGTCGGCCGGCAGGGCGAGACGCACCGCTTTCGGTCCTGCTGCCCGGATGCCGAGGGCGGCCGCACGCCTTGCGCTCAGGACGAGCAACAGCCCGCCAGTTGCCGCGATCAGTGCCGCCAGCCGTGCGTCGTCGACGCCTTCCAGGGCCAAGATCGCCTCGGTTCGATCCTGAGCGGCGATGCGACAGGCGAGCCCGCCGCGCAGGTAGCGTTCCGCTGCCGCGACCTTGATGAAATCCTGGAAACCGGGTTCAAGACATTCCGACATCGAGCCCTCTTCGGGAGATTATTCGTTGCAAGCCGCTGGTATTACGTCGACCGGGCCCGCTTCGTTTACGAGACGCTGCCGATCTCATCGTATTCCAAACCTAGGGGTGACGGGTCTGTTTGCCAGCGTGGGCCGGCGCTGTCACGCGTCGCGGCGGCTTTTGGCCCCCTCGGCGCACAGTTGCCGACAGCTTGCCGCATGAGAATCGATGCTAAAGCGTATTGGGTTATCGCTCCAGATCGCGGCGAGATCCGCGACGAAGCAGTTGGTTCGCCGGGCCCGAACGACGTTCTGGTCCGCACCCGTTATTCCGGCATCAGCCGCGGCACCGAAGCCCTCGTCGCCCGGGGCCGGGTGCCGGTTTCGCAAGCCAGCGCCATGCGCTGCCCGTTCCAGGCGGGCGACTTTCCCTTTCCGGTCAAATATGGCTATTGCAACGTGGGGGTGGTCGAGGCCGGGCCTGCGGCCCTTGGCGGCCGTCGGGTCTTCTGCCTCTTTCCGCACCAGGATCGCTATGTCGTGCCGGCGGCGGCGGTGCAGCCCTTGCCCGACGCCTTGAGCGACCGGCGCGCGGTGCTCACCGCCAATCTGGAGACGGCCCTCAATGCCATTTGGGACGCGTCCCTGCTGCCGGGCGAGCGGGTCGTCGTCATCGGTGCCGGGGTCGTCGGCTGCCTGATCGCCCGGCTCGCGGTGCAGCTGCCGGGGACCGAGGTGACGCTGGTCGACATCGATCCGGCGAAGGCCGGGATCGCCGCAGCCCTCGCCGTGCCGTTTCGCACCACGCTCGAGGACCAGCCGCCGGCGGATTGCGTCTTCAACGCCGCCGCCGCACCCGAAGCCCTCGTCGGTGCCCTCGCAGTTGCCGGGTTCGAGGCGCGCATCGTCGAGGTCAGCTGGTACGGCGACCGCCCCGTGCCGCTGCCGCTGGGCGAAGCCTTCCACAGTCGCCGGCTGAAGCTCGTGGGCTCGCAGGTCGGCAGCGTCGCCCCGGCCATGCGCCCACGCTTCGGCCACGCGCGGCGCCTTGCCAAGGCGATGGATATCCTCGCCGCCGACGATCGTCTTGAAGCCCTGCTCGACAGTGAGACGGCGTTCGCAGCGCTGCCGGAAGCCTTGCCGCGACTGCTGGCAGGCGGTGGCCTCTGCCACCTCGTGGTCTACCCGGAAGATGCGGGTGGCTGATCGACGCCGGCTGGCGCATACGGGCTGGATCACCGGCCTCGAGCGGCCCATCTTGCCGGTGACGTTAGCGAGCAACTCCAGGAGCGACGGTGATGTTCAGGGTTCGGGTGCGCGACCGCATGATGATCGCGCACAGCTTCAAGGGCGAGGTCTTCGGCCCGGCGCAGGCGCTGCATGGCGCCACCTTCGTGGTCGATGTCGAGTTCAGCCGGCATGATGTGAACGACGACAACATCGTGGTCGATATCGGCCGGGCGATCGACCAGCTGAAGGCGATCCTGGCCGATCTCAACTACAAGAACCTCGACGAGATCGCCGCCTTCAAGGACCAGAACACGACGACCGAGTTCCTCGCCCGGCATGTTTTCGAGCGGATGCGCCATGCCATCGCCGCGGGCCGGCTCGGCCCCGGCAGCGAGGCGCTGGCCGGCCTCAAGGTCGAGCTCGCCGAGAGCGACGTCGCCTGGGCGAGCTACGAAGCCGCCCTTTGAGCCGGCAAGGCGCACGCCGGGACCCCGCAAGGCGCACGCCGAGGCAAACGTGCGGCGCCTTCTCGCTTGTTCGCGCGGGCTCGGGCCGGTAGGCAACCGGGCGTGGTCGAGCCGCGGCCGCGCCCCAGTCCTCGACCACTGCCCGAAGGTCGCCCCATGTCCATCGTCCCCGACCGCTTGCTCGCAGACCTCCTGGCCCTGGCCGATGCCGCAGGCGCCGAGATCATGCGCCATTATCACGCGGGCACGGAGGTCACCGAGAAGGCCGACAGGTCGCCGGTGACGGCGGCCGACGAGGCCGGCGAGGCGATCATCCTCGAGGGCCTGGCGCGGCTGACGCCAAAGATCCCGGTGGTGGCCGAGGAGGCGGTGGCCGCGGGCCGCATCCCGAGCGTGGGCGAGGGCCCCTTCTGGCTGGTCGATCCCCTGGATGGGACCAAGGAGTTCATCCAGAAGCGCGGCGAGTTCACGGTCAATATCGGCCTTGTCGAGGATCGGCTGCCGGTCATCGGTGTCGTGGTGGCACCGGCCATCGACACCGCCTGGTGGGGGGCTGTGGGGCATGGGGCGATGCGCCGCAAGGCCGGCGTGGTCGAGCGCATCGCGGTACGTGAAGCAGCCCCGGCCGGCGGGCTGGTCGCGGTCGCCAGCCGCTCGCATCGCGATGCCGAGACCGATGCCTGGCTCACCGCGCACGGCATCACCGAGACCATGTCTTGCGGCAGCTCGCTCAAGTTCTGCGCCGTGGCCGAGGGGCGGGCCGATGTCTACCCGCGCTTCGGACGGACGATGGAGTGGGACACCGCCGCCGGCCATGCCGTGCTGCGGGCGGCGGGTGGCGAGGTGGTGACCACGACGGGCGAGCCCTTTCGCTACGCCAAGCGGGATTTCGCCAATGACGGCGGCTTCATCGCCCGCGCGCATGGCTGACGCCCAGCCTTGCCGCTGATGGCGGGGCTCGCCTTCGCCGCCCGGCTGCTCCGCCAGCTGCCCGCCGAGACCGCGCACGATCTGGCGATCCGTGCCCTGCCATTGGCGCCGCGCCTGAAGCTCGCCGTCCCGCCCGGCCTCGGCGTTCGCCTCGCCGGTCTCGATCTCGCCCATCCCTTGGGCTTGGCCGCCGGCTTCGACAAGAACGCCCAAGCGCTCGGCGGTCTCGCCCGGCTGGGCTTCGCCTTCATCGAGGCCGGCACCGTCACCCCTCGGCCACAGCCCGGCAACCCCAAGCCGCGGCTCTTTCGCCTCGAAGAGGATAGGGCGATCATCAACCGCATGGGGTTCAACAATGCCGGGCTCGAGGCTTTCGCCGACCGGCTCGCGTCGCGCCCCCGCGCTGTCGTGATCGGTGCGAATATCGGCATCAACAAGGACGAGGCCGCGCCTCGGGCCGCCTATGCCAAAGGTGCCGACCGGCTCCTGCCGCTTGCCGACTATCTCACGGTCAACGTCTCCTCGCCCAACACGCCGGGGCTGCGCGATCTGCAGGAGAAGCGGGCGCTGACCGGCGTGCTGGAGGCGGTGACCGCGGCTCGGGCGCGGCATGTCGAGGCCGGCGGCCCGCGGCGGCCGATCCTTCTCAAGGTCGCCCCCGATCTCGACGACGCGGCAGCGCTCGCCATCGTCGATGCCGCGGTCGATGCCGCGATCGATGGCTTGATCGTCTCGAACACGACGATCGAGCGGCCGCTGGACCTCACCAGTGCGGCGCGGCACGAAGCCGGCGGCCTCAGCGGCCGGCCGCTCTTTGCAGCCTCGACCCGGCTGCTCGCCCTGATGGCCGGTCATGCCGAAGGCCGGCTCGCGTTTATCGGGGTGGGCGGCATCGGCTCCGGGGCGGACGCCTATGCCAAGATCCGCGCCGGCGCCACGGCGCTGCAGCTCTATACGGCCTTCGTCTACGAGGGACCGGGGATCATTCAGCGCATCCTCGACGAACTGGCCGCATGCCTCATGCGCGACGGGTTCGCGGATGTGACAGCGGCCGTCGGGGTAGGACCTTGATCGCCACACACATCCTCGCTGCTTGACAGCCGGTAGATCGGGGCCTACCCGCTGCGGTCGTGGTGATTTGAGCCGGTCGGCTTGCGGGCCACGTTAAACATGCCGCTAAAAGACCGGGTGCCGTGTGAGCCCTGGTCCGAGTCGACCGGGGCTTTTTCTGTTGGGGCGACGGTCATGTCGGGACGAGACGAGGCAGGCTGGCGGCTGGAGACGCGGTTGGTGCAGGGGGCCCTGGACCGGTCGCACCACGGCGAGACCTCCGAGGCGCTCTATCTCACCTCGGGCTTCGTCTACGACCGGGCCGGCGACGCCGAGGATCGCTTCAAGGATCGGGCACCCGGCTTCATGTACAGCCGCTACGGCAACCCGACGGTGGCCACCTTCGAGGCGAGGCTGGCGGCGATCGAGGGGGCCGAGGCGTGTTGTGCGGTGAGCTCCGGCATGGCGGCGGTGCATGCCGCCCTGATGTGCCGGCTGAAGCGGGGTGACCGGGTGGTGGCCGCCCGGGCGCTGTTCGGCTCCTGTCGCTACATCATCGGCGACATCCTGCCGCGGTTCGGGATCGAGGCGGTCTTCGTCGATGGTGCCGACCTCGATGCCTGGCGGGTGGCCTTGGCCGAGCCCACGGCGATGGTCTTTTTCGAGACCCCCTCGAACCCGACGCTCTCGCTGGTCGACATCGCCGCCGTGGCCGAGCTCGCGCACAAGGCCGGGGCCGAGGTCGTGGTCGACAACGTCTTCTCCACGCCACTCCTGCAGCGGCCATTGGCACTCGGGGCCGACATCGTCGTCTATTCAGCGACCAAGCATATCGACGGCCAGGGCCGGTGTCTGGGTGGTGCCGTGCTCGGCACGCAGCGCTTCCGCGACGAGGTGCTGCACCCCTATCTCAAGCACACGGGCCCGAGCCTCAGCCCGTTCAACGCCTGGCTGCTGCTGAAGGGCCTCGAGACCCTGCCGCTTCGGGTCGGCCAGCAGTGCCGCTCGGCCGAGCGGCTGGCGCAGCATCTCGAGGCCCACCCCAGAGTTCGCCGCGTGCTCTATCCGGGCCTCGAAAGCCATCCGCACCATGAGCTGGCGAGGCGGCAGATGCAGGCGGGCTCGACGCTCCTCGCGTTTTATGTGGGGGGTGGCAAGGACCGCGCGTTCGAGGTGCTGAACCGGCTGCGGCTGATCGCGATCTCCAACAATCTCGGCGATGCCAAGAGCCTGGTGACCCACCCGGCCACCACGACGCATTCCAAGCTGCCGGCCGAGGAGCGCGCCACCCTCGGCATCGATGACGACCTGATCCGGCTTTCGGTCGGGCTCGAGCATGTCGATGATCTGATCGAGGATCTGGAGCGGGCGCTCGCTTGACCCGGCCGCATCCTGGTCGCCAGAAGGGGCATTCGCAGTAGTGAAGGAAGGCAGGACGGATGGCCAAGACCGAGGCTGCGATCGAGCTCGTGCTCTTCGATCTGGGTGGGGTGCTGATCGACTGGGAGCCGCGCCGGCTCTATCGCAAGATATTCGCCGATGAGGCGGCCATGGAGGCGTTCCTGGGCACCGTCTGCACGCCTGCCTGGAACCTCGAACTCGATCGCGGCCGGCCGTTCGCCGAGGGCGTGGCCGAGCTGGTCGAGCGCCATCCCGACCAGCGGGCCGCGATCGAGGCCTATCAGGTGCGCTGGATCGAGATGATCGGCGGGCCGATCGACCCGACGGTGAGCCTGCTCGAGGACCTGAAGACGCACGGCCGCGCACTTCGCGCCCTCACCAACTGGTCGGCCGAGACCTTTCCGCTCGTCCGCCACGATCCGGCTTATGGCTTTCTCGACCATTTCGAGACGATCTACGTCTCGGGCGAGCTCGGCATGATCAAGCCCGAGGACGACATCTTCCACCATGTGCTCGATGATGTCGGCATGGCGGCCGAGCGGATCCTCTTCATCGACGACTCAGCAAAAAATATCGCCACCGCCGACCGGCTCGGCTTTGCCACCCACCAGTTCGCCTCGCCGGCCGGGCTCGAGGCCGAGCTGCGCCGCCGGGCACTTGTGGATTGAGAGCCATGCGCCGGGTGCTGGCCATCCTCGGTATTGCGATCCTGGTCCTCGCGGCCGGAGGCGCCGGGATCGTCGCCTGGCTCGCCTTTGCCTCCCTGCCCCAGTTGTCGGGCGAGATCCGCCTGGCCGGGCTCGAAGCCGAGGTCACCGTCACCCGCGACGCGCTCGGCATCCCCTTGATCGAGGCCTCGAGCGAGCGCGACGCGGCCATGGCGCTGGGCTTCGTCCATGCCCAGGACCGGCTCTGGCAGATGGAGATGAGCCGCCGGATCGGTGCCGGCAGGCTCGCCGAGGTGGTCGGCGAGCAGGGGGTCGGCACGGACCGGTTCATGCGCACGCTCGGCCTCTACCGGGCGGCCGAGGCGGCGCTGCCGCATCTCTCGGAGGAGGCGATAGCCTGGCTCGAGGCCTATGCCGCAGGGGTCAATGCGCTGATCCAGGATCGCTCGAGGCCGCTGCCGCCCGAGTTTCTCCTCCTTCGCCACCGGCCGGAGCCCTGGGTTCCGGCGGACAGCCTGGTGCTGGTCAAGACCATGGCCTTGAGCCTGATCGAAAGCTGGCAGCGGGAGCTGACCCGGGCGACAGTGCTCGCCGACTTGCCGGCCGAGGCGATGGCCGATCTCTGGCCTCAGGCCCGGGCCGATGCGGTCACCACCATCTCGGGCTATGACGTTGCCCTGGGCAGGGCATCGACCGCGTCCGTGGCCGAGCTTGCCGCCGTGCGGGCGATCGGCGACCATGCCCAGGAACTGCTCGCAGCACTCCCTCTCGATCAGGCCCCCGGCCAGGGCTCGAACAGCTGGGCTGTCGCCGGTGCGCATACCGCGTCCGGTGCGGCCCTGCTCGCCAACGACCCGCATCTCAACCTCGGCACCCCGGCACCCTGGTATCTGGCCTCGATCCGCACGCCCGGAGGCCTCGTCCAGGGGGCCACCCTGCCCTCGCTGCCGGTCGTCGTCATCGGCCGCAACGAGGCGATCGCCTGGGGGTTCACCAACACCGGCGGCGACACGGACGACCTCTTCATCGAGCGACTCGATCCCGTGAGGCCCGACCACTATCTGGCGCCGGAGGGCGCGCTGCCGTTTGTGACCAGGGAGGAGGTGATCCGGGTCAGGGGCGGCGAGCCGGTGACCCACGTCGTGCGGGCAACGCGCAACGGGCCGGTGCTCTCCGACATCCTGCCGCGGGCGGCCGAGGTCGCCGGTGCAGGCCATCTCCTGGCCATGCGCTGGACCGCCCTCGAGCCCGAGGATCGGACGATCGAGGCCGGGATGGCACTCGCCAGGGCCACCGGCTGGGACGATTTCGAGGCGGCGATGGCACTGTTCTTCGCCCCGACGCAGAACGCGATCTATGCCGATGCCGAGGGTGGGATCGGCATGGCGCTCGCCGGCCGCCTGCCGGTCCGGCGAAGTGGTGACGGCAGCCTGCCGCAGCCGGGCTGGACCGGCCGGCACGACTGGCTGGGCCTCCTGCCGCCCAGTGCCAATCCGCGCGGTCGCACGCCCGAGACGGGCTATCTCCTGAATGCCAACAACCGCCTCGTTGGCGATGCCTTTCCGCATCTCGTGACCCGCGACTGGAGCGACGATCTCCGCGCCCGGCGGATCGACGAGGTCATGGGCGCCGCGGTCGCTGCGGGCGAGATCCTGGATGTCGAAGCGATGCGCCGGTTGCAGCACGACCGGCGCTCGACCCTGGCGCGCGATTTCCTGCCGCTCTTGGCCAAGGTCGAGCCCGCGGACGACGAGGCCAGAGCGATCCTCGACACAATGGCCGCCTGGGACGGCGAGAGCGGCCCCGACCGGCCGGAGCCCTTGATCTTCCAGGCCTGGTACCGGGCCTTCGTGCGCCAAGTGCTCGAGGACGAGCTCGGCGAGCGGTTCGCGGCCTTCGAGGGCATTCGGAGCGAGGCGATGCGCCACATCGTCGAGGCGGCGCCGGTGTGGTGCGACGACACGCGCGTCGCCGATGTCGTGCAGACCTGCCCCGAGATGGCCGGCCGCGCCTTTGCGTCAGCGCTCGACGGGCTCAAGCTAAGCGAGGGCAGCGATTGGCGGGCCTGGCGCTGGGGCGAGGCCAGCCGGGTGCATATGGCGCATCGACCACTCGACGCGGTAGCCGTGCTGCGCCGGTTCTTCTCGCTGAACAGCGCCGGTGGCGGGGATGCCGGAACGGTGGCGGTCGCCCGCTATCTGCCACAATCGCCCTATACGACGGTGATGGCGGCGAGCCTGCGGATCGTCGCCGATCTCGGCGAACCGTCCACCTTGCACGCGATCCTGCCGGCCGGGCAGTCCGGCCACCCACTTTCGCCCCACTTCCAGGACCAGACCCCGGCATGGCGCGACGGCCGCCTGCAGCGCATTGCCATCGCCGATAACGCGAGGGATACGGATCACATTTTGACCCTTTCGCCGGCCGATTGAACGCAGAAGGCGAGCAGCAAAGCGTGCAGTCCTTTCGAGCTTTCCTAGAATCTGCTATGAGCCAGGCTCGTTGACTGCCGATTGCGAGAACTCGGGAGGGCGATCCATGAGGGTGGGGCATGCAGCCGGGTGAGCTGCGGAGCTTCGGCCAGCGACTGCGCGCGCTCAGGCTCGGGCAGGAGCTCAGCCAGGCCGAGCTGGCGCGGCGGATCGGCCGGCATCAGACGGCGATCGGCCCATATGAGCGCGACGAGTACATGCCGAGCCGCGACGTCGTGGAGAAGCTCGCCACGGCGCTCGAGACCAGCCCCGAATACCTGCAGTTCGGCCGCAGCCCGCATCGCAGCAGCCTGCCCAGGCTCGGCCGGCTCGATGCCGCAGGGCAGCTGGATCAGAGCGGGCGGATGCCGGCCCTGGCCATGGCCGAGGAGCGACTGGTGGCAATGACGCTCCTCGATGATGCGATGCTGCCGGTGTTTCGCCCTGGCACGACGATTCTGGTCGCGCGCACGCCGGCGAGCGATCTTGCCACCCTGGTTGGCCGGCATGTGGTCGCGGAGCTGACCTGCGGGCGGCAGTTCCTGCGCCGGCTGATGCCGGCGAGCGAACCCGGCAGCTACCATCTGACCGCCTATCAGGCGCCACCCTTGGGCCCCCTTCGACCGGTCTCGGCACGGCTGGTCATGGGCCAGCTCGAGACAGAGGCATGCCTCGGTGAGGGTAGAGAGAATACCTCTTGAGGTTGATGAGAAATACACGTTTCTCTGGAAGTTTAAAATATGCCCGGTATTTTAGCTAAATAAGATTTGTCTGGGGGTTGTGACGCGCCGTGCAACTGCTGCGTTCGCAACGCGAAGGGATCGGGAAACATGATGAATCAGGTCGCCAGCAAGACCGTAGGCAAGGGGACCGGCGGGCGCAGCCGGGCTCTCGATGTCGACCACTATGTCAGCCTGCGCATCCGCCAGCGGCGGATCATGTTGGGGCTCACCCAGCAGCAGATGGCGGAGCTGATCGGCGTGACCTACCAGCAGGCGCACAAATACGAAACCGGCATCAACCGCATCTCCGCGGGCCGGCTCTACCAGATCGCCCAGGCCCTGGGCGTCGAGATCGGCTATTTCTTCGACGAAATCGAACCCGATCAGCAGGCCAAGGCGAAATCGACCGAGATGATGCCGCAGCAGCGCATGCTGCTCGAGCTCGCCCGCAATTTCGCCGCGATCGGCAGCCGCAAGCACCAGGATGCGATCTGCAACCTCGCCCGCGTGCTGGCAACGGGCGAGCGTGCCGGCAGCTGACCGCCCAGCGCGTGGTGCAGGCTCGGCGACCGGACCGGCGCTAACGGTTGCTTGAGCAGCGGCTGCGATCGAGGGCGTCTTCTTGGGGCCCAGCAGAGACACCGTCGCCATGGCGCTCGCTCGCGGGCGTTTCGGTCGGCGCTCCTGACCTCGGCCTCGCCACCGCATTGGCCAAGGGTGGCGCCGGCGGCAAGGGTGGCGGCCCCCATGGCGACCTCATCGGCGGCGGCGATATTGACCTGCGCGCCTCGCTGACGGCGGCGATGGCCGATCTCCAAGTGGCGCTCGACGCTCTCGACGACCCGGACGAGCGAGGCCGCCCGGCCGCTGCAGAAAAGGCTCTCCGGGGGCGACGCCGAGCTTGCGGCCGTCGCCGCCCTGCGCGCCGTCACGGCAGTCGGCCTCGGCGGCTGCATCGGCTCGCTTTTCGGTGGTGATCCGGCGTTCGACGAAGCGCTCGGCGAAACCGCTGTCACGCTGGCCACCACCACCCTGCAGCACGGCCTCGAGACCCGACCCAACGACGTGCCCGAGAGCTGGCGCAACCTCGCGAGCGGCCATGCCGGCTCGATCCCACCGCGGGCCACGCTGGTCGGCGACACGGGCCACTTCTGCCGCCGCTGCGACGAGATGATCAGCCTCGCCGACGGCCGTATCACCATCCTCACCAAGACCGCCTGCCGCGATGCGTGCGGCAGCTGCGTCTGGGTCTACTGAGGCCGGAGCGACCGCGGCCGCCGCTCAGTTGACCCAGCGCACGGCCGTCAAGTCGTTGGCCGGGATCGGGCTGTTGGGCCAGAGGCCCTCGATGCCAGCCTTCCAGACGCCGTGCTTGGCGAGCTGGAAGATGAAGACGTTGACGCTGTCCTCGGCCAGGATCGCCTGCGCCTCGGCGAGGAGCGCGGTTCGGGCGTCGGCGTCGTCGGTTTCGGCCAGCGCCTCGATCACCGCATCGAAATCCGGGTTGTCGTAGCCGAAATAGTAGTCGTCGCGGGCGTAGATATCGATGTCCATGGGCTCGGTGTGGCTGACGATGGTCAGGTCGTAGTCCTTGCCCTGGAAGACCTGCTCCAGCCACTGCGCCCATTCCATCGGGATGATCGAGGCCTCGATGCCGACCACGGCGAGCTGGGCCTGGATGATCTCGCCGCCGCGCCTGGCGTAGCTGGGCGGCGGCAGCTTGAGGGTGAGCTCGAGGTTCTCGATGCCGGCCTCGGCGAGCAGCGCCTTGGCCTCCTCCAGGTCGTGCGGGTAGCGGCCGGTGAGGTCGACATGGGCCGGGTGGTGCGGCGCAAAATGCGAGCCGATGGGCGTGCCGTAGCCGAACATCGCCCCGTCGATCACCGCCCGGCGGTCGACCGCATGCGCCAGGGCACGGCGGACGCGGATGTCGTCGAGCGGCGGCTCGGCGTTGTTGATGGCGAGGATGGTCTCGCCCTCGGTCGAGCCGATCACGACCTGAAAGCGCGGGTCGGCCTCGAACTGGCCCAAGGCCTCGGGGGCTGGGAAGTTCGCGAAGGCATCGATATCGCCCGCGAGCAGGGCTGCCGTGGCGGCCGCCGGGTCCGGGATGAACTTGAAGGTGGCCCGCGCCAGCGCCGGGGCGTCGCCCCAGTAGTCCGGATTGCGCTCGAGCTCGACCCGGTCGCCGGTGACCCAGCGCGCGAAGCGAAAGGGCCCGGTGCCGACGGGCTCGGTCTTGTTGGTCTCGGCCGAGGACGGCTCGACGATCACCATGTCGCCCCAGCCGAGATTGAAGAGGAAGTGCCCGGTCGGGCGCTGCAGGGTGACGGCTACGGTGTGCGGGCCCGTGGCCTCGATCGCGGCGATCGGCTCGAACAGCTGCTTTTGCGCGTTCACGCTGTCCTCGGCCATCGCCCGCTCGAACGAGAAGACGACGTGCTCGGCGGTGAGCGGCACGCCGTTGTGGAAGACCGCATCGGGCGTGATTTCAAAGACATAAGTCAGGCCATCTGCGGCGATGGTCCACGCCCGGGCGAGTGCCGGCTGCACCGCACCGGTCTGGTCGATCCGGGTGAGGCCCTCGAAGATGTTGGCGTAGCCGACCTCGCGAATGGCCGCGGCCGCCCCTGCCGTCGGGTCGAGATGCGGCGGCTCCAGCACCATGCCCATGATGAGCGCGTCCTGGGCCACCGCCGGACCGGCGGTCACCGTCATCGCGACCACGAGGGCAGCACTCAGCTTCCTGCACATCGACCGTCTCCTCCTCTGCCGGGCCTGCGGAGATCAGCACAAGCTGCCCGGTTTGAAAAGGAAGGATGCGGCAAGGCAGATGAAGACTTAGCGGGAAGAGCGGGGGACATGATGTCCCCCGCGGCCCCCTTCGGAACCTTTGCGGGGGTGGCGGTGGGGATGTCACGGCGTGCTGGAGGACTCGGTGCTCTGGGGTTCGGGAGGCTGGGCCTCGGTACGCCTGTCTCGGGTGGCGACAATCGAGATAGGAATAATAGCAAAAAGCTGGGCTGCCGTCAAGCTGGCGCTCGGGTTCGATCGGCACCTCGCGGCCTGCTCGGCCGGCCGAATCGGTCCGGACTCGCCCCGCGGCTTGCGGCGGGATGCCAACGCTCTGGAATCGGGCGACCAAACAGGGGGCGCTGCGTCAAGCTGTCCCCTCGGGTTCGATCGCAAAAGTCGGGTTCGTTCGCTGCATGGCCGGGTTCGCTCGTCGATTCCGCGGGTTCGATCGTCGTCTCGCCGGGTTCAAAAGCCCCGATTTGTAACGAAAGGTGACGGATGCTGCGCCATAAGCAATCGTGATGGCGCATATATCGACTCATTTCTCGGGTTCTGGCGCATATACCGACTCATTTTTCAGGGTATGGCGCATATTTCGACACAACCCGAGCGAAAATGAGTCGGTATATGACGCATGATTTCGGGATTTGTGTGCAGGCACATGATTCTGGATAAGCGTTGCTTATAAAAAGAATCACGGGGAGGCAGCGCCTCCCCGTGGGCCCCTCCGGTCTTTTGCTGCGGTGGTGGATCGGGGCCCGCTGCAGAACGCTGCGGCCAGCATGCTTTGCAGCTTTGGAGGTGTTGCTTCGGGGATTTCGTGGCATGATGCAGACATAGAGGAAAATCGAGAAGGGCCTCATGTCCTCGACGAACGACACCGACCTCGTGGCAGAGCTGGAGCGCGCCCTGGCAGAGCTTGCGAACGAGCTCGCGGCCAAGGGCGTCCGCTCGGTCTCCCTCGTCGGCTCCCGAGCGCGCGGCACGGCCAAGCCCGAGAGCGACTTCGACCTCCTGCTCGACCTCGCCCCCGACGCCACCTTCGGCCTCATCGACCTCGTGCAGCTTAAGGACACATTCGGCGACGCCCTCGGCCGCAAGGTCGACATCGCCTTCAAGGGCGGCCTGCGCGCTTATGTCGAAGCGCACATGACCCGCGACGCCCGCCAGCTGCTCTGACCCGGCGATGTCTGACGCGGAGTGCACCCCCCACTTCTCGGGGTGTCCACACATGTCCTCCTTAGCGGCAAACCACTTAGTCAGCCGAGGCGACGCGTAAGACAGCGGTTCAGGCACTCGCGAGCCAGCCCTTGTTTTGCAAGGTCTGAAGGGCGATGCTGATCTGTCGCGGTGAGAATCGTTTCTTCCGCTCGTTCCAGGCATAGACTTTGTCCATCGCATCCTCCGTGCTGACAGCGTTCTCGCGCGTCGTGACCCAGTGCACCGTGGCGAGAAGTTCGAGCCCGAACGGCGTCTCGAACCCTTCCACGAGCTTGGCCACACGATCGAAGCGAGCGGCCGTGTCGCGCTTGTCGGACAAGAAGGACTCAGCGTCCTTCACCGCTCCCGGGACCAATTCGAGCTGCTTGTCGGGCGCATCGCCACCATCGGCGTAGCCCGACACAAGGTGTCCTTCGACCGCGCGAAGGACATGGCGAAGGTTCTCGGCATAAGGGCCATACGGCGCCTTCGCGTACTTGAGGCGGAGTAGCTCGCCTGCCTCCTGCATGAAATACATGAGCTTGTGCACTTCAAGCAGCGTCACAAACGGATCCATCAGGCCGCCAAGATAGCGGTTCATCAGAACCACCAGCGCGGCTCGGCCAGGGCTCATGGTCGGGACTTCGCGCGACTTCGTCGTGACCGGCGCGTTGTTCGGCTCGAAGACAACGACGTCCAAGTCCAGTATGTCGCGCAACGCGGCTTCGATCCGGGGCCGAACATCTCCCCAGTTCAGGCCACCGAGGCCGCTTCCAAGCGGCGGGATGGCGATTGATCGGATGCCGCGCTGCCGGACCTCTTCGGCAAGGGCGACGAGCCCGGAGTCGATGTCCTCAATCCGACTCATGCCGCGCCAATGCCTCTTTGTTGGAAAGTTGATTATGTATTTCGGGTTCGTAAAGGTACCCGTCTCGAAGACGAACATCTTCCCCGGCTGAACCTCGTCGCGCTTGCAGGCTGTCTCGTATGCTTTGAAGTTCGCCGGGAATTCATTCTTGAACTGGAGGGCGATCCCACGGCCCATGATGCCGACACAGTTCACCGTGTTGACGATCGCTTCTGCGTCCGCCCTCAAGATGTCTCCTGTCGTATATCTGATCATGGCCATCCTCCCCTTAATAGTACCATTCTCGTCGGACTTCGACCCTCGGCCGGTGGCCAGCCCCATTCATGGCGGCGTAGACCCGTTGAGCAATGCCCTGTGAGTGAACGCCGATCCTTTCGACTAGTTGCCACGGAAACGACTGCTCAACAAGAAACTCAGCCTGTTTCGCTTCTTTGATGTCTGCCGGCCGGAAATCTCGTGCGGCCACCGCGTCCCAGTTGATCTCATTCAACCGACCCAACTCGCTGCGAAACTGGGTGTAGATCGCACCGGCGTTCGACAATGAGAACGCCCACCGTCTACCATTCGCTTCGGCCCATTGAACAACCTGATGGAGATCCGCTTCGAGGTGGATAATCGGCTGTTGTCCGCCCCTGTAGGCCAGCTCAGGATGGTTTGCGCAATGAATAACAAACAGCATAATTGAGCGTTCGCAAAAATAGAAAGGAACATACTGGCCCACGAAAGTTTGTGGGTGGCTCGAGACTGGCAAGGTCAAGCGCCGCTGCTTTATGCTTCCCATTCCGATTACAGCTCCGACCTGGCGCTGCATCATCAGATAATCTGACCAAAGGTAGCCGTCTCCACAGATCGACGCCAAGTTGTCGACATGGACGATGTGGTAGATCTTTGGGTGAACAGGTATCGGCATTGTCAGGCAGCCATTCTCCCATCATTCGCCTTCGCTCGTCGATTTCTTGGGTATGGCTGCTGCATGTTCCGCTGCCATCTCGTCCATCACCCAGCGATCCACATCGGCTCCGAAGGACACCTCCCCTCTAAACCAATTGCGCCGCCGGTGCACCCGCTCCCAACCGCAATGCATCGGTGGGGCCGGCAGTCGGTAGCCGGCACGACCTGAAAGAGTCTCCCCGTCCCCCACCAAAAGGTTCGAGGGGGTGCGGGGGAAATCATTTCCCCCGCGTTTCTGTTCTGTCCTCTTTTTACTCCACCGCGACCGCATCTGCCCAGGGGTGGATGATTTCGGTGGTGCCGTAGTGGTCGTTTTCGACGAGATCGTGGAGGGTGGCGACTGGGGTGGCGAAGCGGTTGGGGTAGGCGGTGGCGCGGGTGGGGGTGGCGTTGAAGGCGGTGGCGAGGGTGTCTTGGATGTCTTCGGGGAGGTCGCGGCTGACGGTTACGGTGCCGTCGCCGGCGACGTCGATGCGGGCCTGGGCGAAGGCTTCCTCGAGGGACATGTCGTAGTCGAAGACGAAGCTGAGGATTTGCAG
>DAIRDJ010000033.1:0-32542 GCA_036796215.1 Geminicoccaceae bacterium
ACCTGAACAACAGCTGGGCCCGCAAGCAGCTCTACCCCGGCAACCTGATCGTGCCGCTCGACCAGGAACGCTTCCGCTCGTACTGGGACATGGCCCTGCCCGAGTTCGCATGGCCCTACCACTGGGCGATGTCGGATGACGGCACCGAGCTTTTGGGCATCATCCAGCGCTTCGGCCCCTCGGGCTGCCTCATCAACACCAACGAAATCGCCAAGGAGACGTTCGAGAACGAAGGCTACGGCATGTTCCTCGAGGACAGCATGGCCGGCCGCTACGCGATCTTGATGTATGACGACTGGGTGATCATGCACGCTTGCCTGGCGGCCGGCTTCAGCCCGTTCCGCGCGCACACCGAGGCGGAGCTCGCCACCTTCGACGAGGTGATCACCAAGGTGATCGGCAACGCGGCCTTCCTCTCGGACGATCTGAACTCGATCAACCTGGCGCTGATCAACGGCAGCATCATCGGCAGCTTCCCCGGCAGCGTCTACACCGCGTCGACTGCCCGCTACGACGGCGCGACCCATATGCGCTGCGTCGTGCCCTTGAACGGGCCCGAGGAGATCGGTGGCAAGAACGGCGTGGTCTGGATCGAGCTCACCTCGCTCGTCAACAACCCGCAGCTCTCGCCCCGGGGTGCCGATTTCCTCGAGTACCTGCAGCGGCCGGAGGTCTGCAAGGCCGTGGCGTTCGCCGAGGGGACCTACAACCCGGTGGTGCAGATGGGCGATCCCAAGGTCATGGATCTCTTCGCGCCGGACGAGCTCGAAGCGATCCAGTGGGACACGATGGAGGAGGACATCGCCCGCTGTGCCGAGTTCGACGAGATCCCCGACTACGACAAGCTGCATGCGGTGTTCTCGGCCGCCGTGCGCGCCCGCGGTGCCTGAACCGGCAGCCCGGCCGGCAAGGCAACCGCCGGCCGGGCGCCATCCTTTGCCGCCATCTGGACAGCCGTGCCATGCACCCTGAGCCGATTCTGGAACTCGTTCGCGTCGACAAGTTCTTCAACGACTTCGTCGCCATCGACGGCATCGACCTCGAGATCCGGGAGGGCGAGTTCTTCACCATCGTCGGCCCCTCCGGCAGCGGCAAGACCACGCTGATCCGCATGCTGAGCGGCATGGAGAAGCCCTCGGGCGGCGAGATTCGGCTGCACGGCCGGGTGATCAACGACGTCCCGGCGAACCAGCGCCCGACCTGCATGGTCTTTCAGTCCCTGGCCCTCTTCCCGCACAAATCGGTCGGCCAGAACATCGAATTCCCGCTGAAGATCAAGGGCATCGGCGCTGTCGAACGCAGGGCTCGGGCGCTCGAGCTCTTGGCCCAGGTGCATCTGCCAGCCGGGTATTACGCCAAGCGGGTGCAGGAATGCTCGGGCGGCGAGCGCCAGCGGGTCGCCTTGGCTCGGGCGCTGGCCTTCGATCCCGAGATCCTCTTCTTCGACGAGCCGCTCTCCGCCCTCGACTTTCGCTTGCGCAAGCTGCTCGAGAAAGAGCTCAAGGACATCCACCGGGCGTCGGGCAAGACCTTCGTCTACATCACCCACAGCCTCGAAGAGGCGATGGTGATGTCGGACCGGATCGGCATCCTGCAGAAGGGCAAGTTCGTCCAGATCGGCACCCCCGACCAGATCTATGACCGGCCCGTCAACCGCTTCGTCTCGCAATTCATCGGCGAGGTGAACATGATCAAGGTGGAGCGCGATGGGGCGGGCCGGCTCCTGGCACCCGAGACCGGGCAGCGCTTCACCGCCCCGCCGATGCCGCCCGGCCTCGACCGCGGCTGGCTGATCGTCCGGCCGGAAAACCTCAGGCTCGGTGCCGCGGCCGACACGGCCGAGAACCGGCTCGCCGGTGTCTTGACCAACGAATACGCCTTGGGCTCGCGGATGCAGTACCAGGTGCGGCTCGGCGATGCGACCTTCCTCGCCGAGCAATTGCGCGACGAGGCCAAGCCCGGGGCGATCGACGCCGAGATCGCCATCGGCTGGAATGCCCTGGACAGCATGGTGGTGCCCGATTGACCGGCCCCGGGAGAGCTGCACCATGAGCACCACCCTCCTCAAGCCACCGCTGCGGCAAGCGTCACCCACCGCGCCAGCCAAGCCAACCGCGGCGGCCACCTCGGGCACCCCGAGCAGGCCGCGCGCAACCGTCAGGGCCTGGCGGCTGCAGAGCCTTGAGCCCGGCCTGCTCGCCGGCCTGCCGCTCGCCCTCTTGCTGGTGCTGGGCTTTCTCGGGCCGCTGGTCTTCGTCACGCTCTACAGCTTCATGCCCGCCGGCACGTTCAGCCTGCTCGGCCGTCCGACGCTGGAGAACTACGCCACCATCTTCGCCGGCACCTACTACCTCTCGTTCATCTGGTCGGTGGGTCTGGCCCTTTTGACCACGGCCATCCTGGCGGTCCTCTGCTACCCGCTCGCCTGGGCCCTGGTGCACGCCTTCGGCCACCGGGCCAACCTCCTGACGCTGCTGATCATCACCCCGCTCTTCGTTGCCGAGAACGTCCGGCTCTTCGGCTGGGTGCTGTTCCTGGTGCCCAACGGCGTGCTCTCCGGCGGGGCGCAGGCGCTGATCGGCATCGATCCTGGCAGCATCCTCTATACCCGCGCCGCCATCGTGCTCGGGCTCGTCTATGTCTACCTGCCGTTCATGCTGTTTCCGACCGTGCTCGGTCTCTCCCTCGTGCCGGACCAGATCCGCGAGGCCGCCTTCGACCTCGGTGCCAGCCGCCTGCAGGTCTTGCGCGAGATCGAGCTGCCGCTGGCGCTGCCCGGCATCGCCATCGGCTCGCTCCTGGTCTTCATCTTTTGCCTGGGTGCCATGAACGAAAGCCGGCTCCTGGGTGGCCAGGCGATCACCACCATCGTCCAGGACATCCAAAAAGCCTTCACCTTCGGCCAGGACTGGCCGCGCGGCTCGGCCCTGTCCGTCCTCGTGGTGATCATCGCCCTCGGCCTCGTCTGGCCGGTCCTGCAGCGGCTCGACTTCGACCGCCTGTTCGGTCGCGGCTAGGAGGTCAGCGTATGCTCACCGTTACCAGACCCGCGCGCATCGCCCTCGGCATCGGCCTCGGCCTCGCCATCGCTTTTCTCTACACGCCGATCCTGACCGTGCTGCTCGCCTCGTTCTCGCCGTCCCGCTACTTCAGCTTTCCGCTGCCGGCGGTGACGACCGAATGGTACGGCAAGGTCCTGCAATCACTCTCGATCCGCGACATCCTCTCGACCTCCTTCACCATCGCCATCCTCGTCGCCGGCATCGCCACGCTGCTCGCCCTCTTCGGGGCGCTGGCCTTCGCCCGCTTCCGATGGCGGGGCCGCAGCCTCTACCAGAAGCTGATCCTGCTGCCGATCTTCATGCCCCAGGCGGTGCTGGGCCTCGCACTCCTGCTCTGGTTCTCGGCCCTCGGCATCACCCCTTCCTGGAAGACCGCCGTCTTCGCGCATCTCGTCTGGATCGCACCGGTCGCCACGCTGATCGTCTCGATCCAGGTCTATGGCTTCGATCCGGCGCTCGAGGAGGCCGCCTACGACATGGGGGCGAGCCGGGTCCAGGTCTTCACCGAGGTCACCCTGCCGCTGCTGGCCCCGGGCCTGCTTTCCGGCTTCATCTTCTCGTTCCTGCTCTCCTGGAGCAATTTCGCACTCTCGATGTTCACCACCGGAGCCGACCAGACCATACCCGGCTGGCTGAGTGCCAAGATGCAGTCCGGCTACACGCCGCAAGTGCCCGCACTCGCCAGTGTCACCACGGCCGTGGCCTTCGTGCTGCTGGCTGTCGGCTACGCGCTTTTCCAGTGGCACCAACGCCGCCGTGCGGCGCTTGCGGCCATGGCCTGACGGGTCAGCTGTTGGCGAGCATCTGGATCAGGTTGGGCAACCCCGCCCCCTGCATATAGGGATCGCGCTTGAGATCGGTGCAGGCCTCCAGCATGATCGCCTTGACCCGATCCGGATAGCCGATGAACTCGCGGCGGACCGACAGGAACGCCGCCAGCATGCCCGAAACGTGCGGGGTCGCCATGCTGGTGCCGCTCAGCTCGATATAGAGCTGTTCGAGCTGGTTGCCGCCGCCGACACCGCCCCGCTGCCAGTCGTGATTGGCAGACAAGATCGCCTCGCCCGGCGCCACCACATCGGGCTTGCGCCGGCCGTCGGCGGTGGGCCCGCGCGAGGAGAAGAACGAGATGCCGTAGGTGTGCGGCCGCTCCTTGTGCACCGAGCCCACGGCGATCGCCTCCTCGAGATTGGCGGGATCGCCGATCGAGAGGTCCATGTTGGCCGGGACCACCCCCTGCGCCGTCTGCAGCTCGGCCCAGCCCTCGTTGCCGGCAGCGAGGCAGACGATGACCCCCTGCCGCCAGAGCCGGCGCAGTTCCTGGCACAAGGGAGTGTGGCCGCAGCCATAGACCGAGGGGTCGAAATTGCCACCCAGGCTGAGATTGACCCCGTGCACGACGAGGTCGGTCGAGCCCTCGTTGAGCTCGGCGATCTGGTCCAGCGCCTTGATGATCCAGGCATCGTTGCCGAAGCCCCGATCGTCCAGCACCTTGAAGCCCAAGAGCTCCACCTCGGGCGCCATGGCGCACATGTCGAAGATCTTGCCGTGCCGGTCGACCGCCTGGAGCCTGCCGCCAATGACCCCCGCCACATGCGTCCCGTGGCCCTGCTTGTCGAGATTGCCGAAGCCGATGGCGCCCGGGACGAACTCGACCGGCGCTCCCAGCCGCGTGCAGTCCCACTGCCGCTTGACGTTGCCGTGCTCCAGGAAATGCGGGTGGTCGGCGCGAATGCCGGTGTCGAGCACGGCCCAGGTGACGCCGCGGCCGGTCGCATCGTAGCCGAGCTGCGCCGGGCGGGCCTGCACGGTGTGGGTCGAGACATGCATGAAGGCGCGCTTGGGCGCGTTGCGCCAGAGCCGGCGGACCTGCAGATCGCTGTGCCGCGAGCGCAGGGTCTCGACCTCGCGCCGGGTCAGATCGGCCGCGATGAAGCGGCGCATCGGCTCGATCCTGGCGTCCTCGACCTTGTCGGTGCTGGCCTTCACCAGATCCTCGATCGCCGTCAGCAGGGCCGCCCGGCCGTCCCTTGCTGCTGCACCGCCGATCTCGATCAGCACCTGATGCCGCTCGTCGGCCGCACCGTCCTCCATCAGCGCCACCAGATCCTTGGTGATGACCCCGCCGCCGATGGCGTGGCTGAAGGCGTTGCTCACCGTGTCGCGGACCGCCTTCTGCACCGAGGCGTTGGCGAGATAGCCGGAGGCCGAATGCGGCGAGCGCGGCGAATGATGATTGATCCAAAAGCCCGAGTGATCCTCGATCATGCCATCATAGTCGTTGCCGAGGCGGGTATCGAGGCAGACGGGATCGAGGCGATCCGAGACATTGACCCAGCGATCGACACAGGGCGGGAACGGCAGCTTGCCGCGCTTGACCCCGCTCCAGTTGCGCAAGACGTCCTTGACCTCGGTGAGCCCCAGAGGCGAGCCGATGGTGACGAAGAGCGGCACGGTGATCTCGTCGCGGCTCAGCTGGCGGAGCACCTCATAGGCGATCATCGTCCCCTGGCTGTGGGCAACGACCACGAACGGCCCGCCGCCGGCGCGCAGCCGGTCGAGGACACTGTCCAGCATCGGCTCACGTCGCTCGGGCACGAAGAGGAAGTCGTTGACATCGCGCAGGAAGAGCCGGGTGGTGAGCCAGGCGATCCGCCGCCGCATGAAGGCCGGCACCGGCAGAACCTTGATCCCCACCGCCGGCCGCGGCTCGTGCGCCGCGGCTTCCTCGGCCCCTTGCATCGCCTGGTCGGCCAGCCGGCGAAGAAAGGCCGCGCGCGCCGGATCGTCGGTCAGGGCCTCGATCTCACGCTCGATCGTCGCGGCCTCGTCGACCGGGGCCGCCGCTGCCCGGGTCATCATCGCGGTCTCGGCGGCAAGCTCCGCCGCCCCGATCGCGATATCGTCGGCTGCGGCACAGCTGCTGTCCTCGGGTGACGGGTAGCGTTCGCGATCGACCCAGTAGGCGAACCGCGTGCGATCGCCCATCTCGAGACCGAAAAGGGCCGTGTCCCACTGGCATTTGAGGACCGATGGCAAGGGCTTGTTGCCGATGCCGTGAACGAAGAGCACGGTCTCCGCCGCCGGTCGCGCACCCTGCCGCACGGTCAAAGGCTCGACCGAGGGAGCCGGTGCAACAAAGGCCGTGATGGCAGCGGCCTTCGGGATCTTCAGGCCTGCGACACCCGGCTCCTTGCTCGACGCCTGGCGCTTGGCACTTGCCGTGGATTTCGCATCGCTCGACTTGGACGATTTCTTGCTCTTGGCCATTTCTGCTCCCTCGCTCGACTGCGGCCGCGGCGCAACCAAAACGTGCGCCGACAATAGTCACAGATCGACGTCGACGGCAAACAGCACGTTGGAGAGCGAGCTTGACAGACGTGGCCCCAGACTTTCCCTGGGGCAACGAGCGATGTTGCAGGGGGTAGGCGAATGGCGACCATCGTGATCACGGAATTCATGGACGAGCCGGCCGTGGCCGTTCTCGCCGAGCGCCACGCCACGGCCTACGCGCCGACGCTGGTCGATCGCCGCGGCGACCTTCTGGCCGCCCTCGCCGAAACCCGAGCACTGGTCGTGCGCAACCGCACCCGCGTGGACACCGAGGTCCTGGCCGCTGCCCCGAAGCTCGAGGTGGTCGGCCGGCTCGGCGTCGGCCTCGACAATATCGACCTCGACGCCTGCCAGGCGCGCGGTGTGACCGTGATCCCGGCCACGGGTGCGAACGACCTCGCCGTCGCCGAATACGTGATCAGCACGGCCGCCGTGCTGCTGCGACAAGCCTATTTCGCCAAGGCCGCCATGCTCGCCGGCGACTGGCCACGGCAATCCTCGATGGGCTTCGAGCTCGCCGGCAAGACGATCGGCCTCGTCGGCCTCGGCGCCATCGCCCGGCTGGTCAAGGCCAAGGCGCGAGCCCTCGGGATGGCCGTTGCTGCGTTCGATCCCTATGTCCCAAACGGCGACCACGCCTGGGACGGGGTCACGAAGCTTGACCTCGCCGAGCTGCTGGCGAGCGCCGACATCGTCTCGCTGCACATCCCGCTCACCGACGGGACCCGCAATCTGCTCGATGCGGCGGCCATCGCGACCATGCGGCCGACCGCCATCCTGATCAATGCGGCCAGGGGCGGCATCGTCGACGAGACGGCGCTCGCAACGGCCCTCAGGGACGGCCGGCTCGGCGGTGCCGCCCTTGACGTCTTCGCGACCGAACCCCTGACCAGGGAGGCAGCCGCCATCTTCGCCGATACCCCGAACCTGATCCTCACCCCCCACATCGCAGGTGTCACGGTCGAGAGCAATGCCAGGGTCTCGACGCTGATCGCCGAGAAGGTGCTGGCCGCGCTTGGCAACTGAGCCGGGTCAGGCCGCGACCAGCCGGTCGCGCATGTCTGCCCGCCAGGAGGCCATGACGTTGCGGGTGTCGACCACGAGGCGCGCCTCGGCGGCGATCAGCGCGTAGTCGACGGCGTCGTGGTCGGTGGTGACGAGGACGAGATCGAAGCTTCGGACCCGTGCCACATCGAGCGGCAGCGAGCGCGCGCCCGCGAGATCGGCGTGCCGGCGGGTCGATGGAAGAACGGCCACGTGCGGGTCGTGATAGGCGACCTCGGCACCCCGCGCCTTCAGGCTCTGCCAGATGACCAGGGCCGGGCTTTCGCGCATGTCGTCAACGTTCTTTTTGTAGGCAACGCCGAGGAGCAGGACCCGGGCCCCGTTCAGGCCCTTGCCCCGCTGCCGGTCGAGGGCTTCGGCGGCGCGCTGGACGGCGTGCTCGGGCATGGCCGTGTTGATCTCGCCCGCGAGCTCGATGAAGCGGGTGGCAAGGCCCAGCTCCTTGGCCTTCCAGGTGAGGTAGAAGGGATCGATCGGGATGCAGTGGCCGCCGAGCCCGGGGCCCGGATAGAAGGGCATGTAGCCGAAAGGCTTGGTCTTGGCCGCATCGATCACCTCGAAGATGTCGATGCCCATGCGCTCGAAGACGAGCTTGAGCTCGTTGACGAGAGCGATGTTGACCGCCCGGAAGATGTTCTCGGTGAGCTTGACGGCCTCGGCCGTGGCGGTCGAGGTGACCGGGACGAGCTCGGCGACGAAGCGGCCGTAGAGGGCCGTCGCGAGCGCCATGGAGGTCGGCTCGTCGGCACCGATGACCTTGGGAATCCGGCCGGTGGCGAAGGCGGTGTTGCCCGGGTCCTCCCGCTCGGGGCTGTAGGCGACGAAGACACCCTCGCCCAAAGCGAAACCCGCCCCCTCCAGCATTGGCACCACGACCTCGCGGGTGGTGCCGGGCCAGGTGGTGGACTCGAGCACGACCAGCCGGCCCCGCCCGAGATGCGGGATCACGGCATCGAGGGTGCCCGTGACGAAGGAGAGATCCGGCTCGCGATGCGGGCCGAGCGGCGTGGGCACACAGATCAAGACGGCGTCGACCGCCGCGATCTCGGCAAAGTCGGCAGTCGCGCGAAACGTGCCGGCCTCGACCACGGCCCGGATGCGGGCATGGCCGATATGCTCGAGCGGGCTCCTGCCGGCATTGAGCCCATCGACCTTCGGCCGATCGATGTCGAAGCCGGTGACCCTGAAGCCAGCGGCGGTCGCGGCCAGCATCAAGGGCAGGCCCACATAACCCATGCCGATGATGCCGAGCCGGGCGTCACCGGCGGCGAGGCGACCCTGAAGAGAGGTCGGGTCCATGGCCATGCTGCCTGCCGGCTCAGCTGCCGGCTGCCGGCGTCACCCGGCCGTAGTCGCGATCGACATAGACGAGAGCCGCCGCATCGCCGAACCGCCGCACCTCGAGCACCCGGCCGACCAGCACGTCGTGAGTGGCGACACCGAGCGTCTGGGTGAGCGCGCAGTCGAAGACCGCACAGGCATCGGCGAGAATCGGCGCGCCGCTCACCAGCGTCGTCCAGCGCCGGCCGAAGAAGCGCTCCTCGCCCTCAATCCCGGTCCGCCCGCCGAACCGGTCGGCAAGCGCCGCGTCGCCGGCATGCAGGAGGTTGATCGCGAAATGCCCGGTTTCCCGAATGATCTCGTGAGTGTGCATCGCCCGGTTGGCGCAGACGAGGAGATGCGGCGGCTCGGCCGCGACCGAGCAGACGGCGGTCGCCGTGAAGCCACACCGCCGCCCCTTCACCCCGGCGGTCACGATGGTGACCCCGGCGGGCAGGAGCCGCATGGCATCGGTGAACTCGGCGGGCGTGGCAGACACAGGCTTGTGAGATCTTCGGCTCGGGGGGAAGGCGACACGCAGTCTTTGCCAGCTTGGCGGCAGGCCGTAAACGTGGCGGCCCGAACGGGTTTGGAGCTGCGACAAAGCGTCAGGGGGCGAGCAGGCGGTCGGCCAGCGCGCGGGCCGAGGCGTCGAGCAGACGGCGGCCCTTCTCGGCCGACGCCCGGCGCGCATCGCCGATGACCCCCGTGTCGGTGATCTCCTTGAACGAGCGCCATTCGTGAAAGGCGGCACCCAGCACCGCCCCGGCCCGCGGTGCCGCAGGCCCGTGCGCCTCGGCGAGCCGCTCGGTGCGGACCAGATCGGGCCGGATGGCGAGCATCATCGAGGTCTCGGCCTCGCCCGCATGCAGCACGCCCGGCTGGTCCTCGAGGATGCCGGCGATCGCCACTTCGGCCAGCTGGAAATAGGTGGTGATCGCAACCCGAATGCCGAGCGCCTCGGCAAGCTCGGCACTCATCGCATTCAAGGCCGTCATGTTGCCGCCATGCCCGTTGACGATCACCAGCCGCCTGAACCCCGCAGCCTCGATCGACCGGGCGAGATCGAAGAGCAACGCCTGGTAGGCCGCAAGGCCGAGCGTGAAGCTGCCGCCGAACGGCATGTGGTGCCGGGCGAGGCCGGCCCAGACGACCGGCGCCACCACTACCGGCCGGCCGGCTCCGGCGACCAGTGAAGCGGCCCGCCGGCAGACCTCCCCCACCAGGAGGCAGTCTGTGCCGGAGGCCATGTGCGGCCCGTGCTGCTCGGTCGAGGCCACCGGCAGGAGCACGGCGGCCCCTGCCGCCGCCCGCTCGTTGAGCTCCGCCGCCGTCAGCTCCTGCCAGGCCGTCCGCATTTTCGCCACCTCGTGCTCGCTGATCGATCGCTTGCACCTTTCGCCACCCGCGCGCAACCTCGCCGGCAACGACCAAGGCCGGAGCCCTTGCCATGCGCCTCTTCGCCGCCTCGCTCGCCACCGAGAGCAACTCCTTCTCGCCGATCCCGACCACCCGCCGCGATTTCGAGGCTTGTGTCTATTTCCGCCCCGGCGAGCATCCCGATCGACCCACACTCTGCACCGCCCCTCTGGTGGTCGCCCGCCAGCGCGCCGCCCAGGAGGGCTTCGAGCTCGTCGAGGGCTCCTGCTTTTGGGCCGAGCCCGCCTCGCCGGTCCGCCAGGCCGACTGGGAATCGATGCAGCGCGAGATCCTGGGCCAGCTCGAGGCGGCGCTGCCGGTCGACGGCGTGCTGCTCGGGCTGCACGGGGCGATGCTGGCGCGCGACTGCGACGACTGCGAGGGCGAGCTGCTCGAACGGGTCCGGGCTTTGGTCGGGCCAAGGGCCGTGATCGGCGCCGAACTCGACCCGCATTGTCATCTGACCGAAAAACGGGTGAGGAACGCCGATATCGTCATCCTCTTCAAGGAATACCCCCACACCGATTTCGTCGAGCGCGCCGAGGAGCTCGTCACCCTGGTGACGCGCACGATCCGCGGCGAGATCCGGCCCACCATGTCGCTCTACGACTGCCGCATGGACGACCTCTTCCCCACTTCCCGCGAGCCCGGCCGCTCCTTCGTCACCCGGATGCAGAGCCTCGAGGGCAGGGACGGCGTGCTCTCGGTGTCGCTCGCCCACGGCTTCACCCAGGGCGACGTGCCGGACCAGGGCACGCGCGTCCTCGTCGTCACCGACAACGCCAAGATCAAGGGCGACGCGCTCGCGATGCAGCTGGCCGAGGAGGTGCGGGCGAAGCGCGGCACCTGGCGGCCCCCGGCCCTCGGTCTCGACGAAGCGATCGACGCGGCCTACGCCGCACCGGGTCCGGTGGTCGTGGCCGATCCGTCCGACAACGCCGGGGGCGGCGCTGCGTCCGACAACACGCATGTGCTCCGGCGGCTGATCGAACGCGGCTGCGGCGATGCCGCGATCGGCCCGTTCTGGGACCCCTTGGCGGTCGCCATCTGCCACGGTGCCGGGCTCGGCGCGCGACTCGAACTCCGCTTTGGCGGCAAGGCGTCCCGGACCTCCGGCCAGCCCATCGACGCCGAGGTCGAGGTCATCGGCCTCGAGGAAGCCGGCTGGCAGTCGTTTGGCGCGGCCAAGGTAAGCTACGGCGACGGTGCGGGAATCCGTATCGCCACGGCAGGCGGTGCGGTCGAGGTCTCGCTGATCAGCCACCGCACCCAGGCACTCGGGCTCGAGATCTTCACCGATCTCGGCATCGAGCTCGCCGCCAAGCGCTATATCGGCGTGAAATCGACCAACCACTTCCACGCCGCCTACGCACCCATTGCGAGCCAGGTCCTCTACTGCGACGGCGGCGGACCCTCGGCCCTCGACTCGACCAAGTACCCCTACCGCAAGATCACCCGCCCGATGTGGCCCCACGACCCCCTGCCCCCGGGCCGGCTCCTGGTCTGAGCGCTGCGAGCCGCAAGCCGCCGAAAAAGGTGTCAGGAGTCTTTTTCGCAGCGCCCGAGCGTGCTATCGCATGCCGCATGGCCAGGGCACCCCGAATCATGCCGGCCGGGCTCGCCTACCACGTGTTGAACCGCGCCAACGGTCGGCTACCGATCTTCGCCAAGGCGAGCGATGCCCGCCGCTTCGTCGCCACCCTGGCGGCAGCGGTGGAGCGGAACCCGAAGGCCGGTCTGCTCGCCTGGTGCCTGATGCCGAACCACTGGCATCTCGTCTTCTATCCGAGTGCCGACGATGTGGTGCAGCCGTTCGTGCGATGGCTTACCCTGACCCACGCGCAGCGCCACCGGGCGGCACACGGCACGGCTGGCGACGGCCACCTCTACCAAGGCCGCTACCGCTCGTTCCCCATCGCCGACGACGACCACCTCCGCACCGTGTTGCGCTATGTCGAGCGCAATCCGTTGCGCGCCGGTCTCGTGGCCAGTGCCGGCGACTGGCCCTGGTCGAGCCTGTCGCGGCGTCGGCGGCCCGCGGGCCTAGACTGGCCGACCCTTGCCGCCTCACCCGTCCCCCGACCGCGCGATTGGCCGGGCTACGTCGACGGGCCGCTGACCGCCGCCGAGGAGGAAGCCGCCCTCACCCATCTGCGCGTCTCGAGCCAGCGCGGCACGCCCTTCGGACCGGCAGCCTGGGTGCGAACGATCGCCGAACGGTTGGATCTGGCCTCCAGCCTCAAGCCGCGTGGCCGACCCCGGCAGCAAAAAGACTCCTGACACCTTTTCTTCTGACACCTTTTCTTAAAAGACTCCTGACACCTTTTCTTGCACGAGTCCTCTGGACATTCGCACGTGCATCGGCACTGTGACGAGGTGCAGTAGGGAGCGTGCCCATAGGCGCTTCGGCAATGGAAATAGTGGGGGAACCACAATGCTACGATCGACCCGTCGTACCTTCGTCCACGGCAGTATGGCGACAGCCGGTGCCCTCTGGTTGCCCAAGCGCCTCAGGGCGCAGGGCGCCGGCGGCACGCTTCGGGCCGTCATGCACGGCGATCTTCGGGCGTTCGACCCGATCTGGACCACCGCCAACATCACCGCCTATCACGGGGCGATGATCTACGACACGCTGTTTGCCCTCGACGAGAACATGGTCCCGCAGCCGCAGATGGTGAGCCAGTGGGAAGTCTCGGACGACCGTCTCACCTACACTTTCGAGCTCCGCGACGGCCTCGGCTTCTCCGACGGGACGCCCGTCACCGCGCGCGACGTCGTGGCCTCGATCAAGCGCTGGGCCGCCCGCGACGGCGCCGGCCAGCACATGATGCTGCGGGTCAGCGACATCAGTGCGAAGGACGAGAAGACCTTCGTGATCCAGCTCTCCGAGCCATATGGCTTGGTCATCGACATCATGGCCAAGACCTCGACCCCCTTGCTCTACATCATGCGCGAGGCCGAGGCCGAAACCGACCCGATGGAGCAGGTGACCGAGTATATCGGCTCCGGCCCCTTCACCTTCAATCGCGACGAGACCCGCCAGGGGGCCCAGTACGTCTACGACCGGAACCCGAACTACGTGCCCCGCGACGAGCCGGCCTCCGGCCTCGCCGGCGGCAAGATCGTGAAGATGGAGCGCGTGATCTTCGAGAACATCGAGGATTCGCAGACCGCCATGGCAGCCTTGCAGGCGGGCGAGATCGACTTCTACGAGACCCCGCCTCTCGACCTGATCAGCGTGCTCGAGATGGACGACAACATCGTGGTCGAGGTCTTGAACCAGACCGGCAATGTGGGCTGGATGCGGCTCAACTTCCTCCACCCGCCCTTCGACAACGTCAAGGCGCGCCAGGCGATGCTCCACCTGATCGACCAGGAGGAGTTCATGCAGGCGACCTTCGGCAATCCGGACTACTACAAAAAGTGTGCCTCGAACTTCGCCTGCGGCACGCCGATGGAGAACGACGCCAACACCGAGTGGTTCCAAAGCGCGCCAAATCCCGAACGCGCCAAGGAGCTCTTCGCCGAGGCCGGCTATGATGGGCAGCCGGTCACCGTCCTGCACGCCACCAATATCGACTTCATGAACAACTCGGCCCAGATCGTGGCCCAGCGGCTCAGGGAGATCGGCGTCAATGCCGAGCTCGCGACCTCCGACTGGGGCGGGGTGGTGACCCGTCGCGCGGTCATGGACGCGCCGGCCGATGGCGGCTGGAACATCTTCATCACCTGGGCCGGCGGTGCCTCGGTCGGCAACCCGATAGCACTCGCCGGCCATGCCGCCACCGGCCGCGACGGCTGGTTCGGCTGGCCCTCGGACGAGCGGCACGAGGCACTCAGGAACGACTGGGCCACGGCCGACGGCACAGAAGCGCAGCTAGAGGTGGCGAGGCAAATCCAGGAGAATGCCTGGAACTTCGTGCCGCATGTCTGGCTCGGCCAGTGGGTGGCGCCGGTCGCCTACCGCGCCGACATCCAGGGTGTGCTCGAGATCCCGGAGATCATCCCCTTCTGGAACATCGAGCGCGTCTGATCATGCGCCGGCGGCAGCGTCGTCGCGCGCTGCCGCCGGCCGTCCCTTCACGGCTGGCCTCGGAGTAGCACCGGCAGGATGCTCGCCTACATCATCCGCCGCCTCGGCTCGACCGTACTCGTCATGGTCATCGTCGGCGTCTTCGTCTTCCTGCTGCTCCACCTCTCGCCGGGAGATCCGGCGGCAATCGTCGCCGGCGACCAGGCCTCGCCGGCGCAGATTGCCCAGATCAGGGAACGGCTCGGCCTCGACGATCCCCTGCCGATCCAGTTCGTGCGCTGGGCTTCCGGCGTCGTGCAGGGCGACCTCGGCGTCTCGATCTTCTCCAACGAGCCGGTCTTGAAGCTGATCGGCGAACGGCTCGAGCCCACCGTCTCGCTCACCCTGACCACCCTGATCTTCGCCGTCGTCATCGCCGTCAGCTTCGGCGTCGTCGCCGCGGCCAAGGCCGGCAGCCTGGCCGACCGGGCGCTGATGGGCTTTTCGGTCCTGGGCTTCTCCGTCCCGGTCTTCGTCGTCGGCTACCTCTTGATCTACGTCTTCTCGATCCAGCTCCGCTGGCTGCCGGTCCAGGGCTATGCGCCGATCGCCCAGGGCTTGTGGCCCTGGTTCGAGCGGCTGATCCTGCCGACCATCGCCTTGGGCATGGCCTATGTGGCGCTGATCGCGCGGATCACTCGGACCTCGATGCTCGAGGTGCTGTCGGAAGACTACATCCGCACCGCCAAGGCCAAGGGCGTCGCCAACCGGCCGATGCTCCTCAAGCACGCCCTGAAGAACGCCGGCGTGCCGATCGTCACCGTCATCGGCATCGGTGTGGCGCTCCTGATCGGCGGGGTGGTCATCACCGAGACCGTCTTCAACATCCCGGGCGTGGGCCGGCTCGTGGTCGATGCGATCTCCAAGCGCGACTACCCGATCATCCAGGGCGTCATCCTGCTCTTCTCCGCCGCCTACGTGCTGATCAACCTTTTGGTCGATCTCTCCTATACGTTCCTCGACCCGAGGATCCGCTATTGAGCACGGCCCCCGAACCCCCGCTCGCGACGGTACCGCCGACCGGCGGCGCCCAAGTCGTCCGCTTCGCCCGCCGCAACCCGACCATCGTCGCCGGTGCGGTCATTCTGGTCGTGGTGGCGGCCCTGGCCTTGCTGGCCCCGCTTTTCGCGGGCGATCCGCTCTCGATGACCCCTGCCCTCCGCCTGCGCCCGCCCTCGGCCGAGTTCTGGTTCGGCACCGACCATCTCGGCCGCGACCTCTTCGCCCGCACCCTCTACGGCGCGCAGATCTCGCTCCTGGTCGGCCTCTCGGTGGCATGCTTCTCGATCGTCGTGGGCCTCGTGATCGGCCTCTTGGCCGGCTACTACCGCCGTGTCGATGCCGTGGTCATGCGGCTGATGGACGGGCTCATGGCCATTCCCGCGATCCTTTTGGCCATTGCCCTCGTGGCGCTCACCAAGGCCAGCGTCTTCATCGTCATCGTCGCCATCACCATCCCCGAGGTGCCCCGCGTCGTCCGCCTCGTCCGCTCGGTCGTGCTCGGCGTGCGCGAGGCACCCTATGTCGAGGCCGCGGTCGCCGGCGGCACCCGCACCACGAAGATCATCATCCGCCACATCCTGCCCAACACCATCGCGCCTTTGATCGTCCAGTCGACCTATATCTGCGCCTCGGCCATCCTGATCGAATCCGCCCTCTCCTTCCTGGGTGCGGGCACCCCACCCGATGTCCCGACCTGGGGCAACATGATCGCCCAGAGCCGCCTCTATCTCGGCCCCGCCCCCTGGACCATCTTCTTCCCGGGCATTGCGCTCGCGGTGATCGTATTGGCCGTCAATCTTTTGGGCGACGGGCTGCGCGACCGCCTCGACCCGCGCCTTGCCCGGCGGATGTGAAGAGATGGTAGAAAAAGAGGCGGGGGAAATGATTTCCCCCGCGCCCCCTCGAAAGTTTTGGTGGGGCGTGGGGAGGATCATCCTCCCCACATCTTCCTTCCCTTTGGAAAGATGCCGGTGATGAGCGGCCCTCTGCTGAAGGTCGAGGATCTGGAGACCCACTTCTTCACGCAAGACGGTATCACCAGGGCCGTGGGCGGTGTCTCCTTCGAGGTGGCCAAGGGCGAGACGCTAGGCATCGTCGGCGAGTCCGGCTGCGGCAAGAGTGTGACCGCCCTTTCGATCATGCGCCTCTTGCCCGACCGGCTCGCCCGCACCGTCGGCGGCACGGTGATCATGGGCAACACCGATCTTTTGACCCTGCCCGAGGAGCGGATGCGCGAGATCCGCGGCAACCGGATCGCGATGATCTTTCAGGAGCCGATGACCAGCCTAAACCCGGTCTTGACCATCGGCCACCAGGTCGCCGAGGCCGTGCGCATCCACGAAGGCGCCAGCCGCGCCAAGGCCGAAAAGCGTGCCGTCGAGATGCTGAAGCTCGTGCGCATCCCCGACGCCCAGAGCCGGCTGCACGACTACCCGCACCAGTTCTCGGGCGGCATGCGCCAGCGGGTGATGATCGCCATGGCCCTGGCCTGCAATCCCGAGCTCCTGATCGCCGACGAGCCGACGACAGCACTCGATGTCACCATCCAGGCGCAAATCCTCGATCTCGTGCTCGAGCTGAAGGAACGCACGGGTGCCGCGGTGATCCTGATCACCCACGATCTCGGCGTGGTCGCCGAGGTCTGCCAGCGGGTGATCGTCATGTATGCCGGAAAGAAGATCGAGGAGGCCACCGTCTTCGACCTCTTCGACCGGCCGGCACACCCCTATACCAGGGGCCTGATGACCTCGATCCCACGCTTCAAGGGGGTGCACCGCAAGCGCCGGCTGACCGAGATCGCGGGCATCGTGCCCTCCCTGCGCGAGCCGATCCAGGGCTGCGCCTTTGCACCCCGCTGCACCTTCGCCGTCGAGCGCTGCCGGGTGGCGGAGCCCGAGTTGCGCACCGTCGCCACCGGCCACACGACAGCCTGCCACGAGGCCGAGCGTGTTCTGGCGCAAGAGCTGGTCCCCGCATGACCGCCCCTGCCCTCGAGGCCCCCCCTGCCCTGGAGGTAAGGGACCTGAAGAAGCACTTCCCGGTGCAAAAGGGCCTGCTCAAGCGCACGGTGGCACACGTCAAGGCCGTCGACGGTGTCAGCTTCAGCATCCGGCCCGGCGAGACGCTCTGCCTCGTCGGCGAATCGGGTTGCGGCAAGTCCACCGTCGCCAAGGTGGCGCTCAGGCTGATCGAGCCCTCGGGCGGCGCCATCCTGCTCGACGGCAAGGACGTCACCAGCCTCGGCGCCAACGCCATGCGCCCCTATCGCCGCCGCATCCAGATGGTCTTCCAGGACCCCTATGCGTCGCTGAATCCCAGGATGACCGCAGGCCGCATCGTCGGCGAGCCCTTGGAGAACTTCGAGGACCTCCGGCTGCGCGAGCGCGAGGACCGCGTCGCCCGCCTGTTCGAGAAGGTGGGCCTGCGCCCCGATGCGATGCGCCGCTACCCCTTCGAATTCTCCGGCGGCCAGCGCCAGCGGCTCGGCATCGCCCGGGCCCTCGCGCTCGAGCCCGCGGTCATCGTCGCCGACGAGCCGGTCTCGGCCCTCGATGTCTCGGTCCAGGCCCAGGTCCTCAACCTCCTGATGGATCTCCAGGAGGAGTTCGGCCTCTCCTACCTCTTCGTCAGCCACGACCTCGGTGTGGTCGAGCATATCGGCCACACCATCGCCGTCATGTATCTGGGCAAGATCGTCGAGATCGCCCCCAAGGAGACGATCTTCGCCGACCCGCAGCACCCCTACACCAAGGCCCTGATCTCCGCCGCGCCACTCCCCGATCCCCGGGCGAAGCGCGAGCGGATCGTCATCCAGGGCGACGTCCCCTCACCCATGAACCCACCCCCCGGCTGCGCCTTCCACACCCGCTGCCCCTTCGCAATTCAGCGCTGCAAGCTCGAAACCCCGGCGCTCCTGACCAAGCCCGACGGCCGCCGCGTAGCGTGCCACCTGGTCGAGTGACGGTCGCGCGCGCTTCTCGATTGGTGTAGTCTTCCGCCACCACGACCAGCGAGTGCCGGACATGCAGCACGCCTACCCGCTCGACGATCTCTTGGATGGCCCACCCGAGCCCACGGCCGAGGAGGTGCGGGCCCAACTCGCGGATTGGCTGCGCCGGCTCGATGATCTCTATGCGGCGATCGAGACGTGGGCCACCGGACAGGGCTGGCGGATCGAGGATGGCGAGCCGGCTCCGCTCGAGGACGACCGCCTGCAGCGCTTGGCGATCGGCCCCATCCAGCAGCCGGCACTCGTGCTGCACGCGCCGACCGGCCAGCGCGTGAGCATCCGGCCGAAGTCGCTCTGGGTGATCGGCGCCAATGGCCGAATCGACATCTTCGCGCCTGGGCGGGTCTACGTGCTGATCGATGTGGCCGAGGGCATGACCCCGCCACGCTGGCTGTTCCACCGCCTCGGCCGCGGTCCCGTCGAGCCGTTCACCGCCGAAAAGCTCGCCGCGATGATCTGACGATGCGCCAACTCGCGCGCATCAAGGCCGGCTACGACTGGCTCGTGCAGATGCACGAGACGGCGCTCGCAGCCGCCGAAGCCGCAGGCGATCAGCCTGCCGTGACACGGCTCGAGATCGTCCGCGACGTGATGGATCGCGGTATCTTCGTGCTGCTCTTCGGCCAGTTCGAGCAGCATGTCACGGAGAGCTTCGAAACGGCGCGAGAGCGGCGTGTCGCCAACAGCGACTGGCGCGCGCGACGCGGCTGGGACACCCCGGCCCTGAGCGGTCGCCGCCTCCCCTTCGAGACGCGCCTCGCGCTGATCCTGGACCGCCGGACATCCGCCTATCGAAACATCATTCGCGCCTACGGGCTGCGCAATCACCTCGCGCATGGCGGGACCAGCGAGACCGTCGGCTCGATCGAGCAGCTGGTCGCCGATCTCTACGCCTGGCAGGCAGCCCTCGAAGCCTGACCCGGTTCACCCAGCGTAGCCGAACCCCGCCACCGGCTCGGCCGCCGTCTCCACCCAGACACTCTTGGTCTGCGTATAGGCCAGTAGTGCCTCCTTGCCGCTCGAGCGCCCGTAGCCGCTGGCCCCCATGCCGCCGAAGGGCGACATCACGTTGATGGTTTTGTAGCTGTTGATCCAGAACGTCCCGGCGCGAACCGCGGCTGCCACCCGATGCGCGCGGCCGACGTCACCGGTCCAGACCGCACCCGCGAGCCCGAACCGCGTCGCGTTGGCCAGATCCACGGCTTCCTCCTCGCTGTCGAACGGCATGACCGCCAGCACCGGCCCGAAGACCTCCTCCTGGGCGATCGCCATCTCGGGCCGTACGGCCGCGACCAGGGTCGGCGCATAGAAGAACCCGGCCTCGAGCGCCCCGCCGGGATGCCCGCCGCCGGCCGCGATCCGCGCCCCCTCGCCCGCCGCCTCCCGGACCATCCGATCCACCGTCTGCCACTGCCGCCGGCTGATGATCGGGCCGATCTGGGTCTCTGGGTCGGCGGGCGCACCCAGCACCAGATGCCGCGCGGCCCGGCCGAGCTTCGCCACGAGGTCATCCAGCACCCGGCGCTCGACCAGGAGCCGCGAGCCCGCGACACAGCTCTGCCCGGCCCCGCTCCAGACGGCCGCCTGCGCCCCCAGGCTCGCCCGCTCGAGATCGGCATCGGCGAAGACGATGTTGGCCGACTTGCCGCCGAGCTCGAGGATGCAGGGAACCGTATTGCGCGCCGCGGCCCCGGCGATCAGCGACCCCGTGGCGGGCGAGCCCACGAAGACCACGAGCCGGGTCGCCTCGTGCGTGACGGCCGCCGCGCCGGTCGTCGGGCCGAAGCCGGCCAGGACGTTGACAAGGCCCCTTGGCAGGCCGGCGGCCTCGGCGACCCGCACCAGGGCCAGCGAGCTTGCCGGCGTCAGCTCCGAGGGCTTCAGGACCACGGCGTTTCCGGCCGCGATGGCAGGTGCGATCTGCCAGCCGGCGGTGAAGACGGGCGCGTTCCAGGGGGTGAGCTGGACGACCACACCGAACGGCTCGAGCCGCGTGTAGTTGAGATGCGAGGTCGGCACGGGAATGACCTCGCCCGTCAGCTTGTCGCACCAGCCGGCATAGTACTCGAACATCTCCGCAACCTTCAGCACCTCGGCCCGGGTGTCGCGGATCGGCTTGCCGGCAGTCAGCGTCTCGAGCAGCGCGAGCTCCTCGAGCCGCGCCCTGACCGCCTGCCCCACCTGCCACATCGCGAGGCCACGTGCCGAGGCGGTGCGCCCCTGCCAGGCGCGAAACCCGTGCGCTGCCGCCAGCATCGCCTGATCGACCACGGTTGGCCCCGCATCGGGATAGGTGGCCCAAACCTCGCCCGTCGTCGGATCGACCAGCTCGACCGTGGCGCCCTGGCCCGCCACCGGCTCGCCGCCCACACGGCTCGCGATCCCGGCCTCCAGCCCGAAGGCCTGCAGCAACTCGGCACGACGCGCCATCGCCTCAGCCCTCCTCGGCGGGCAACGCCGCGATCTGGTTGAAGTCCTCTTCGTCCGCCAGGCTCTCGGCGCTCTGGGCCCACCGCGCCGTGACCGCGCGGCTCAGCGGCGCCTCGAGCCCCGAGGCCTCGAGCAGCCGGCCCGCCAGCCGCACATCCTTGCGCATCAGACCCATGGTGAAGCCGCTGTCGAAGGTGCCGGACAGGACCCAGCGCGGCAGGTTGACCTCCGAGACCGCACTCCGCCCCGAGGCGGCATTGACCACCTCGAGCACGCGTGCGGCCGGCACGCCCGAGGCCTCGGCCAGGCGCATCGCCTCGCCATTGGTCAGGAGATGGGCCGCACAGAGGAGATTGTTGACGAGCTTGGCGACCGCCCCAGCACCCGACGGGCCCACATGCACGACCTTGCCTGCCAAAGCCGAAAACACCGGCTCGGCGCGGGTGAGGTCAGCCTCGCTGCCGCCCACCATCACCGTCAGTGTGCCGGCAGCTGCACCCGCTGGCCCACCGCTCACCGGTGCATCGAGCATGGCGTGCCCCGCAAGAGCCAGCCGCTCGGCGAGCCGGCGGCTGGTCGCGGGCTCGACGGTCGAGGTGTCGATCAGCAGCCTGCCGGCCGATGCCTCGAGCAGCCCGCCCGGCGCTTCGACCAGTGCCGCGACGGCAGCGTCGTCGGGCAGCGAGGCCAGAACCATGGTGCAGTCCGCCAGGAGATCAGTGAGGCTGACGGCAACCGCAAGGCTCCCGGCAATCGCCCGGTTACGCGCGGTCGCCGCGACATCGAAACCCACAACCGGCAGCCCCGCCCGCTGCACCGTCATCGCCATGGCGAGGCCCATCCGCCCGAGCCCGACCACCCCGACCCGTTCCGTCATCACCCCTCCGCGTGCTCTTGTCGCCACGGCTTCTCGCACGCCCCGCGTGGCGATCGCAACGACCGGCGACGCCACCGCACGACCGCGCTATGACCAGGGCAGACGCTCACCAGGGAGGCCATCCATGCTCTTCGACATGCGCATCTACACCTGCAAGCCCGGCACCGTCCCGGCCCAGCTCGAGCTCTACAAGCAATACGGCTACGGTCCGCAGACCCGCCATCTCGGCAAGCCCGTGCTCTACGGCGTCACCGAGACCGGCCCGATCAACACCTACGTCCATGTCTGGGCCTACGAATCGGCGGCCGACCGCGAGAGGAAGCGGGCGGCGATGCAGGCCGACCCCGAGTGGCACACCTTCCTGCAGAAGAGCAAGGAAGCCGGACACCTGATCGGCCAGGAGAACCGGCTCTTGACCAGCGTCTCGTTCGAGTGAGCCGAACCGTCAGCGGCTCTCGAACCAGATCGCCTCGACCATCTCATAGGTGTTCGAGCCGGCCTTCGGCACGCGCGGCAGAAGGACGTCCATCTGCGGTTGGTAGCCGAGCACGGCGCGCTCGTGCTGCTGCAGTTCGCCAGCCGCGACGGTCAACCGGAAGGCGCGGATCACGGCATTGTCGGACTGGCGAAAGACGCGCAGCACGTAGTCGCCGTCGAGGGCGGCGAGGTCATCGCTGGAGAAGACCACGGCGTTCGCCTCTTGCCCGGCCTCGTGTGGGTGAAAGAGGTTGAACGTGCTGCGCTTGAAGGCACCCGTGGCGATGTGCCCGGTGGTGCGCTTGCTGTGGAAAAGCACCGCATCGCCTTGGTAGAGGGCCGCAACGAAGCCTTCGCCGTTCTCGGGATCGGCAAGATCGGGCCCGCCGGCCCAGAACGTGAAGGTCGGGCCCTGAAAGCCGCTGGTGCCGGGCGGCGTCATGTAGCCGAGTTGCCGCCAGAAACCGTCATAGGTGTAGGTCGTCTCCGGATCGAAGGGATCGCTGCCGTCGCCCGAGGCCTTGAGCACGAACGGCATCCGGGTCGCGATCTCGCCATCCGCCAGAAGGAAGATATTGTAGACGCCCGGCTCGCTGAGCTGCATCTCGGCGGGCCCGACCACGCCGATCCGGGCGAAGACCTGCGTCTGCATGCGGTAGCTGTCGAAAAAGGGATGCCGGGCGAGCACATTGCCGTCGGCATCCGCCAACACGACCTCGGCCTGGAGCTCACCCTCGCCGGGCACAAAGGCAGCATCGTAGTCGCCGAAGCGCACGAGCCCGGTCTCACCGAAGAAGGTGTCCATGATGCTCTGCATCGAGAAGGTCACCGGATAGGACTGGGCAGTCGCCCGCTCCGCTCCACCCAAAAAGGCCAGCGCCAGGACTGCGCCAATCATCGAGCACCAGTACCGCATTCGTCTCCTCCCATTCATCACTGTCGACCGACCCGTCCCCGGATAGGCCAGGACCTTCCCGTCGTGCACGCCGGAAGCTGGCGCGCGTACGCCGATGCTCAGCCGCGATAGCCGAACTGTCGGGGCAGCCAGAGGACGATCTCGGGCACGAGGACCATGGCGAGCAACGCCAGGAGCAGCACGCCGATGAAGAGCCAGATCTCGCCGATAATCGCGCGCAAGGGGATGCCGGTGACCGCATTGATGACGAAGAGCAGGATGCCGTAGGGCGGCGTGATCAGCCCGATCATGCAGTTGACGACCACGACCACGCCGAAATGAACGAAATCGATGCCGAGCACGCGGGCGGCAGGCAGAAACAGCGGCACGATGACCAGGATGAGGGTCGTCGCATCGAGGATGCAGCCCAAAAGCAGGATGACCACCATCACCACGAGCAGAAAGACCAGGGGCGAGATGGCGAGGCCGTCGAGATAGAAGGCCAGGGCGCGCGGGATGTTCTCGCTCGCCACGATGTAGTTGAAGATCAGCGCACCGCCGATGACGAGCCCGACCGCGGCCGACGCACGGGCGCTGTCGAGCAGGAGCCGATAGAGGCCGGGCCAGGTCAGCGCCCGGTAGAAGAGCCCCGCGAGCAGGAGTGCGTAGGCCGCGGCCACCGCCGCCGCCTCGGTCGGCGTCGTCACCCCGCCATAGATGCCGTAGAGCAGGATCACCGGCATCAGGAGGGCGGGAAAGGCGTTGGCGGTGATTGCCGGCAGCCGCCGAAGCGGCACCGGGTCCTCGAGCGCGAACCGGCGCCGATATGAGATCCAGGCATTGAGCGCCATCAGGACCGCCGCCATGAAGAGGCCGGGAACGATGCCGCCGAGGAAGAGAAAACCGATCGAGGTATCGGAAACGAGTGCATAGAGCACCATCGGGATCGAGGGCGGGATAATGGGGCCGATGGTGGCGGAAGCCGCCGTGATCGCCGCCGCATAGCCCGCCGGAAAGCGGCCGCCCTTGGTCATCATGCCGACGATGATCTTGCCGATGCCGGCGGCATCGGCCACGGCCGAGCCCGACATGCCGGAGAAGATGACGCTGGCGACGACATTGACATGGCCGAGCCCGCCGCGGAACCGGCCGACCACGGCGGTACAGAAAGCGAGGAGCCGCTCGCTGATCGTGCCGGCGTTCATGATGGCGGCGGCGACGATGAAGAGCGGCACGGCCAAGATGATGAAGCTGTCGTAGAGCCCCTGGATGATCTGTTCGCCGGCGAGCCCGAGATCCTGGCCCTTGATGCCGAGATAGACGATGGCGGCGACCAGCATCGCATAGGCGATGGGCGCACCGATCCCCGCCAGGGCGAAAAGGGCCAAGAGACAGGCAGCGAAGGCGATGCTCATGAGCTCGGGGGATCGTCCGGGCCGAGCTCACGGCCGCGCAGGATGGTCACTGCCCTGACGGCATAGCTCGCGACCACGCCGACCACGAAAAGGCCGTAGACGCTGAACACGACGTCGAGCCGGATGCGCAAGGTGGCACTGCGCTTGATCTTGTAGAAGGTGATGTAGTCGAGTGTCGCCGGCAAAGCTGCCAGGAGACCGGTGATGATGGCAACTGCCGAGACCAGGGCAAAGACCTGCTGCACCCGCCGCGAGCTCGCCACGGCCAGGAGATCGAAGCGGACGTGGTCCTGCTCCTCGAGGACGAAGGCCGCGGTCCAGAAGACCAGCCAGAGCCAGAGCGTCAGGCAGATCTCGATGGTCCAGCCCAGGGGATAGCCGAAGACGTAGCGGGCGACGATCTGCAGGACGAAGGTGAGGAAAAGGGCGGCGAGCAGGCCCGCCGCAACGTTCTCCGCCCTGGCCTTCAACCAAGAGAGCGTCGCCCGCATCAGAAGGCCCGGCGCCTACTGGATGGCGTTGATCTGATCCAGCATGCCCTCGGGCCAGTCCTTGGCGAACTCGGACTCGAGATAGGCCGCCTGCACCCGGGTCCGGAAGGCCTCGATATCGGGCTCGTAGACCTCGAGCCCTTGCTCGCGGAAATAGTCGGCGAGCTCGTCCTCGAGCGCCAATTGCCGCTGCCGGCCGACCTCGGCCGCCTCGTCGGCCGCTGCCTGGACGATCGCCTGCTGCTCCGGTGTCAGCTCGTCCCAGACCGCCTTGCTGAAGGCCAGATAGTTGAGGTCGACCAGGTGGCTGGTGAGCACGATCTGCTTGGTCACCTCGTAGAACTTGCTGTCGCGGACGGTCGGCAGCGGGTTGTCCTGCCCATCCACGGCACCGGTCTGCAACGCGGTGTAGATCTCGGTGAACGCGATCGGCGTCGGGTTGGCGCCCAAGGCGCTGCCGAGGAAGAGCCAGGCATCGGTGCCCGGCATGCGCAGGTTGACCCCGGCGAGATCGTCCGGCGTCTCGACCCGCTGCTCGGTCCTGAGATTGACGTGCCGCCGGCCGAGATACATCACCGTCAGGAGCTTGACGCCGAGCTCCTCCTCCACCCGCGCCTTCATCTCGTCCATGATGCCGCTCTGGAACACCGCGACCTGGTGGTCGGCGTCGCGGTGCAGGTAGCCGGCGGTGAAGATCGACCACTCGGGGAAGATGGTGGCGAGCTCCTGCGGCGAGGTGATCGACATCTCGAGATTGCCGCGGGCAATCGCCTCGAGCTCGGTGCCCTGCTTGAAGAGACTGGCGTTCCAGTGCGGCTCGAAGGTGGCGAACTCGGCCACGGCCGGGGCGAACACCTCGATCAGCGCCACCGCCCGCTGATCGGTCGGCGTGGAGGGCGAGGAGAGCCGGAGCACGATCTCCTGCGCGAGTGCGGGACGCATGGGCCCGGCGAGCGTGGCGATCGCTGCAACAGCCCCCAGGGCGGCACCGACGACGGCTCGCCGCGACACAATCTCGAACATCGTTTGGGTCTCCCTGATCAACTTTAGGGCCGCTCGGGCTCGATTGGCCCAGAAGTGCGGCCGCCGGTTCGCCGACAAGGGAGCATTGCAGCTTTGTCACGCTTGTTCAACCGATCCGCCATGCGGGACCGGCAGCACGCTCAGCCCTGGCCGAGCGCCTTCAGGGTGCGAAACACGCCCGTGGTCCAGTCGTCGCGGCCGTGGCCGCGGGCCTGGGCCACCTGGTAGAGCTGCCGGCTCACGGCACCCGTGGCGAGCGGAACCTGGAGATTGGCCGCGAGCTCGACCGCAAGGCCCAGGTCCTTGGTCGCGAGATCGAGCATGAAGGCCGGCGACGGGTCGTCCTTGAGCGCCTTTTCGGGCCAGGTCGTGGTGATGTGGCCGCGGCCGGCCGGGGTATGCGACAGCACCTCGGCCATCACCTCGAGATCGAGCCCGGCCTTGAGCCCCATGGCGAGGCCCTCGGCGGTGGCGAGATTGACCACGGCCGAGATGTAGTTGTTGACGAGCTTCATCGTGGCCCCGGCGCCGAGCGGCCCGCAGACTGTCACCTGCTCGCCCATCGCCATGAGCAGTGGGCGCACCCGCTCGATGTCGGCAGGCGCGCCGCCGACCATGAAGGTCGAGGTGCCGGCCACCGCATGCGCCGAGGTGCGGCCGACCGGTGCATCGACCATCCCGACCCCATGGTCGGCGAGGCGGGCACCGATCCGCCGGGTCTCGGCCGGCAGGATGGTGCTCATGTCGACCAGCACGGCCCCCTTGGCGATGCCTTCGGCAATGCCGCCCGGCCCGAAGCAGGCCGCCTCGACGATGGCCCCGATCGGCAGCATGGTGAAGACGACGCCGGCGCCCCGGGCGGCTGCCGCGGCACTCTCGACACCCTTGGCACCGGCCGCGACCAAGCCCGCCACGGCCGCCAGGTCGAGATCGTAGACCTGCAGCGCATGCCCGGCCGTTGCGAGGTTGCGGCTCATCGCGCCCCCCATCTGCCCGAGCCCGACGAACCCGATCGTCTGCATCCCGGCCCCCCTCGCCATTCTTGCCCAAACCTTTCCGGGTGATCGGCCATGCCGCCCGTCGGGTCAAGCGGCGGCCGATCTCAGCTGCGCGGCTCGACCGGGATCGCGATCTCGTTGCGGCGGAGAAACGGCAGGGTCCAGGGCGGGTCATAGAACCAGGCCGTGGGCGATCGCGCCGGTTGCCAGGCACTTTCGGCCAGTTGCGCCTGCAGTGCGGCCTGCCGCCGGGCGATGCCGCCGGTGGTCCACCAGCCGGTGAAGCCCAGGACAGCCACATGCTCGGCCGGGACGCCGACGATGGCCACCTCGGGACGGAGCGGTTCGGGGGCATTCTCGACCGTGAAGCCCTCCGGCAGGAAGAAGCGCATGACGAACGTGTCGCCGCCGTCGCCCATCTCGACGGGTGCGGTCATCGCGATCTTGGTGCCGGCCTGCTCCACAGGTGCCGTCATCGCGATCTCGCGGCCGCCGGCGTTGGACCCGGAGATATAGTCGAACAGCAGCCGAAACGCGCGGCCATCCGGCCGCGAGCCACCGCCCTCCAGCCGCACCTCGGCCGCCACCCTCGGCGCATAGCGCCTGATCTCGACACCGTCCGCCAGCCGGTCGACGACGGTAAACGGCGGCTCTGCCACCGTCCGCACACCGAAGACCGAACAACCGGCGAGAAACAGCGGTGCAACAAGGGCAAGAATCCTGAACATATCGCTTCTACGCAGCAAACGCAGCGCCGGTTCGACGCATCGCTGCCCACACCGATCCGGCGCCACGAACCGGCTGAAATACCGGTGGGGCGCGGGGAGGATCAGCCTCCCCGCACTTCTTCTCCTCTAATCGTTTGGCTCGCCCCGCGGTTCGAAATAGTCCAACGGAATCTTCAGATAGGCCCGCCCGTTCGCTTCGGGCTCCGGCTTCCGCCCGCCGCGGATGTTGATCTGCAGAGCCGCCAGCATGAGCTTGGGCAAAGGCAAGGTCTGGTCACGCTCGGTTCGGACCTTGACGAACGCCGCCTCGCTGGCACCGCCTTTCAGGTGGATGTTCTCCCGCTTGTGCTCGGCCACAGTCGCTTCGCACAGCGGCTCCCGACCGTTCGGGGCATAGTCGTGGCCGACGAAAAGACGGGTCTCGTCCGGCAGGGCCAGGATGCGCTGAATGCTGCGGTAGAGCTCGGCCGCGTCACCACCCGGAAAATCGGCGCGGCTGGTGCCGCTGTCCGGGACCATCAGGGTGTCATGGACGAAGGCGGCGTCGCCCGCGACATAGCTGATCGAGGCCAGCGTGTGGCCGGGCGAGAACATCACTCGCACGGGGATCTCACCCACCTCGAACGTCTCGCCGTCCTTGAAGAGCCGGCCCCACTGGCTGCCGTCGGTCGGGAGGTCCGGCAGATTGTAGATGTCCGGCCAGAGCGCCTGCACCTTCTTGACATGCTCGCCGATCGCGGTCGGAGCACCCAGCTTCTCCTTCAAATAGGGTGCAGCCGAGAAGTGATCGGCGTGCGGATGGGTGTCGAGGATCCAGACGATCTCGATGCCGGCCTCGCGCACGTAGTCGATGATGCGGTCGGCATTGTGGGTGGTGGTGGCAACGGCCCTTGGGTCGAAGTTCCAGACGGGGTCGACGATCGCTCCCTGCATGGTCGCGGGGTCGTGGAACACGTACTGCCAGCTGCCGGTGGGCCCGTCCCAGAAGGTTTTGACGACGGGGGATGCGGTCATGCTCGTCTCCAAGGCACTGTTGTGCGGTGTTCAGGTGTCCGGCCCGAGGCGCGCGAATTTTGCGGCATCGCCCAGCCGCTCCGGCTCCGGCGAACGCCGGGGCGTTGGCACGGGCGGCGGCGACGGCGCCGGCTCGCAGAAGATCGCCTGCAGCATCGCCATCACGGCAGCCGCCCGACCATCCTTGATGGCGTAGAAGATCGTCCGGGATTCGCGCCGTGTCTGAACCAACCCGGAGCGGCGCAGGTCGGCGAGCTGCTGCGACAATGCCGGCTGCCTGAGGCCGAGATCGTGCTGGATCTCGGTCACCGAGCGCTCGCCTGTGGCGATGTGGCAGAGCAGGATCAGCCGGTTCGGATTGGCGAGCAGGCGGAGGAAGGCCGCGGCCTCGGGTGCCTTGGCCTTGAGCTGATCGAGGCTCGGCGGGCTGACGGTTTCGGGCGCGGCCATCGGCATATCCTGCATTCACGCTCCCTGAGCTGCGGCACGTCAATACTTGCATAGTTTACGTAACATTGTAAATATAGTGTCCGTCACCGTTCCGCAAGGCTGGCACCGCGGAGCCCTCGAAGCGCCAACCCACCACGACTGGCCCGTACCATGACCGACCTATTCTTCCTCTGGCCGCTCGCAGGCGGTCTCCTGATCGGCCTTTCGGCCGCCCTCTACCTCCTCTTCGCCGGCCGGATCGCCGGCATCTCGGGCCTCGCCGCGACCGTCGTCGGGCTGACCAACGGCGGCAGCTGGTCGCCCGCACGAACCCAGGCGCTGGGCTTTCTCGCCGGCTCCATCCTGGGCGCCGGCTTCGCCATGGCCCTCGTCCGCGAGCCAGAGATCATCATCACCTCGTCCGTGGGCCTGCTCGTCCTGGGCGGCCTCCTCGTCGGCTTCGGCACACGGCTCGGCTCCGGCTGCACCAGCGGCCACGGGGTCTGCGGCCTCGCCCGCCTCTCGCCCCGCTCGATTGTCGCCACCCTCACCTTCATGGTGGTGGCAGGCCTCACCGTCTTCGTCGTCCGCCACCTGCTGCAAGGGGTCGTCTGATGCTCAACCGCACACTGCTCGCCGTCGTCGCCGGCATCCTCTTCGGTGCCGGCCTTGCCATCTCCGATATGATCAACCCCGCCCGCGTCCTGGCCTTCCTCGACGTCGCCGGGGCCTGGGACCCGACGCTGGCCTTCGTCATGGGCGGGGCGCTGATCCCCTCGGCCGCGGCCTACGTCATCAAGAACCGCATGGCAGCACCTGTGCTGGACCAGCGCTTCCACGTCCCCACCAACCGGACGATCGACACCCCGCTCGTCGCCGGGGCGGTGATCTTCGGCCTCGGCTGGGGCCTCGTCGGCCTCTGCCCCGGCCCGGCCGTCGCGGCCCTCGTCACCCTGAAATGGCAGGCCATCGTCTTCGTCATCGCGATGATCGCCGGCATGGCAGCCTACCGCTACCTGCCGCAGCGCCAAGTAAAAGCTACAGCATAAAGGCAGTGCAGAGAGGATCATCCTCCCTGCACCCACCGTAACTTTACGCCGGCGCCCCTCACGCCCCACTGAGACAAAGTAACGGAGGGGCTTGGGGAGGATCATCCTCCCCACATTACTTCTCAGAGACCGAACCACCATGCAACCGAGACTAGCCCGCTATCTGCCGATCCTCGAATGGGGTCGTGGTTACCGCAGCGACACGCTGGTCTCGGACCTGCTGGCGGCGATCATCGTCACCATCATGCTGATCCCGCAGAGCCTCGCCTATGCCATGCTCGCGGGACTGCCGCCGGTCGTCGGCCTTTACGCGTCGATCGCACCACTCGTCGTCTACGCCCTTTTCGGTACGAGCCGCACGCTTGCCGTGGGCCCGGTCGCCGTCATCTCGCTGATGACGGCCGCCACCGTTGGCCAGATCGCAGCTCAGGGGACCGCCGACTATATCGCAGCTGCCCTGGTCCTCGCCCTACTCTCCGGCCTCATCCTCATCGTCATGGGCCTGCTCCGCCTCGGCGCCCTCGCCAACCTGCTCTCGCACCCCGTGATCTCGGGCTTCATCACCGCGGCCGGCCTGATCATCGCGGCAAGCCAGCTCGGCCACCTCCTCGGCATCCGGACGTCCGGGTACACGCTTGTCGAGATCGTCCTGAGCTTCGCCCAGGGCATCGACAGCCTGAACCTCGTGACCGCCGCTCTGGGCCTGACTGCGCTTGCCTTCCTCTTCTGGGTCAGAAAAGGCTTCAAGCCGCTGCTCTTGCAGCTCGGCCTGCCGCCCCGTGCCGCCGATCTCGTCGCCCGAACGGGTCCAGTCATCGCCATCGTCGTCACGACGGCCGCCACGGCCGGGCTGGCGCTCGCCGACCACGGTGTCCGCATCGTGGGCGACATTCCGACCAGCCTGCCACCCTTGACCCTACCCCTGTTCGATGCCGACCTCTGGCTGCAGCTTGCAGCGCCTGCCCTCTTCTTGAGTCTCATCGGCTTCGTCGAATCCGTCTCCGTCGCCAAGACACTGGCCGCCAAGCGCCGCCAGCGCATCCGCCCCGACCAGGAGCTCATCGGCCTGGGTGCCGCCAACGTCGCAGCGTCGATGACCGGCGGCTACCCGGTGACCGGCGGTTTCGCCCGCTCCGTCGTCAATTTCGATGCCGGCGCCGAAACGCCCGCCGCCGGTGCCTTCACCGCCATCGGCATCGGCGTCGCCGCTCTCACCCTCACCCCCTGGCTGTACTACCTGCCCAACGCCACGCTTGCCGCCACCATCATCGTCGCTGTCCTCAGCCTCGTCGATCTCGGTGCCATCCGCCGCACCTGGACCTATTCCAGGCGCGACGGTTCGGCGATGCTGCTCACCATCGGCATGACGCTCGTCGCCGGCGTCGAGGTCGGGGTTACGGCGGGCGTCGGCCTCTCCATCCTCCTCTTCCTGCACAAGGCCTCACGCCCGCACGTCGCCGTCGTCGGCCTCGTCCCCGGCACCCAGCATTTCCGCAACATCCTCCGCCACGACGTCCTGACGAGCCCCGAGGTCCTCGCCATGCGGATCGACGAGAGCCTCACCTTCACCAACGCCGGCTGGCTCGAGGAAACCGTCACCGACCGTGTCGCCAAGCAACCCGAGGTCCGCCACGTCGTCCTGATGTGCTCGGCCGTCAACGAGATCGACCACTCCGCCCTGGAATCCCTCGAAGCCATCAATCAATCGCTCAAGGCAGCCAACGTCGACCTCCACCTCTCCGAGGTCAAAGGCCCCGTCATGGACCGCCTGCAACGCTCGCACTTCCTCGACGAGTTGACCGGCCACGTCTTCCTCAGCCAATACGACGCGATCAAAACCCTGACGCCAGAGCTGCTCGGCGAAAAATCCCGAGCAAGAGAGTTGATGCAGGGAGGATGATCCTCCCTGCACCCACCGTAACTTTGCGCCGGCGCCCCTCACGCCCGCAACTGCTTCGCGATCTGGTGACTCGTTAACAACATAAGACTACCTTGAGAAACGGTCTTTTCTATGGTCTGTCGATAGGAGGGACCCTGGGCTTTACGTCTCTATCGAGGCGGGGGTAGATGGCTTACTGCGCGACAAGACCCGGTCGTCGCGCATTCACAGGGTCGCAGCCAGATGCTGGCGCTGGTGGTTCGGCTGACCATGGAGGAGCCGCCGCCGGGCGATGCAATGTGCTGGACGGTGCGGGCGATAGCCAATCGCCACTGCCAGAATGAACGGCATCGACCCCTTCGCCGACCTGGAGGCCACCCTCAAAGCCCGCGCCAACGGCCACCCCCAGAACCGCATCGACGACCTCATGCCCTCGGCCTTCAAGCCAGCGTCAAGCTGAGCCGCCCACGGGGCAAACGCATTGCTCAAGAAGATGAAGGGGATTACGCAACCTGATGTCTGGAAATTCGTTGGTGGCCCGCTCAAGCATCCGG
>DAIRDJ010000034.1:0-30453 GCA_036796215.1 Geminicoccaceae bacterium
CCGCCCGCACCCCGCCGAACCGCCCCCAACCTCCTGAAATCCCCCAGAAAACCCCGCCCGCTCACGCCGCCGGCACCGGCAAAAAAACCGCAGGGGTCCAAGGGGACGATCATCGTCCCCTTGCTTTTCTTCCTCTTCCACCATCGCCGCATTGCAGCCGCCTGAGCCCTCCGGCTGCCGAACGGCCTGCCGCAGGGCCCGCTGCCGCCACCTCGGCTGGCGAAAACCGAGAAAAATCCTCCGACGAGAGAAAACCCCGTCCATTTTCGCGGAAAAGCCGTTCGATTTATCAAAAATCGCTGGTCTGGCATCACGCCCCGTTCCGAAAGGTCATAAGCAACGCTTATAGATCATTGTACGCCTACAAACAAACCGCCGAATCGATGTTCGCCTGATGCGCCATGCCCCGGCAAAATGAGTCGATCTATGCGCCATGAACCCGAGCGATGCGTCGTATACCGACTCATTTGTCATAATCTACGTCGATTCATGCGCCATTAGCGTTGTTTATGGCGCAGATTCCGTCACTTTTCGTTACAAGTGGCCCGTTCTGGACCCGGGCGGTCGACGAACGAACCCGAGACTTGCGACGAACGAACCGAAGAGTCGCACAAACGAACCCGGGTTTTGCGAACGAACCCGGGGGGCCAGTTTGTCGCAGGCGAGCTGCCTTTCGGCCAGTCTTTCAGGGCGTTGGGGAACAATTTTCGGTTCGCGTCCCGGCGGGCCCGGGCGCCGCGCTGCCCGGCCAGGCGCCGGTTGCCGAACGATCCCGAGCGCGTGCTTGACGGCGGCCGGAAAATCCGCTACTATTCCTATCATCGAGTTTCAGCCGCTCGGGCGGCCCTCGATCGCCTCGACCAGCTGGACGATCGTCGTGTCGACCGGACGCTCGATCCGGTGCCGGGCGGCGTAGCCGATGAGCGCCCCGTTGAGCGCATCGATCTCCGTCCGCCTGCCCGGCTCGACATGCTGCAGCATCGAGGGCTTGTTCATCCGGCCGACCGCCATGCCCGAGGATCGAGGCCCTTGGATCGGGGTCGGGAGGGGTGACCCCTCGGCACCAGCCACGGCCAGGATCTCGCCCAGGGGGTCGCCGGACCAGCGCCGTGACGGCGGCGGAACAGGCGATCTCGCCGGGGCGCAGCCGGGTGATGGCGGCGACCGGGTCGAGCGCCGCGTCGAGGATGACTTTCTGCCGGACATGGCCCTGGACGTTGGCCGTGACCTCGACCGGCAGGCCCGCCGCAGCGAAGAGCTCGGCCACCGGCTCGAGCCTGGGGGTGGTGCTGCCGTCGAGCTCGCCCAGCACCGTCTTGCCGAGATGGGTGTGCGCCACCTGGCCGGCGGCGGTGCGCGCCGCACTGTTCATGGTCGAGCCCGCGAGCACCCGGGGTGCTCCCAGGACCTCGACCAGGGCCTCGATATTGCCGATACCGTTCTGCAGCGTCAGCACTGTGCCCGCCTCGCCGAGCAGCCCCGCCGCCGTCGCCGCGGCCGCTGCCGTGGCGTTGCAGTCGACCATGACCGGCACGAGGTCGAACGGGCCGCCGGCCTGCGGGATCGGTGGTGGCCGCCAGCCGATGAAGCTGCTCCTCGCCCGCGAACGTCACAACCAGCCCGTCCGCGAGGATCGCCCCGACATGGTCGGCGTCCAGGTCGACCAGCAGCACCTCCGCCCCGGCCAGGGCGAACCGGGCGCCGGGCATGCCACCCATCGCCCCGGCCCCGATCACGGCAGCGCCATCACTCCACCTCGACGAAACGCCCGGATTCCGCCATGGCCCGGATGCTCTCGGGCAGGGTCAGCCCGCCCTGGACCTTGGCGAGGAGATCGGCCTCCGCCGCCTTCACCGCCTCGAGCCGCTCGATCGTCCGCGCGATGAGCGCTCGGGGCACGACCACGACACCGTCCGCGTCGCCGACGACGATATCGCCCGGCCCCACCGTCACCCCGCCCGCCACGACCGAGAGGCCCACCGTCCCGGGCCCGTTCTTCGCCGGCGAGTTGGGGGTGACGGCGGTCGCATAGCACGGCAGCCCGACCTCGCGGATGCCCGGCAGATCGCGCACCGCCCCGTCGGTGACGAAGCCGACGCAGCCCTTGTTCTTCAGCATGCCGAGGAGGAGATCGCCGGTGACGGCCGTGTGCTCGAAGCCGTCCGCCGCACAGACCACGACATCGCCGGGCTCGGCGATCATCAGCGCCCCGAAGACCGCGAGATTGTCGGCGGGACCGGCAGCGCACGGCAGCGCCACGCCACAGAACGGCCCCGTCCCGGCGATCGGCTTGACGGCCGGCAGCATGGCGCCCCGACCACCGAGAGCGTCGGCGACGAAGCCGGTCAGCGCCCCCTCGAAGGCAGCGACCTCGGCCTTGCCCGGCCGCACGATGTGGCGCTTGATGGTCAACAGCGGTGCCTCGTCGATCATGGTCCAGCCTCCCCCGGGCGATTCTTGTCGGCGCGACCTTCATGCCGCGAATGCAGCAGCGACGCAAAGCTCGCGTTCGCGGACACCCCCTGATCGCGGCGTCCGGCGATGCCATATGGCCTCGTGGAGCCGCTGCCGGCCACCGGACGACGAGGAAAAGGACGCTACTCTTGCCCGCCCGCCGCACTGCCCTGAGCCTGCCGCTGCTCGCCCCGCTGCTCGCCGCCTGCAGCCCGCTCGGCATCCTGAACGCATTGGTGCCCAAGGACCCAGGCTCGTATCGCAGCGCCACCGATATCGCCTACGGCCGCCATCCGCGGCAGCGCTTCGACGTCTACGCGCCCGACATGGCGACCGAAGAGCTGCCTCTTCTGGTCTTTCTCTACGGCGGCTCGTGGCAGCAAGGCGACAAGGCGAACTACGCCTTCGTCGGCCGCGCCTTCGCCGCAGCGGGCTATCTGGTGGCCATCCCCGACTATCGCGTGGTCCCCGAGGTCCGCTACCCCGACTTCGTCATCGACTGCGGCCGGGCCATGGCGGCCCTTCTGGACCGCGCGCCCGAGTTCGGCGGCAAGCCCGGCCCCGTCCACCTCGTCGGCCACTCCGCCGGCGCCTACAACGCCGTGATGCTGGCACTGGCCGACGACCTCGCCCAAGCCGCCGGCCTCGAGCGCTCCAGCATCGCCGCGGTCGCCGCCCTCTCCGGCCCCTACGACTTCCTGCCCCTGCGCGTCCGCGCCACGAAGGAGGCCTTCCACGGGGTGGAGGACCTCGAAGCCACCCAGCCCGTCAACCGCGTCCGTCCCGACGCCCCGCCCATGCTGCTCGTCAACGGCAGCGACGACGACATCGTCGTGCCAAGGAACATCCACCGCCTGCAAGAGCTGCTTCGGGCCGAAGGTGTCAAGGCCGTCACCCGCGAGTACGAGGGCCTCGGCCACGCCGCCACCCTCCTCGGCCTCGCCCGCCCCCTCCGCTGGCGCGCCGACGTCCTCGGCGATGTGACGGTGTTCTTCGACGGGCTTGACATGATAGGAACGAACGCCTAAATCTGGGGAGGATGATCCTCCCCAGTCCCCACCGGAATTTTGGGTTGGTGCCGGGTGGGATGGCCATGGCGAGCGAGATTACGAGGTGGTGATGCGACGAGCGGTACGATTGGTCGCTTTTCTTGAGCCTACTCCGCCGCATCCGAAAGGCGGGGCGCCTGTCGCAGCCTGAGTTGGACGCTGTCGACGGCATCCAGGCGGCTGGAGGCGTCGAGGATCTCGAGGGCGACGAGTTGGTCGGCCGCGTCGTAGTCGAGGATCACGCCGGACCGCTCCTCCTCGCTTTCCCGCACGGGCGTCTCCTTCAGGACGATCCGAATCGTGTCGGTCTCGGCGTCGTAGTCGATCCTCACGGTCCTACTCCGTACCTGCGGAACTGCGTGGTAGCATACACCGTAACGACGACCGGCGGCGAGACGTTCTCGTCGACGACGATCGCCAAGAGAGCCCTCAGAGTTGGTGAGCCGACGTTGGCGCGTGAAACGATTTCCGACACCGATGTTCCAGAAGGGGCGCCTGTTTCACTTGCTGCGCACGGCGCCGGTGACAAAGTGGCCCCGACCATGCTATCTGTACGCGATAATTTACCGTGGCTCGGCGTGCTCCAGAGCCCAAAAGATGGGGGCAGTTGGGGAGTGTCAGGAATGGCGCGGAACGGGAGATCGGCAGCGAGGATCGGCGCGACAATTTGTCTCGCACTAGTTTTCACCGGGTGCACACTGGTACGAACCAATGTCGAGGTCTTCCACGATTTGCCGGCAGATTATGCTGGCCAGCAGATCGCGATCGTTCCCGCAGAGCCAGGCCAGGCGAATACGATCGAGTTTATGACCTACGCCTCCAAATTGGCCGCCAGGCTGGCAGAGGTAGGTTTCCAAGTCGCGCCGCCGGACCCAGATCAGCCCCCGGACTACATTGCGGCCCTCGCGTATGGTGTTGGTGCACAGCAGGCCGGAGCCGCTTACACTAGTGGCAGCGTGACATCCGACTACGCGGGCGGTGCCCGATACAGCGGGACGACAACGGTCGAGAGTAGGTACCCTCGCGCCCTCGTCGTCGGTATCTACAGCGTGCCCAAGCATGAAGGAGCGCAGCCGCAACAGGTCTATTCGATGACCGCACTCAGTACAGGAAGATGCCGGGCGCTGAGTTCTGTCATCGATCCGATACTCGATGCAGCTTTTAGAGATTTCCCTGGCGAAAGCGGCAAGTCACGGACGGTGACCAATCCAAAATCTGGCATTTCGTGCTGATCCGGCAGATGAATTAAGCATGCCGGACGAGCTTCAGTCCCAAGGGGAGCCACGCGCACGGGAGCACTCGGCCAAGCCGGGCTCGATGCGCCGCCTCCGGAACTGGTGGTGGGGCGGGGCCGAGGTCGAGATGGGAGAGGAAGGACCTTGGCGGATTACCGTTTACCCTCTCGGCCCCGGCGCAAAGCTCGCCGGGCTTGCGCGCTACTTCCGCGAGCGGTGGCAGGAGTTCGTGTTTCTGGTGGTCGCGGGGGTCGCCGTGGTGCCCATTCTCACCTTGATCGGCCTCAACTGAACGGCAGCGCAGTCTATTCGCCATCATGGTCACCATGCCCTTCCGACCAACCTGCACTGGGTGGCAAACTCACCGCGTCGAAACGACTCCTGATGCCGATTTCTCGCGAACCGGAAGAGGATGCGCCACGGGCCGTTGATGTCGAGCGACCAGTAGCCTCGCAGATTGCCTTTCAGCTTGTGCAGGCCGACGGAACTGAGGCGGCCGAGGTCGTCGAGGGAGGTGCCGGCATTCAGCTCCATCAAGCGCTGGCGGGCCAAAATTTCCGGGGTCTTTGTCCTCGGCTTCATGCGATCTTATCACTTCTTGCTGATGACGATCACCTGCGGCAAGTCTTCGAAGTGTGTGTCGCAGGTGAGGAGATCGGCTTCGTGCTCGACGGCGGTGGCGTAGATCACGGCGTCTGCTGTCGCGAGCTTGTATTCCAAGCAAAGGTTCGCTGCCCGAAGCGCGATCGCAGTATCGAGGTCGACGACCACACAGGTGCGCGAGAAGGCGATGAAGCGGTCGGCGTCGTCTTCGCTTTTCTCGCGCGTCAGCCACTTCGATAGTTCGAGTTGGACGATCGTCGGGACCAGGCATTGGTCACGCTGCGGCAACTCACCGGCGAGTCGTTTACCGGTCGGGCTGTCGATCAGCCATTCGATCCAGGCCGAGGAGTCGACCAGCCGCATCAGTAGCGGTTGCTTCGGTCCCTGTAGCCTTCGGGGTCGGCGCCTTTGGCGGTACCGCGGAGGTCCTCGAGCTTGGGGACGGGGACGAGGAGGACGCCGGTGCCTTTGGGGATGAAGGCGAATTCCTGGCCGGCTTGCCAGTCGTGCGCGACGCGCACGTTCTTGGGGATCGAGATCTGAAACTTGCGCGAGAGTGTTGCGGTGTCGGCCATGCGGGCTACCTCGGCAGCATCGATGCCTCGAAGGTAGGGCGGTTACCGCCCGACTGCAAACCCCATCCAAAAATACCGGTGGGGTCCAGGGTAGGCGTGCCTCCCCTGCCCTTTCTCTTCCTACTTCGTCAGTCCTTCGTACCGGCCACCAGCTTGTTCGCCCCGATCCAGGGCATCATGGCGCGGAGTTTGGCGCCGACTTCTTCGATGGGGTGGTCGGCGTGGCGGCGGCGGATGGCTTTGAAGTGGGCCTGGTCGGCCTTGTTCTCGAGCACCCAGTCGCGGGCGAAGCGGCCTTCCTGGATGTCGCTGAGGATGCGCTTCATCTCGGCCTTGGTTTCGTCGGTGACGATGCGGGGGCCGGTTTTGTAGTCGCCGTATTCGGCGGTGTTGGAGATCGAGTAGCGCATGTTGGCGAGGCCGCCCTCGTAGATGAGGTCGACGATGAGCTTCACCTCGTGGACGGTTTCGAAATAGGCCATCTCGGGGGCGTAGCCGGCCTCGGTCAGGGTTTCGAAGCCGGCCTGGATGAGGGCGCAGAGGCCACCGCACAGCACCACCTGCTCGCCGAAGAGGTCGGTCTCGACCTCTTCCTTGAAGCTGGTCTCGATGATGCCGGCGCGGCCGCCGCCGATGGCGGCGCCGTAGGAGAGGCCGATGTCGTGGGCGCTGCCTGTCGCGTCCTGGTGGATGGCGAGGAGCGAGGGGACGCCGGCACCCTTGGTGTATTCCGCACGCACCAGGTGGCCGGGGCCCTTGGGGGCGATCATCAAGACGTCGAGGTCGGGGCGGGGCTCGATCAGGTTGAAGTGGATGTTGAAGCCGTGGGCGAACATGAGGGCGGCACCCTCCTTCATGTTGTCCCGCAGCTCGTCCTTGTAGAGGTCGGCCTGGAGCTCGTCGGGGACGAGGACCATGACGATGTCGGCCCATTTGGCGGCTTCGCTGCCGGTCATGCATTTGAAGCCGGCGCGCTCGGCCTTGGCCCGGCTGGCGCTCGTCTCCTTGAGGCCGATGACGACGTTCTCGACGCCGCTGTCCTTCATGTTGTTGGAGTGGCCGAAGCCCTGGCTGCCGTAGCCGATGACGGCCACTTTCTTCGACTTGACCAGATTGAGGTCGGCGTCGGCATCGTAATAGACGCGCATGGGTATCCCCCCTTTGTCGGGCGCTTGCTGGCGAGGTGATTCAGGTCTCGGGCGCTGGCGGGCGTTCTTCGAGGATCCGGCTGCCGCGGCTGATGGCGACGACGCCGGCCCGGCTGACCTCGACGGGCTCGAGCATGTGGATGAAGCTGTCGATCTCGCTGGTCGTGCCGGTCATCTCGAAGACGAAGCTCTCGGGCGTGCTGTCGACGAGCCGCGCATGCATGAAGTCGGCAATCCGAAGGGCCCCGATCAGCCGCTCGCGCTCGCCGAGCACCTTGACCAGGGCGAGTTCGCGCTCGATGTGCGGGCCTTCGACGGTGAGGTCCTGCACGCTGTGGACGGGGACCAGCTTGGCGAGCAGGTTCTTGATCTGCTCGATGACGAGCGGGGTTCCGGTGGTGACGATGTTGATGCGCGAGAGGGCCTTCCTGGTGTCGATCTCGGCTACGGTCAGGCTGTCGATATTGTAGCCGCGGCCGGAGAAGAGACCGATCACCCGGGCGAGCACACCGGGCTCGTTGTCAACGAGCACGACGATGGTGTGGCGCTCCTCGGGCTCCGGCTCGACGGCAGAAAATAGGGCCTGGGTGGGCTGGGGGACGGCGGTGTTGGGGCTCATGGGCTCGGGCAATCGATGGGGAAAAGGGCTGGCGACAGGGAAAGGGCTGGCGGGCCCGCTCGCGCGGCGCCGGTTCGACGGTGGCTGAGCCGGCGGCCGCGGAACCTGGGCCGGGCGGGCTCAACGGCTCATACGAGCACCATGCCCTCCTCGGAGATCGCCTCGTGCGGCCCGTCGTCCTCGGGGCTGAGCTTGATCTCGTTGTGCGCCGCCCCGCCCGGGATCATCGGGTAGACGTTCTCGTTCCGGTCGACGACCATGTCGACGATCACGGTCTTGTTGACCCTGATCATCTCCTTGATGACGTCGTCGACCTCGCTGGGCTTGGTCGCTCTCAGGCCCACCGCCCCGAAGGCCTCGGCCAGCTTCACGAAGTCCGGCAGGCTGTCCATGTAGCTCTCGGCGTGACGATTGCCGTGGAAGAAGTCCTGCCACTGGCGGACCATGCCCATGTAGCTGTTGTTGAGGATGAACGACTTCACCGGCAGCCGGTACTGCATGCAGGTCGACATCTCCTGCATGTTCATCAGCCACGAGGCCTCGCCGGCGATGTCGATGACGAGAGCCTCGGGGTGCGCCACCTGCACGCCCATGGCTGCCGGGAAGCCGTAGCCCATCGTCCCCAGGCCGCCTGAGGTCATCCAGCGGAAAGGCTTCTCGAACTTGAAGTGCTGGGCCGCCCACATCTGGTGCTGGCCCACCTCGGTCGTGATGTAGACGTCCAGCTCCCGGGTCAGCGCGCAGAGCCGCTGCACGGCGTATTGCGGCTTGATCGTGTCCTTGCCCTGCCGGAAGCGCAGGCTCTTCTTGGTCTGCCACTCGGCGATCTGGCCCCACCAGGCCTTGGTCCGGCCGGAGGTCACGACATTGCCGCGCCGCCGCCAGGCGTTGAGCAGGGCTTCGAGCGTGCGCTCGGCATCACCGATCACCGGCACGTCGACGGCGATGTTCTTGTTGATCGACGAGGGGTCGATGTCGACGTGGATCTTCTTGCTGCCGGGCGAGAAGCCGTCCAGCCGGCCGGTCACCCGGTCGTCGAAGCGGGCGCCGATATTGATCATGACGTCGCAGTCGTGCATCGCCATGTTGGCTTCGTAGGTGCCGTGCATGCCGAGCATGCCGATGAACTGCGCGTCCGAGGCGGGATAGGCGCCCAGGGCCATCAGCGTCAGGGTGATCGGGTAGCCGGTCTCGCGCACCAGCTCGGTCAGGAGCTGGCAGGCCTTGGGCCCGGCATTGATGACGCCGCCGCCGACATAGAAGATCGGCCGCTCGGCCCGGGCCATGAGGTCCACGGCCTCCTCGATCCGCCGCATATCGGGGTCGCGGGGCGGGTGGTAGGTGCGATGCCGCACGGCGTCCTTGGCCAGGTAGGGTGCGGGCTTCATCAGGATGTCCTTGGGCAGATCGACCACGACCGGGCCCGGCCGGCCACTGCGCGCCACGTGGAAGGCCTCGTGGATGGCGCGGGCCAGGGCCGACGACTCCTTGACCAGGTAGTTGTGCTTGGTGCAGGGGCGGGTGATGCCGACGGTGTCGGCCTCCTGGAAGGCATCGTTGCCGATCATGTGGGTCGGCACCTGCCCCGTCAGGCAGACGACGGGGACGCTGTCCATCAGCGCGTCGGTGAGGCCGGTGACGGTGTTGGTCGCCCCCGGGCCCGAGGTGACCAGCACGCAGCCGACCTTGCCGGTCGACCGCGCATAGCCCTCGGCGGCATGCACCGCGGCCTGCTCGTGGCGGACGAGAATGTGCCGGATGCGGTCCTGCTGGAAGATTGCATCATAGATCGGCAGCACCGCCCCGCCCGGATAGCCGAAGATCACCTCTACCCCCTGCTCGACCAGCGCCTGAAGCACCACCTGCGAGCCGGTCATCGACTGGGTGTCGACGGCGGTCGGTGCGGCTGTCGCTGCGGTCATGGGTCTAGCTCCGGTTGGGTAAAGAGGCGTCGGCTCTATCGGTGGTTTTATGCGCACTAAAGGGTTCCGTTGCCTTGTCGGCAAAAGGATCGCAACGCTAGCCGCTGACCTCCTGGAAATCAACCACGTCCGTGCTGCGGCAAGCCCTCGAGACGGGCGCACAGCGTCGCAGCGAGCGGCTCGACCTGCCCCGCATCGGCGACCACCGCCAAGGGCTCGAGCATCCGGGCGAGCTGCCCTTTGAAGAACGTCCGCTGCCGCTTGGCATAGCGCCGCACCTTGAGCACGGTGGCGCGCCTGGCGGCTGCGAGCTCGAGCTCGCCATCGAGATAGGCACCCAGCTCGGCCACCCCGTCCGCCTTGGCGAGCGGCGTCGGCCGGCGGCCCGGCCCCGCCCGGAAGGCGCGCAGCTCCTCGAGCAGGCCCGCCGCCAGCATCGCCGCGAGCCGGTGCTCGATCCGCAGATCGACCACCGCTGCCGGCGGCAACAGGGCCAGACCGGCGATGGGGGCCGCGAGCCCGACCCGCCGCGGCGGATCGGCCTGCCAGGCGGTAAGCGGCCGCCCGGTGGCGAGCGCCACCTCGAGGCCGCGCAGGATGCGCTGGCGATCGCTGGGCTGCAGCCGGGCGGCGAGCGCCGGATCGACGGCGGCGAGCCGCGCATGGAGGGTGTCGCTGGCGAGCGGCGACTGGCGCAGCTCGGCGCGAATGGCGTCAGGGATCTCCGGTAGCACCGGCAGGCCGTGCACCAGCGCCTTGAAGTAGAGCCCGGTGCCGCCGGTCACGATAGCGAGCCGCCCGGCCCTCTGGAGATCGCGAAGCTCGGGCTCGATGCGCGCGAGCCAGGCCGCGACCGAGCTCACCTCGTGCGCCTCGAGGAGGCCGTAAAGACGATGCTCGGCGCGGGCGAGATCCGCGGGGCCGGGACGCGCCGTCAGGATCGGCAGGTCGCGATAGAGCTGGACGGAATCGGCATTGAGGATCACCCCGCCGGTACGCTCGGCGAGCGCCAGGGCCAGGGCCGACTTGCCGCTCGCCGTGCTGCCGCCTAAGAGGACGGTGCCCCGATAGCTGCCGCCGCCCCGCATCGCTCACCCCCACCGCTGCGCCGAACCTCGGCCCGGATCACCCGCTCGATGACCCACTGCCTCGTTCTGCTCGCCGATCCGGCCAAGGCACCGCTGACGGGCGGCCTCGTCGACCGCCTCGCGCGGCAGTTCGGCGGCCGGCCACACTGGCTGGCGGCGGACCGGGCGGCGGAGATCGTGCTGGATGACGCCCCGGCCCGCGAGACCGTCGGGGCCGAGCTCGCATGCCAGCCGCTCGACTGGGCGCTGATCCCGGCCGAGGGACGCAGGAAGCGCCTTTTGATCTCGGACATGGACAGCACGATCATCACGATCGAGTGCATCGACGAGTTGGCCGATGCCATAGGCATCAAGGCCGAGGTGGCGGCCATCACCCGCCGGGCGATGAACGGCGAGCTCGACTTCGAGGCTGCCCTCGAGGCGCGCGTCGCGCTTTTGGCAGGCGTGCCGGAACGGGCGATCCGCGAGATCTGCGAGCACCGGCTCGAGCTCAACCCCGGGGCCAGGACACTGGTCCGGACGATGCGGGCGCATGGCTGCCTTACGCTCCTGGTCTCGGGTGGCTTCACCGCGTTTACCGCCTACGTCGCCGAGTTCGCCGGCTTCGCCCGGCATCAGGGCAATCGGCTGGAGATCGTGGACGGCAAGCTCACCGGCCGTGTGCTCAAGCCGGTCTTGGGTGCGGATGCCAAGCTCGCCAGCCTGCGCGCGGCAGCGGCCGAGTTCGGCATCACGCCGGCCGATTGCCTCGCGGTCGGCGACGGTGCCAACGACAAGAAGATGCTCGAGGCCGCCGGGCTCGCCGTGGCGTTTCGCCCGCACGCCGTGCTCAGGCCCGCGGCACAGCTCGTGCTCGACCACGCCGGACTGGACGCCGCCCTTTATCTCCAAGGCTACACCCATGCCGATCTCGCCCACTGAGCCCCGAAACGCGCAACGGCCGACATCGTCGGATGCCGGCCGTTGCGCGTCTAACGACAGCGTGTCGGTCAGGTGGTCAGCCGCAGGGCGACAAAGCGGAGATCACCCTGGCGATTGATCAACAGGAGCACCGCACTGCGCCCCTCGTCCCGCGCCTCGTTCACCTTGGCCATGACCTCCGGCGGCGAGCCGACCTCGACCTGATTGACCTCGGCGATGACATCGCCCGGGAGCAGCCCCTCGGCCTCGGCCGGGCTCTCGGGCTCGACGTCGAGAATCACGACACCCTGCGCCTCCGCCGGCAGCTCGAACCGCGTTCTCAACTCGTCGGTAAGGGCATCGACCGTCAGCCCCAGCAACTCGATCGACAAGGCCGAGCTCACCGCTTCGGGCGCACTGTCGCCCATCTGCGCCAGCGTCGACTCGTCGGGCAACTCGCCGAGCGTCACCTGTACGGTCTGCTCGTCGCCACGCCGCCAGATCAGGACATCGACATCGCGCCCGACATCGGTGTCGGCGACGATGCGCGGCAACGAGCGCATCTGGGTGATCCGCTCACCGTCGAACTCGACGATCACGTCGCCGGCCTCGATCCCGGCAGCCTCCGCCGGCCCGGTCGGGGTCACGCTGGCCACCAGCGCCCCTTGCGCTCCGTCGAGGCCGAGGCTCTCGGCGATCTCGTCGGTCACGGCCTGGATGCGCACCCCCAGCCAGCCGCGGGCCACCCGACCTTCGCTCTGCAGGCTGTCAATCACCCGCCGCGCGAGGTTCGACGGAATGGCGAAGCCGATGCCGACATTGCCGCCCGAGGGCGAAAAGATCGCCGTGTTCACACCGAACACCCGGCCATCGAGGGTAAAGCTAGGGCCACCCGAATTGCCGCGATTGATGGCGGCGTCGACCTGGAAGAAATCGTCATAGGGCCCGGCCCGAATATCGCGGCCACGGGCCGAGACGATGCCGGCGGTGACCGAGGTGCCGAGGCCGAAGGGATTGCCGATGGCGACCATCCACTGGCCGACCCGAACCTGGTCGCTGTCGGCCCACTCGACGAAGGGAAACGGCTCCTCGCGCTCGATCTTCAAGAGCGCCAGGTCGGTCTGCTGGTCGCGACCGATCAGTTCGGCCTCGTAGTCGGAGCCATCCGAGAACTGTACGCTGATCTGGTCGGCCTCGGCGATCACGTGGTTGTTGGTGACAACATAACCCTCGGGCGAGATGACGAAGCCCGAGCCCAAGGACGCCCCACGGCGCGGGCGCTGCTGCTGCTCGGGCTGCTCGCGCTCGAAGAAGTCACGGAAGAACTCCTCGAAGGGCGAGCCGGGCGGGAACTGGGGCAGCGGGATATCTTCGATCGGCGCCTGCTCGCGGGTCGTCGAGATGTTGACCACGGCGGGGCCGACGCGCTCGACGAGATCACCGAAGCCGTCACTCGGCACCACCTGGGCTTGGCTCGACGGCACGGCGGGACCGATTGCGAGAAACCCGGCCAGGACCAGCACCGCCAATCCCTTGAGCCAGCACCTGCCCGGCGACGGCACCCGATCCGAGCCGAATAACTGTGTCATGCGGAACTCCCATGCCCGGTCCACTCGGCCGGGCAGTTGCGACGTCTTTCAAGCAGGCCGCCGCCTCCGACGGCAGCCGCTCCCCCACAGGCCGGCGAGCCACCGGCCTGTTCGCGCAGATGTAGGCGCTCCGGTCGCGAGCGCCAATAGGCTCAGCCGCGGATCAACCATACGATGAACACGCCGACTCCGGTGAAGATCAGGCCACCGGCGCGGAGCACACGCGACTCGAGCACGATGGCGCGTGCGGCCGCCTGCTTCATCCCGTTGGGGAAAAGCGCCCAGAGCACGCCTTCGAGGACCAGCACCAGGGCTGCGGCGGTGAGCAAATCCTGCATCAGCCGCTCAACAGCCCCGGGCTCTGGCGACCCGACCGGAGAGACCCGTCATGGCCGCCACGCGCAAGCTAGTCGGCGGCCACTGGCTGCTCGGCTGGCTCGGCAAGCTCCGCCACCCCGTCGACGCCCGAGAGCTCCCGCATCACCTCGGCCACGGTCGGCGCCGAGTCGGCCGGCGCACCCGCGACCTGCATCGTGATGTCGTCAGCCGAATGGAAGAAGCGGAAGAACGCACTGTCGGGGGCGAGCACGAAGCTGGTGGCCTCGTCGGCCAGCGCGTTGCGATAGGCCTGCATCGAGCGGTAGAAGCCGAAGAAGGCCGGATCCTGACCGAACGCCTCGGCGAAGGTGGCGATCGCGATGGCATCACCGCGACCACGGATCTGCTGCGACTCACGCTCGGCCTCGGCGATCAGCACCCGCCGCTCGCGATCGGCCCGGGCCCGGATCCGCTGGGCGATCTCCTCACCCTGCGCCCTGAGCTCGCGCGCCTCGCGCTCACGTTCGGTCTGCATCCGCAGGAAGATGGCTTCCTGGTTCTCCTGCGGCAGGTCGGCGCGCTTGATCCGCACGTCGATGACCTCGACGCCGAACTGCTGCAGCGCCCGGTTGGCCTCCGAGGCAATCCGGCTCATCAACTGCGCCCGCTCTCCGGACAGGATGGTGAACAGCGAGACCTCACCGAGCACGCTGCGCAGTGCCGAGAAGGTGATCGGCTCCAATCGGCCGCGGAACGCGACCTCGGCGCCGACCGACTGGCGGAAGCGCAACGGATCGGTGATCCGGTAGCGGGCGAAGGCATCGACCACGAGCCGCCGCTGGTCGCCGAGGACGAGCTCGACCGAACCCGCATCGAAGTCCAGTACGCGCCGCTCGAAGAACTCGACGTTCTGAATGAACGGCACCTTGATGTTGAGGCCGGGCTCGCTGATCACCCGGACCGGGTTACCGAACTGCAGGACGAGCGCCTGCTGGGTCTGGTGCACGGTGAAGAGAGCGTTGAAGAGGAGAAAGGCCGTGGCGGCGACGACAACGCCGACGCCGATCAGGATCCGTTGGCTCATTGGGTCGCTCCTTCCTGCCTGGCGCCGAAGCCGCGCTCGGCCGGCTCCAGATCACGGGCCGTGCCTGCCGCCGCATCACGCTCGCGCGCCCGGCGCTCGAGATCGGGGAGCGGCAAATAGGGAATGACCCCGTTCGCCCCACCTGCGCCGCTGCTGTCGATGATCACCTTGTTGGTGCCACCCAGGACCTGCTCCATGGTCTCGAGATAGATGCGCTGGATGGTGACGTCCTTGGATGCCGAATAGGCGGTCAAGACCTGCGTGAAGCGATCGCTTTCACCACGCGCCCGGGCGACCACCTCCTGCTCGTAGGCCTGCGCCTCCTGCAACAGCCGCTCGGCCTCGCCACGGGCGCGGGGCAGGATGTCGTTGGCGAAGGCTTCGGCCTGGTTCTGCAACCGCTCGCGGTCGGCCTGCGCCCGCTGCACGTCGCGGAAGGCGTCGATGACCTCCGGCGGCGGATCCGACTTCTGCAGCTGCACCTCGTCGATGGTGATGCCCGAGCCATAGCTGTTCATCAATATCTGCAGCTCTTCCTTGACCCGGTCCTCGATGGCACGCCGGCCTTCGGTGGTGGCGTCGATGATCGGCGTCTGGCCGATCACCTCGCGCATCACGCTCTCGGCCGCCACCGTCACCGTGTTCTCCGGATCGCGAATGTTGAACAGGAAGTCGGCGGCGTTGTTGATCCGCCAGAGGACGACGTAGTTGATGTCGATGATGTTCTCGTCACCGGTCAGCATCAGCGCCTCTTCCGGCAGCTGCCGGGCCGAACCGGTGCCCTGGCCGCTGCGGAACCCGACCTCGATGCGATTGACGCGGGTGACCTGCGGGGTGACCACCGATTCGATCGGAAAGGGCAAACGGTAGTTGAGGCCAGGCGTGGTCAGCCGATCAAGCGCGCCGAAGCGGAGCACCACACCCTGCTCCTCCGGCAGCACCCGATAAAAGCCGCTGGCGAGCCAGAGGCCGACCAGCACGAGGCCGATGATGCCGACGGCCTTGGCGGACAAGCCACCACCGCCGCCGCCACCGCCGCCGGGGAACAAGCCCTTGAGCTTCTCCTGCGACTTGCGGATCAGCTCCTCGAGATCGGGGGGCTGCTGGCCACCGCCGCCACCGCCGCCCGGGCGATTGCCCCAGGGACCCTGGCCGCCGCCGCCCTGCCAACCACCGCCGCCTTGACTATTCCAGGGCATACTCGTGCCACCTCGCCATTCGTCGTGGGTTTGTCGGGGATCGGATCGACCGCTCGATGCCGCGGCCCGATCGGATTGCGCTGTCACTCGCTGTCACTATATCGGGCAGTGTACAGCGAGGATCAACCATGATCGAGCCGACAGTCGAGGCAATCCGCCACGTTCTGAGCGAAATCCGCCATCCGGACGATGAAAAAAGCGTCATCGAGCGCGGCATGGTCAGCGGCGTCGTCGTCAAGGGCAAGAATGTCGGGTTCGCGCTCGAGGTGCCCGCGGCCGACGCGCAGCGGCTCGAGCCCCTGCGCCGGGCCTGCGAGGAGGCGGTCAAGGCGATGCCCGGGGTCAGCTCCTGCACCGTCGTGCTCACCGCCGAACGCGGCCCGCCACCGGACCTTCAGGCACGCCGCCAGGGTCCTGCCGGCGCCGCCCAGCCGGAGGTCCCCGGGATCAAGGCGATCATCGCCGTGGCCTCCGGCAAGGGCGGTGTCGGCAAGTCGACGACCGCGATCAACCTCGCCTGCGGCTTGCGTGCCCTCGGGCTCAAGACCGGCATCCTCGATGCCGACATCTACGGACCGTCGCTGCCACGCATGGCCGGCCTCTCCGGCAAGCCCACCACCGCCGACGGCAAGAAGATGCAGCCGCTCGAGGTCGCCGGGGTCAAGGTCATGTCGATGGGCTTCCTCGTCGAGGAGGAGACGCCGATGATCTGGCGCGGGCCCATGGTGCAGAGCGCCTTGACCCAGATGCTGGCCGACGTCGCCTGGGGCGAGCTCGATGTGCTCGTCGTCGACATGCCGCCCGGCACCGGCGACGCGCAGCTCACCATGGCGCAGAAAGTGCCGCTCGCCGGGGCGGTCATCGTCTCGACACCGCAGGACATTGCCCTCCTCGATGCGCGAAAGGCGATCAACATGTTCCGGCGGGTCGACGTGCCGATCATGGGTATCGTCGAGAACATGAGCTACTTCTGCTGCCCCAATTGCGGCCATCGGGCGGAGATCTTCGCGCATGGCGGGGCCAGGGCCTGTGCCGCGACCTACAATGTCGACTTCCTCGCCGAGATCCCGCTCGACATCGCGATCCGCGAGACCTCGGACGGCGGTCAGCCGATCGTGGTGAGCCGGCCGGGGACCCCACAGGCCGCGGCCTACATGAATCTCGCCCGCAGCGTGCGCGACAAGCTGCGCGGGCCCTCCGCCGCCAAGCCGTTCCCGAAGATCGTCTACGCCTAGGCACACAAGCGCGAAAAACGTCACCACGGAGTTGCCTCTGCGGCGATCCCGAGCCATCTATGTTGCGTTGCAGCAAGTGCAACGCCCAGATGGACCTGCGGCTCATGACCGACCTTTCGCCGATGGCGACACCCGTCCGGCTGTCCGCGCCTCACGAGCGCTACCGCCGTCTCGGGGCCGACGATGCCCGGCATTTGCCCACGCATTTCTTGCGCCTGCATCCCGACGATCGCCGCCACCGCTTCATGGGCGCCATGCCCCGCGCGCTCGTACATCGTTACGTGCGCGCCATCGACTGGCAGCGGGCGGTGCTGGTCGGCTGCTTCATCGGCCGCTCGCTGCGTGGGGTTTGTGAACTCTACCCGATCGGCGGCAAGCAGGCCGAGATCGCGATCAGCGTCGAGCGCCGGTTTCAGGGCCGCGGCATCGGCCAGGCATTGGTCGGCCGTACCCTGCTCCTCGCCCGCAATCGCGGCTTCACCACCCTCGAGTTCCGGTGCATGGTCGACAATCAGCGGATGCGGGCACTGGTCGCCAAGTTCGATGGCCAAACCTCCTTCGACTCGTCCGAAGCCGCCACCACCATCCACTCGCTGCCGGCGACCCCGGCGACCTACATCTCCGAGATGGTCGAACAGGCGAGCACCTTCGGGGCCACGCTGATCCGCTTCTGGCTCGGCAATGCCCGACCCGAATGGGCCGGGCGCTGCTGGTCGACGCAGGATCTCTTCGCCACGAACGCCAGGACCCAGACCACCGAGAAGTCGGCCGCCTGATCGCTGGACGACCTGCCGTTTTCAGCTCGGATGATGCTTGCCGAGCGGCTGGACGGTCGAGGCCTGCCAGCCCTTCAGGCTCTCGCCCTCGGCGATCACCAGCCTGACCTCGTCACCGACATCGAGCCCCTCGAAACCGTTGCCGGCGACCGCGTTGGCGTGAAAATAGACTTCCTGGCCGTCCGCCGTCAGGATGAACCCGTGGTCCGGGGCGATGCGCATGACCTTGCCGGTCGGCGGTGCCTCGTGGGTCTTCACGTCACCGCGAAAGCGCCGGGCATGATCCTCGATCCGCCGGGCGGCCGCCTCGAAGGCGTCGCGGATGGTGGTGCCGATCTCCTCGTGCGCATGGTGCTGACGCCGCTCGCGACCGATCGCGATCTCGTGCCGGGGCGGCAGGGTGACATCGATCGAGACCCGGAAGATCTTGCCCTGGCGGTGGCGTCGATGCGGTGCATCGACCACCACCCGGCAGTGGCTGATCCGCTCGGAAAAGCGCTCCAGGCGCTTGGCCTCCTGCCGGATCCGCGCCTCGACCGCGGGTGAGCTGTCCATGTTCTTGAAGGTGATCTGCAGCGGCAGTTGCATGACATCGTGCCCGGTTCTTGGTATGGTTAAGGATCGGCCAGACGTGCCGTCCCGGGGCTCGGTCCCTTGAGAAGCTGGTATCCTCGGCCCTCCTTCGAAATTCGACGTGGACGGGCAGCCTAGCGCGACTGTCGCAGGGCTGCGTTGATCCTGATCAAGGCGAACCGCCGACGACCGTCACTGCTGGCGTGGTTGTTACCGGGCGGGCAACCTTTCGGCTGCATGCGACCCATGACCCGGGGGCGCGAATCGGCTATACTGGTCCATCAGTCTCGTCGGACCGCTCGGGTCCGCTGCGCAAAGCGGAGATGTCGCGTGCGCCTTCTCTTGCTCGCCTTGGTGATGCTGCTCGCCCCGCTGGCCTCGGCCCAGGACAGCTTCATCCCCGATCGACACTTCCCGCTCGGCGACCCGGCAAGCCTCGATCCGGGTGCTGCGGAACGCGCGTATGCCCGGGTCGCGGACGACATGGCCGCGCGCTTCGCGAGCTCGGGCGAGCCCGCCGCCAAGGCTTATCACCGCTGGTGGCGGGCCAACCGCTCGCCCTACCTCTCGACCGTCCACGGCAACCGCTACGTCAACCACTATGTCAACCACCCGGCCAGGGGCTACGGCACCCTGAAGCCGGGCGAGGCGATGCCGGCCGGCAGCATCATCGCCAAGGACTCCGTCTCGGTCGACGCGAGCGGTACGGTGCTGCCGGCGTCCCTGGCGCTCATGGAGAAAATGCCGCCCGGCTTCGCCCCGGAAGCGCGCGACTGGCGCTATGTCCTCATCCTGCCGGACGGCAGCATCTTCGCCGACAGCAACGGCAGCAATCCCCGTGGCACCGCCTTCTGCGTCGCCTGCCACAAGACCGCGGGCGACGATGCCGATCATCTCTTCCACCTGCCCGCGAACCTCGCCCGCACACCGCCGCCTTCACAATGAGCGCCCCTGCCCCGATCGGCCGGCGGGGTCGATCGGCGGTCGGGGCAAGCCGGACCTCAGGCCTTTCGCGCGGCCCGCTTGAAGACCAGCTTCTGGCCCGCGAGCTTGTCGGGCGGCCCGTGCCAGGCATAGGCGAGCAGCGAGGGCTCGCTGTCGCTCACGGTGATGCGGTGCATCCGCCCCGGCGGATTGAAGATCAAGGAGCCCGGCGCGTAGACGCCTTCGTCGTTCTCGCTCACGGCACCGGCAAGCGTGTAGTAGCTCTCGGTGAGGCCCTCGTGCGCATGCGCCGGATAGGTGCATTTGGGCGCGAACAGGACCACCCCCAGGATCAACTCGGTGACGAGCACGGGACCATGCGGCCCCGCGAGCTCGGCATAGGCGAATTTCTGCCCGAGACCGGGCGGCACCTTCTCGTAGCCGTAGAGCCAGCTCAGCTCGGCTGCGATCCGCTCGATGGCCCGGACCACGGACTGGGTGGTCTCCTGCCGACCCTGGTCGAAGGCGCGCGCGAGATGCGCCGTCACCGGCTTTTGCCCCGGCTCGCGCAACAGGACGGGCGGGTTGGCCGCGAGCGTGCGGCCGATCACCTCGCGCACCGCCCGCTGATGGCTGCGAATCCGCGCCGAGCCACCGGCCTTGCCGCGCCGATAGAGCTCGGCGAACTCCTGCAGCAGATACCCCCAGTTCGGCAGATCACGCAGCCGGGGCGCACCATCGCTCACCTCACGGCCCCCCGTCTCCTGCACCATCCGGCACCCATCTCGACCGTTGCCCTGCCCATCACACGGGCCGTTCCGACGCGTCCGACCCAGGCTCAGGCGCGCTTGCGCCGGGATTTCGCGAAGGTGTCGAAGGCCACCGCCAGCACGATGATGATGCCGATGATGATCTGCTGGACATAGGAGCTGACATTGTTCAGCACGAGCCCGTTGAGCAGCACGCCGATCAGCATGGTGCCGATCACCGTGCCGAAAATGGTGCCCACCCCGCCGAAGAGCGAGGTGCCGCCGATCACCACGCCTGCGATCACGGTGAGCTCGTAGGTCATCCCGGCCACCGCCTCGGCGGAGTTCAGCCGGGCCGAGAGCACGAAGCCGCCGAGCCCGGCCATGCAACCGATGATCACATAGACGGAAAGCGTGATGCGATCGACATTGAGCCCCGAGAGCCGGGCGGCCTCGGGGTTGCCGCCCACCGCATAGATGTTGCGGCCGAAGCGGGTGTAGCGGAGCACCACCCAGGCGACGACGGCGGCCACCGCGAAAATCACGACCGGCACCGGCACCTGGCCGATATAGCCCTGGCCCCACCAGCGATAGCCCTCCTCGAAGCCGGAGATCGGCCCGCCACCGGCAAAGAGCAGAGCCGCCCCCCTGAATGCCGACATGCCGCCCAGGGTCACGACGAAGGGCGGCACCTTGAGCTTGGTGATGGCAATGCCCTGGACGAAACCACAGGCCATGCCGACCAGGATCGCGGCGACGAGCGCCAGGGGCCAGCCATAGCCGGCGGCCTCGGCGGCCGTACCCACGGCAAAGCGGCTCTCGAAGCCACCCTTGGCGACCGCCGCCGAGACGAGGCCGGTCAAGGCGATGAGCGAGCCAACCGAGAGATCGATGCCGCGGGTCAGGATCACGAAGGTCATGCCGATCGCCAGAAGGCCGAAGATCGAGACCTGGCGCATGACGTTGAAGAGGTTCAAGGGCGAGAGAAAGCGCGGCTCGAGGATGGCGAAGACGGCCATCAGCACGAGCAGGAAGATCAAGGGCGCGAACCGGGCCAAGAGGCCGAAGACGTCGAGCTCGGCAGCCTTGCCGCCACCCTGGCCGGTCTGCTCAAGCATCGGCCGCGACCCGCTCGGCACCCAGCGTCATGAGCTGCATCAGCCGCTCCTCGGACGCCTCCTCGATCCGCACGTCGCCGGTGAGGCGGCCCTCGCGCATGGTCAAGATCCGGTCGCTCAAGGTCAAGATCTCCGACAGCTCCGAGCTGATGGCGAGAATGGCGATGCCGGCCTCGGCGAGCTCGAAGAGCAGCTGGTGCACCTCGGCCTTGGCCGCGACGTCGATGCCGCGGGTCGGCTCGTCGACGATCAGCACCTTGGGCTGCAGCGCCAGCCAGCGGGCGAGCACCACCTTCTGCTGATTGCCGCCCGAGAGATTGCCGACCTCGACCCCGGGGCTCGCCATCTTGATGTTGAGCCGCCGCTGGTAGTCGTCGACCATCACCGCCTCGGCCCGCTCGTCGACGAAGCCGAGCCTGCTGGTCAGCCGGCCGAGCGCCGCGATCGAGAGATTGAGGCGGACGGCGAGCGAGAGGAACAGCGCCTGCTGCTTTCGGTCCTCGGGCACGAGGCCGATCCCGGCCCCGATCGCCCCCGCGGGCGAGTGGCGGTCGACCACCGCGCCATCGACCGCCACCCGGCCACGCAGGATCGGATCGGCACCGAAGATCGAACGGGCAAGCTCGGTCCGCCCGGCCCCCACGAGCCCGGCGAGGCCCACGATCTCGCCGCGCGCCACCTCGAACGAGATGTCATAGAGCCGGGTGGCCGAGGGATCGCGCGGGTCGCCCTCCGCCCACAGGCCCTCGACCCTGAGCGCCGGCTCGCCGGTCTGGTGGGCCCCGCGCCGCTTGAACAGCCGATCGACCTCGCGTCCCACCATCATCTTGATGATGTCCTCGATCGCGACCTCGGCGACGTCGGCCGAGCCCACAAGCCGGCCGTCACGCAGCACGGTGAGCCGGTCGCAGAGGGCCTTGACCTCGTCGAGCCGGTGGCTGACGAAGACGATGCCGATGCCCGCGGCCTTGAGGTCACGGCAGATCCGAAAGAGCTGCAGGACCTCGTTCTCGGCCAAGGCCGAGGTCGGCTCGTCCATCACGATGAGCTTGGACGACACGGCCAACGCCTTGGCGATCTCGACCATCTGCTGCTCGGCCACCGAGAGATCGGCGACCAGCCGGTCGGGATTGAGGTCGAGCCCGACCCGGGCGATGATATCCCTGGTCTCGCGCCGCATCCGGGCCCAGTCGACGAGGCCGAAACGCAAGGGCTCGCGGCCGATGAAGACGTTCTCGGCGATGGTCAGCGTCGGGATCAGATTGAATTCCTGGTAGATCGTGACGATGCCGCGGTCCTGGGCGTCGAGCGGGCTCTCGAGCTCGACGATCTCGCCCTCGAGCTCGATCCGTCCCTGATCCGGCGGCTGGGCACCGGCCAGGATCTTCAAAAGCGTGGACTTGCCCGCACCGTTCTCGCCCAGGAGCGCGTGGATCTCGCCGGCGGCCACGGTGAAGTCGACCCCGTCCACGGCGAGCACGCCCGGGAAGGCCTTCCTGATGCCGAACATCCGCAGGAGCGGCGGCGCACCGCCCCCCTGGCTGCTCCCGGCCGACCGAGGCCCGGCCGAGCGGAGCGGGTTGCCGTCGCTCATGTCGGCCGGGCTCGCAACAGCGTGCCGTCAGTTGATCTCGCCGAGCCGCTCGGCCTCGTCGATATTGTCGGCGGTGATCACGATCGGGGTGAGCAGCACCACGCTCTCGGCCGGCACCGTGCCGTCCTTGAGATGGTCGACCAGGATCTGCATCGCCTGCCGGCTCTGCCCGCCCGGGAACTGCTCGACCGTGCCGGCGAGGCTGCCGTCGCGAACGGCGACCAGCGCCTCGGGCAGTGCATCGAACCCCAGGATCGCGATCTCGCCCTCGAGGCCCTGGGCGCGCACCGCCTCGATCGCACCCAGGGCCATGTCGTCATTGGCGGCGACGATGACATCGGGCGGACTGTCGAGCCCGGCGAGGATGCTCTCGGTTACCGCCAGGCCCTGGTCGCGGGCGAAGTTCGCCGTCTGCTCGACGATGAACGCGTAGCCGTCGACCCCGTCGAGGACGTTGTGCACCCCCTGGTTGCGGTCGATCGCGGGCGAGGCGCCGGGCTGGCCCTGCAGGTTCACGATCCTCGCACCATCGGGGAAGTTGTCGAGGATCCACTGGCCCTGTGCCTCGCCACCCTTGACGTTGTCGGCACCCACATGGGCGAGGATGCCGTCGACCGCATCCACCCGACGGTCGATGGTGACCACCGGCACCCCGTTCTCGATCGCGGTCTGGATCGCGGGGGCCATGGCATTGACGTCGGTCGGGCTGATCAGGATGCCGGAGAGGCCCTGGATCACCGCGGCCTCGACGTCGGCCGTCTGCTTGGGCGTGCTGTTCTGCCCGTCGGCCTCGACGATTTCCACCCCGAGCGTCTCGGCCTCGGCCTTGATCTCGTTCATCATGTGGACGAAGAACGGAAAGCCCATGCTGGGCACCGAGGCCAGGAGCCGAATGTCCTGCGCCTGGACGGCAGTGGACGGCAAGGCGACACCGAGTGCCAAAGCAGTGGCCAAGAGCACGCGACGGGTGTGACGCATCATGAGGCAGCTCCCTGGTAGGGCGTCATTTGTTCGGACGCCAATCGATTGTTCGAGCGCGAAAATCGGCGCAGCACCTTTGCCTGTCAAGCGGTCGCATGCGCCCGACGCAAGGAGACCGCCGCGATGAGCCGGCTGATCGAGTATGCGGACGCCCCGGCCGAGGTCCGCGCCGTCTTCGATGCCATCAAGGCGGCCCGCGGGGTCGCGGACGTCAACAATTTCTGGAAGGCCCTGGCCGTCCACCCGCCGACGCTCAGGCGGACCTGGGAGAGCCTCGAGGAGGTGATGGCGCCGGGGGCGCTCGACCCCCTGACCAAGGAGCTCGTCTATCTCGCCGTCAGCGCATCCAACGCCTGCGACTACTGCATCGCCAGCCACAAAAAGGCGGCCGAGGCCAAGGGCATGACGGCCGAGATGTTCGGCGAGCTCATCGCCGTCGTCGGCATGGCCAACGAGACCAACCGCCTCGCCAACGCCCTCCGCATCCCTGTGGATCCCGCCTTCGACGATTGAGCAGCCCGAGCCGATCATCTCTGCCGCTCGCCCGCCTTGCGGCACGCCTGGAATAATCACCCCAGGCGGCGGGACATGTCTCGAGGGCCCGATTCTGCTCGAACGTGCAGCAGCAACGCCGCACGGCGGCGGCGAAGCGGCCAGCCGCACGGCACCCCACCAGACCGTCGGCGCGGCGCAGCGCCCGGGGGCAGCAGTGGTTAACGGACGTTAAGGGTACCGGGTACGCTTAACGGCACGGCAGCGCCACACGGCGGCGGCGAAGCGGCCAGCCGCACGGCACCCCACCAGACCGTCGGCGCGGCGCAGCGCCCGGGGGCAGCAGTGGTTAACGGACGTTAAGGGTACCGGGTACGCTTAACGGCACGGCAGCGCCACACGGCGGCGGCGAGGCGGCCAGCCGCACGGCACCCCACCAGACCGTCGGCTCGGCGCAGCGCCCGGGGCCCGCCGTGGTTAACGGACGTTAAGGGTACCGGGTACGCTTGACGGCAACGCCGCACGGCGGCGGGGGCGGCTCGGGGCACAGTTTGGCGCCGACTGGCCGCTAGTTGCTGATCGCCCCGGTGCGCTCGGCGCGCATCGGCCGGCAGCTGCCGATCGAGCCTTCCGCGCAGATCGTCGTCCCGTCGATCCAGGTGGCACCCGAGAGATCGGCCCGGGCAAAATCCGCCTCGAGCGTGTCGGCATCGGTGAAATCGGCACCGCGCAGGGTGGCGTTGACGAACATCGTCCGCCTGAGCGTCGCACCATCGAAGGAGGCACCGGTGAGATCGGCGCTGGTGAACTCGGCCAAGGTCAGATCGGCACCCGTGAGATCGGCGCCCACCATCGACGCCGAGGTGAACCGGGCCCGCCGCGCCTGGATGTCGACGAGGATCGCCTCGTCGAAAATGCTCCGCCGGAACGAGCTGTCGCGCAGATCCGCACCGGAAAGATCAACACCCGTCAGGTCGTCACTGTCGTGCAGGCAGCGCCGCCATTCGACGCCGGGGGCCGGAAAGGCCGTGCACTGGGCGAGCGCCTCGCCACCGGCGAGAAGAGCGACAAGAGCTGCTGCCAAGGGAGCTGCACGCAGACGACAAGACATCAGACGCTTCCAATTCGACGTGTAGGGCGCAACGTAGCGCGAAGCGACGATGCCGCAAGCATGGAGGGCCGGATGTCGCGGCCGAAGCGGTCAGCCGAGCAACGCGCCGAACTCGCGGGCAAGGGCACGATCGACGTCCGCCAGCCCAACCCCGACACCGAGCTCGGCCAGCGACGTGACCCCAAATTCGGCAATGCCGCACGGCACGATCGCCTGGAAATGGCCGAGGTCGGGTGCCACGTTGAGGGCAATGCCGTGATAGGCGATCCAGCGCCGCACGCGCACGCCGATGGCGCCGATCTTGCGCTCCCCGCCATCGGGCATCACCACCCAGATGCCGATCCGCCCCTCCCGCCGCTCGCCCCGGATGCCGAACCCGGCAAGAGTGCGGATCAGCCACTCCTCGAGACTGTGCACGTACCAGCGCAGGTCCTGCCGCCGCCGCTTGAGATCGAGCACCGCATAGGCTACCCGCTGGCCAGGCCCGTGATAGGTGAACTTGCCGCCCCGCCCGGTCTGGTGCACCGGAAAGCGTGCCGGATCGAGCAGCTCGCTGGGGCTCGCGCTGGTCCCGGCGGTCAGGAGCGGCGGGTGCTCGAGCAGCCAGACGAGCTCGCTGCCCCGGCCCTCGTGCAACGCCTGGACCCGCGCCTCCATCCCGGCCAGCGCCCGCTCATAGGCCACGAGCCCGTGACTGCGCCGCCACTCGAGACCGGTCCGCACCGGCGCCTCGCCTTGCGGCAGGGGTGCGAATTGGCTACCTGCCTCCATCACCTCGGCCATGCGTCACGGTCTCCAGATCACGGACGTTGTCGCGATTCGAGGGCATCGGGAGGGGAAGCGAACAATGTCGGACCGGCTCGAACAGGACGCACTCGACTACCATCGGGTACCCGTCGCCGGCAAGCTGGAGGTGGTGGCGACCAAGCCGCTCGCCACCCAGCGCGACCTCGCCCTCGCCTACTCGCCGGGCGTCGCCTACGCCGGCACCGCCATCGCCGAGGACCCGGACGAGGCCGACACCCTGACATCGCGCGGCAACCTCGTGGCCGTCCTCACCAACGGGACCGCCGTGCTCGGCCCGGGGCGATCGGTCCCCTGGCCGGCAAGCCGGTGATGGAGGGCAAGGCCGTCCTCTTCAAGAAATTCGCCGGCATCGACGCCTTCGACATCGAGGTGGCCGAAACCGACCCCGATCGGCTCGTCGAGGTGGTGGCGGCCCTGGAGCCCACCTTCGGGGCGATCAATCTGGAGGACATCAAGGCGCCTGACTGCTTCATCGCCGAGGAGAAGCTCAAGGCCCGGATGAAGACTCCGGTCTTCCACGACGACCAGCACGGCACCGCGATCATCGTCGCCGCCGCCGTCACCAACGGCCTGATCCTCGCCGGCAAGAAGCTGGAGGCATGTCGGCTCGTCGCCAGCGGTGCGGGGGCCGCGGCGCTGGCCTGCCTCGATCTCCTGGTCACGCTCGGCCTGCCACGGCAAAGCATCATCGTCACCGACATCGACGGCGTGGTCTACGCGGGCCGGACCGCCAGTATGGACCCCTACAAGGCCCGCTACGCCCAGGACACAGCTATGCGCACGCTCGCCGAGGCGATCGAGGGTGCGGACATCTTCCTCGGCCTTTCCGCCCCCAACGTGCTGAAGCCCGAGATGCTGATGCAGATGGCGGCCGATCCCCTGGTCCTGGCCTTGGCCAACCCCGTGGGCGAGATCGACCCCGAGCTCGCCACCGCCACCCGCCCCGATGCCATCGTCGCCACCGGCCGCAGCGACTACCCCAACCAGGTCAACAACGTCCTCTGCTTTCCCTTCATCTTCCGAGGCGCCCTCGACGTCGGTGCGACCACCATCAACGAGGCGATGGAACGGGCCTGTGTGGAGGCCCTCGCCCGGCTCGCCCGCGGCACCACGCCCGACACCGTTGCCTCGGTCTACGGGCTGGAAAAGCTCTCCTTCGGCCGCGACTACCTGATCCCGAAGCCCTTCGATCCCAGGCTGGTGGTCGAATTGCCCCTGGCCGTGGCCCGTGCCGCCACCGACTCGGGCGTCGCCCGGCGGCCGCTCACCGATCTCCGCGCCTATCGGCAGAAGCTCTCCGCCCGGGTCATCCGCTCGGGCTTTTTGATGAAGCCCCTGGTCGAGCGGGCGATCAGCGACCGGCGTCGCCTGGTCTATGCCGACGGCGAGGAGGAGCCCGTGCTGCGCGCGGTGCAGGTGGTCGTCGACGAGGGCATCGCCGCGCCCATCCTGATCGGCCGGCCCGAGGTCATCGCCTCGCGAATCGAGCGACTCGGGCTGCCGCTCAGCCTCGGCACCGACGTCGAGGTCTGCAATCCGGACAACGACCCGCGCTACAACGACTATGTGGCCCACTACCTCGACAAGATGAGCCGCAAAGGGGTGAGCCCGTGCGCCGCCCGCGACATCGTCCGCACGCGGCGGACGGTGATCGGCTCGATCATGATTGCCAGGGGCGAGGCGGACGCACTCCTCGCCGGCCCCGTCGGCTCGTTCTCCAGCCATCTCCGCCACATCGTCGATGTCGTCGGTCTCGGGCACGAGATCGGCGAGCCCTCGACCCTGCACGCCCTGGTGCTGGAGGAGGGCCCCCTCTTCATCGCCGATACCAACGTCACCGACCATCCGGGCCCCGACGAGCTCGCCGCCACGACGCTCGCCGCCGCCAACGTGGTCCGCAGCTTCGGGATCGAGCCCAAGGTGGCCCTGCTCTCGGCGAGCAATTTCGGCAGTCGCGACACCCCGTCCGCGAGGCGGATGCAAGAGGCCCTGGCCCTCCTGCACAAAGCCGATCCCGCCCTCGAGGTCGACGGCGAGATGCACGCCGACACGGCCCTTTCGCCCGTCATCCGGGACCGCCTGCCGCCGGAGTCGCGCCTCGTCGGCAAGGCCAATCTCTTGATCATGCCCTCCCTCGATGCCGCCAATATCGGCTACAATCTCGTCAAGACCGTGACCGGGGCGGTCTCGATCGGCCCCATCCTGATCGGCCCGCGCCTGCCCGCCCACATCCTCACCGCCTCGGTCACCACCCGCGGCATCGTCAATCTGAGCGCGATCGCCGGTGTCCAGGCAATCGGCACCGCGCGCTGAGCCGCCACCAAGGAACCGCCGCCATGGCCACGGACGACACGCCCCACGACTTCATCCCCCGCTCCGGCATGGACCTGCCGCGCTTCGCCGGTCCCGTCAGCTTCATGCGCCTGCCGCAGGTCGACCTCGACGACCCGCGCGCCCTGGACGTCCAGATCGGTCTGGTCGGCGTGCCCTGGGACGGCGGCACCACCAACCGCGCCGGCCCCCGCCACGGCCCCCGGCAGCTGCGCGACCTCTCGACCATGGTCCGCCTCTTGAACCAGGCGACCCGCATCCGCCCGTTCCACCAGGCGCGCTGCGCCGATCTCGGCGACTGCCCGGTCAACCCGGTGAGCGTCGACGACACGCTGGCGAAGGTGACCACCTTCTTCGGCCGCATCCGCGATGCCGGCATCGTGCCGATGACCGCCGGCGGCGACCACCTGATCTCGCTGCCGGTGCTGCGCGGCGTCGCCAAGGGCCGCGCACCCCTGGGCATGGTCCACTTCGACGCCCACACCGATCTCTACGACAGCTATTTCGGCGGCTACCGCTACACCCACGGCACCCCCTTCAGGCGGGCCTGCGAGGAGGGCCTCCTCGACCCGAAGCGGATCGTCCAGATCGGCATCCGCGGCACCGCCTATGACGGCGAGGACGTCGAATGGGGCCTGGCCCATGGGGTCAGGATCGTCATGATCGAGGAGCTGATGGACAAGGGCGTCGATGCCGTCATGGCCGAGGCCCGGGCTATCGTCGGTGATCAGCCCACCTATGTCAGCTTCGACATCGACGGCATCGACCCCTCCATGGCGCCGGGCACCGGCACGCCCGAGATCGGCGGCTTCACCACCCATCAGGCGCAACGCATGGTCCGCCAGCTGCAGGGCCTGAACCTGGTCGGCGCCGATCTGGTCGAGGTCAGCCCGCCCTTCGACCCCTCGGGCCAAACCGCCTGGGTCGGCGTCAACATCATGTTCGAGCTCCTCTGCGTGCTGGCCGATGCAGTGGAGCGGCAGCACTGATAGCTCTTGCGGAAGCAGGGATGGCTGGACTCGTACTCGTAAGCTTATGCAGACTGCATAGACATCGTTAGCGATCATGGACGCGCCGGTGGGGAAGCTAGATCTAAAGAGGGAATTGAAGCATCTGTATCGGCCGTCCGCTAAGGAGGTGGTTCAGGTGGACGTCCCAGCGTTTCAGTTCCTCATGATCGACGGCGAAGGTGATCCCAACACGTCGCCGTCGTATGCACAAGCTGTAGAAGCTCTGTTCTTGGTGTCGTACGCCGTGAAGTTCATGGTCAAGCGGGGAGCGGAAGCAGTCGACTATTCGGTCATGCCTCTCGAGGGTCTCTGGTGGGCTGACGACATGTCTACGTTTCTCACAAATGACAAGGCGAATTGGAAGTGGACAATGATGATCATGCAGCCTGATTTCGTGGTCCCCGGTCAGGTCCATGCTGCCATTGCTGAGGTGAAGAGGAAGAAACCGAAGGCCGCTGTGAGTGATCTGCGAATAGAGCAGTTCACCGAGGGGCTATGCGCGCAAGTCCTTCATATCGGTCCGTTCAGCGAGGAGGGACCGACCATCCAAAGGGTCCACGCGTTCATATCTTCACGGGCACGTCTTACGGGCAAACATCACGAGATCTACCTCAGTGATGTACGGCGTACAGAGCCGGCAAGGTGGAGAACAATTATTCGGCAGCCTATGAAATGATGGCTAACAAGTGCATCGAGCGGACAGCCGGCCAGCGGCGCCGGCCGGTCCCCTCCGCGCTTCGCGCTCCGGCTGCCGCTCATGCACAACGTTAGCCAGCTAAAAGGAGAGTGTCATGAATGATCCGTTCCAGATTCAGCGCGAGCTTCGCTATGGCGCACCTGTCTATGATGAAATCTTGACGGGAAGGTTTTTTACCATCGGCTACTCGTGGTACTTCAGGCAAGCCAAGTGGGTGTTAGAGCCTGACTCGATATCTCATAAGTTGATCATGGCTTGGCCAACCGTCGCAT
>DAIRDJ010000035.1:0-30447 GCA_036796215.1 Geminicoccaceae bacterium
GAACGACCAGCGCAAGGTCGTCTACGAGCAGCGGCTGGAGCTGATGCAGGCCGAGGACGTGGCCGACACGGTCCGCGACATGCGCGCCGAGGTGGTGGCCGAGCTCGTCGCCAAGCACATCCCGGAAAAGTCCTATCCCGAGCAGTGGGACGGGCCGGGTCTCGAGGCCGATGCCAAGCGTCTTTTGGCGGCCGACGCTCCCGTCACCGAGTGGCTCACGGAAGAGGGCATCGCCGAGCCGGAGATCAAGGAGCGGCTCGAGGACCTGGTCGAGCGGCGCGCCGCACAGAAGGTCGCGACCTATGGCGAACAGATGATCCGGATGGCCGAGAAGAGCCTGCTCCTGCAGATCCTGGACCATCTCTGGAAAGAGCATCTGCTGCAGCTCGACCACCTCCGCCAGGGCATCCATCTGCGTGGCTACGGCCAGCGCGATCCGTTGAACGAGTACAAGAAGGAAGCGTTCATCCTCTTCGATGCGCTGTTGACCCGGTTGCGCGAGACGGTGACGCAGGTGCTCTCGCATCTCGAGATCCGCATGCCGGAGCCGGCGACCGCGGAGGCCGGGGCAGCTGCCGCTGTGGGCAGCATCGCACCGCCGTCGACGGCAGCTGCCAGCGCCGCTGCGGCCCTCGCCGCCCAGTCGTTGCGCGCGCGCCAGGGCGGTGCCGAGGGGGGTGTCGCCACCGTCGAACGGCCGGCCACCGCCGCGCAAGCGGCGGCCGGCGACGGCAGTAGTATCTACGGCAAGGTGCCGCGCAATGCGCCGTGCCCGTGCGGGTCGGGCAAGAAGTTCAAGCAGTGCCACGGGCGGATCGGCTGATCCGCCATGCCCGACCGGGCGCTCGGACAGCGGGGAATGGTGGGCCTCTCAGCTTTCGAGGTCGATCCGTCGGCCACGAGTGTGGTCGGTTGCGACCCGCCGCCGGCGACGCCGATCATGGCTGACCGCCACATCACCCGGTGCCCGACCGTCGAGCGAGGAATACGGGCGAAACGCCGCCGCACTGCGACGCCGATCGGGGCGAACCGCCTGTTCGCCGGGCGGCACGATCTCGATGGTCCAGGCTGGCGGCTCGGTGGGGTCCATGCGGGATATCGGTTGCTTACCGGATCGCGAGCCTAGAGCCTCTCTTCATTGAGTGGCGACGGGTTTGCGCTCACGGCCTACTCGGGTATTCAGCGGATGTTAACCTTTGCCGGCTAGAACGGCTTCGGGCACTGTTGCGCCGACTGGTGGGATCGATGGCTCGTTCGGCCATGGCGCAGGGCGTCGCCTGGATGATCATCGACAAGTGAAAGGTTCGAGGGATGGAGCGGCGGCTCTTCGGCACCGACGGCATACGCGGGCGCAGCAACACCTATCCGATGACCGCCGAGGTCGCACTGAGCCTGGGGCGGGCTGCCGGCCGACTGTTTCGCCGGGCCGACCATCAGAACCGGGTGGTGATCGGCAAGGACACCCGGCTCTCGGGCTACATGATCGAGACGGCGCTGACCGCGGGGTTTCTTTCCGCCGGCATGCGGGTGATGCTGACCGGGCCGGTGCCGACCCCGGCTGTGGCCTTTCTCACCCGCTCGCTGCGTGCCGATATCGGGGTCATGGTCTCGGCCTCGCACAACCCCTTCGAGGATAATGGGATCAAGCTCTTCGGCCCAGACGGGTTCAAGCTCTCGGATGCGCTGGAGAACGAGATCGAGGCGCAGATGCAGTCGATGGCGAGGGATGGCGATGCGCCGGCCGGCGAGATCGGCCGGGCGATGCGCTACGAGGATGCCCGCGGTCGCTATGTCGAGAACCTGAAGAGCAGCTTTCCCCGCGGGCTCGATCTCGCCGGCCGCAAGATCGTCGTCGATTGCGCCAATGGTGCCGGCTACCACATCGCCCCCGAGCTCTTCTTCGAGCTCGGTGCCGAGGTGATCAGCATCGGCGTCACCCCTGACGGCCGCAACATCAACGCCGATTGCGGCTCGACCTTTCCCGGGGCGATCCAGGCCGCGGTGCGCGCGCACGGGGCGGATCTCGGCATCGCACTGGACGGCGACGCCGACCGGGTCGTGCTGGTGGACGAGCAGGGCCGGCTGGTCGACGGCGACCAGGTCCTGGCCGTCATCGCCCGCAGCTGGGCCGCCGAGGGCCGGGTCCAGGGTGGTGGCATCGTCGCCACCCTGATGTCGAATTTCGGCCTCGAGGGGTTCGTCGAGGGCCTGGGGCTGCAGCTCCACCGCACCAAGGTCGGCGACCGCTACGTCGTCGAGCGGATGCGCGAAGGCGGCTTCAATGTCGGCGGCGAGCAGTCCGGCCACGTCATCCTGAGCGATTTCGCGACCACCGGCGATGGCCTGCTCGCCGCCCTGCAGGTCCTTGCCGTCCTCTGCCGGAGCGAACGGCCGGTGAGCGAGCTCTGCCGAGCCTTCCAGCCTTTGCCGCAGGAGCTGCGCAACGTGCGCATCGCGAGCCGGATCGATCTCGCGGGTCCGTCGCTCTGCGGTGTTCTCGAGGCCAATGCGGCACGGCTCGAGGGCCGTGGCCGCCTGGTCGTGCGCCCCTCGGGCACCGAGCCGCTGATCAGGGTGATGGTCGAGGCCGACGACGCGACATTGCTCGAGGATGTGCTGACCACCGTCACCGCCGCGATCGAGCAGGCCGCGGCGCACGGGTGAGGGCATATTTCTACTATAGGTTGATTTCTGCTGGTCGTCACTGCTAGTTGATCGCCTCGGCTCTTGCGAGGTGACGCTATGGCGGACGGATGGATCGGGGATCGAGGATCGCGACGGCGGCCCTGGCTGTCGCTGTCGACCGTGGCGGTGTCGGCGTCCCTGGCGCTGGCTGGCTGTACATTGCCCGGTCGGCCGGCGGCGCTGGATCTCGCCGAGATCGAACCGGCCGCTGGCGACGAGACTGTACGCGGTGCCTCGATCGATTGGCCAGAAGCGAGCTCTTGTGCCGCCCTTGTGCGTGACCTCGCCGGTCTCGATGCGGCAATGGCCGGGCAGCTCGACCCGATGACAGCGCCTCTCGTCGTGACCTCGCTCGGCCCCGATGCCTCGCCCATCCGCGCCGACCTGCCGCTTGCCGAGGTCCCGCCCGCCGCCACCGGTGCCGCGGCTTGCGCCATCCTGGTCGGTTCTGCCGTGGACCTGCCGACGGCAGCCGATGTCGTTCTCGACCGACGGACAGTGCATTCCGCCTACCCGACAGGCAGCAAGCGGCGCCGCAATCCAGAGCACCAGGCGCTCGAGCGCGAGCTCTCGGCGGCCAAGCGCGGTGCCGATGCCGAGGCCGACGTGCTGAGGACGGGCGATCCATTGCTCGATCTGATCGGCACGGTCGCGGGCGGCATCATCGGCGGCATCGGCGCTGCCACCAGGCACAGCGACATTCGCGCCGCCGAGACGGCCTTGGCAGCAACCCCTGCCTTCATCGAGGACACGATCTTGACGCCCTACCGCTACGAGGTCATCGAACTCGAGGCCGAACGTCGCCTCGCGGTGCCCGTCGCCCTTTACGATCGGGCACTCGGCCGCACGCTGGAGGCGACCGTCACGCTTGCCGAACAGCGGCGCTTCGCCGTCGCCGACGGCCGCCACCCGAAGGATGTCGAGCCGCAGCATACGGCCGATTCGACGCCGGTCACCACGGCCGAGCTTGCCGCCTGGCGCCGGGCGAAGCCAGCGATCGCGACCAGCATGCTGGTGACCCATCTAGCCGCCGCCCAATCGACAGCACCGGAAGAGCCGCGCAGCCTCGAGGCGACCATGGCGCGGCTGGCCACCCCGGCAATGGCGACGGCTGCGGCAGCCGAGCCGCGACCGGCGCGTTCGAGCCAGGACGCCCGGCTCGGCATGCCGGCGGCGCTCACGGCAGCTGTCGCTGCCATTCCGGAAACAGCCGAGCCCGCCAGCGGTCCGGCCTCGATGCCGGCCAGCCGGCTGGAGCCCGGCGAGCTCGTCCGGGTCGGATCGGAGGGCCACGCCGGGTTTTACGTCACCCCCGAGCATGCCGTGGTGCCGGCCGCAGCCCTCGGCTATTCGAGCCTGGTCGACATCCGCTATCCGGATGGCATGCGCGCGCACGGGCTGGTCGAGCTCGTCGACGAGACGCTGGGGCTCGCCCTCGTCTATTTGCCGCGGCGCGGTGCGGCCCTGCCGTTGCAGGCGAGTGCCAGTGCGGCACCGGCCGGCACCAGCGAGCCCGGCCTGCCGTGGCGCCATGGCGAGAGCGTCATCGGTCTGTTCGTCACCGATCCCGCGACGTCCGACCCGCGCTGGATCGACAGCAAGACCCTCGACCGCTTCGTCGCGAGGCTGGGCACGCTCTGAGCCTCAGTCGGGTACCGCCATGACGTCGGTCTGCGCGAAATCCGTGCCCTTGAACAGGAGCGGCAGCCCGAGCCGCCTGGCCAGCGCATAGGCGAAAAGGTCGCCGAAATTCAAGACGGCGGGCGGCTGCCGCCGGCCGCGCGCGAAGTCGCGAACGGCCCCCTGCAGGATCGCCCGGTCCTCGGCGAGCACCGGCTCGATGCTGATCGCCGAGGCATCAACGAGGATATCGACCTCGGCCAAGGCGGCGCTACCGCGCCGGGCCTGAACGACGAGATACGTTTCGGTGAGCGAGGCGATCGACATGAGCGGCTCGGCCCGCCGCAGCACCTCGCGATATCGCTCCCTCTCCGGCTCGCCCAGAGCAATCGCGACGATGGCAGACGTGTCGACGACGAGCCTCAACGCGGCAAGCCGTCCTCATCGTACATATCCGCGTCACGCCAGGGCCGATCCGGCAACTGATCGAGGCGGTCGAGGCACGTATCGAGCGCCTGATCGCGCGCCGCGCGCTCTCGCTCGATGTCGACCATCAGCCGCTCGAGGGCCTCGCGCACCGCCTCGGTGATGGTGGTGCGGCGGGCCTCGGCGGCGCGGCGGGCGAGCTCCTTGACACCGTCGTCGCGGATGTAGAGCGGCATCACCGCCTCCGTTGCATATACGATCCTAGTTTGAATATAGGCGCATCGGCGGCAGCACTCAACGGCCGCGCTTTTCGCCGCCGGCGGCGGTGATGACGGCGATGATCAGAATACCGGTCAAGAGCTGGCGCACGCCGCTGCCGACACCGGCGGCGTTCAGCATGGTGACGAGGAGGAAGAGGAAGAGGGCGGCCCCCCACAGACCCGGCAGGTTCGCCTTGCCGCCGGCGACGCTGGTGCCGCCGATCACGACGACGGCGATCGAGGCCAGGAGGAACTGGGTGCCCATGTCGAGCGAGACGCCGCCCGAAAAGCCGGCGAAGAGGGCGCCGGTGAAGCCGGCGAGCGCGGCCGAGAGCGTGTAGGTGATCCAGCGGGTGCGCTCGACATCGACGCCGGCCAGATGCGCCGCCTTAGGGTTCTGCCCGATGGCGAGGACCGAGCGGCCGTAGACGGTGCGGCGCAGCACAACGGCCATGGCCAGCGTGAAGAGCACGGCGCAGAGCGCCATGACCGGCACGCCCTGCAGCCGCGCGAAAGTGAAGTCCTGGAGTGCCGTGGGCGGCTTGATGCTGAGGCCGCGGCCATACCAGATGGCGGTCGACTGGACGATGAAGCTGGACGAGAGCGTCGCGATGATGGGCGGGATGCGCAAGAGTCGGATGAGCGCGTAGTTGAAGCTGCCGACCGCGATGCCCGTGGCGATGGCGGCGAGAAAGCCGGGGACGATCATGGCGTCGCTGCCGGCCATGACGCTCATCGCGACCCCGGCCCCGAGCGTGACCGTGGCCGGAATCGAGAGGTCGATATTGCCGGGGCCGCTCGCGATCACGAACATCTGCCCGGTGGCCACCAGCACATAAAAAACGGCGAAGCCGAGCCCGGCGGTCAAGGTCTGCATGGCGCCGAAGCCGTCGGCGATCATCACCGTCACGAGCCAGACGGCGACCGCGCCCACATAGGCGAAGAGCCAGTCGCGCATGCCGGTCCGGGCGAAAAGGCCTGCCATCTCAGCGCTCGCCCGCGACGCGGTCGAGCAGTGCCCGGAGCGCCAGGACGAGGATCAGGATCGCCCCCTGCACGCCGATCTGCCAGTCGGGATTGAGGCGCAGGAAAGCGAGGAAGGAGGCGGCGAGGGTCATCACGAGCGCACCGAGCACGGCGCCGATCGGCGAGACCCGGCCGCCGGTGAACTGGCTGCCGCCGAGAATGGCCGCGGCGATCGAGAGCAGGGTGTAGCGAAGCGCGATATTGGCATCGGCCGAAGTGGTGATGCCGGCGAGAGTGAGCCCGGCCATGACGCCCATGAGCCCGGCGAGCGCGTAGAGCGTCATGCGGATCCGCAGCATCGACCAGCCGGCGCGGGTGATGGCGCGCGGGTTGCCGCCGGCCCCACGCAGCACGACGCCGAACGAGGTGCGCATCAAGAGCAGGTGGCCGAGAATCCCGATGACGATGGCGGCGAGGATCGCCAGCGGAATGCCGGGCGGGCGCAGCCGAACGGCCGCGATCAGCCACTCGGGGGTGCGGCCGCCGGGCGATGGCAGGACGATGACGGCAAGGCCGAACCAGACGAAGGACATGCCGAGCGTGACGACGATCGCCGGCAGATTCCTGAGCTCGATCAAGGCACCCACGGCCGCATAGAGGCCGATCGCGGCGAAGAGGATGAGGATGCCCAAGAGCGGCGCCTCGGCGAGCCAGGTGACGGTCACGCAGGCCACGAAGGTGACGAAGCCGCCGATGCCGAGGTCGAGGTCACCGACGGTGAGCACGAACATCTGCGCCAGGGTGGCGAAGACGATCGGGATCGAGAGGTTGAGCAGAAGGTTGAGGCCCTGATAGCTCATCGCCCGCGGCTGCAGCCAGAAGATGGCGGCAAGGAGCGCCGCGAGCGCCAGTGCCGGCAGCGAAGCCCGGACGAGCTCCCGCCAATCGATGGTCATCGGGCCGAAATCATCAGACGACGGTCTCGTCGTCGGCGCGGAACGAGGCCTGGAGCACGGCGCGCTCGGTGATCTCGTCGTGCGCCAGATGGGCCACGATCTCGCCCTCGCGAAAGACATAGACGCGATCGCAATGGACGAGTTCGTCGAGCTCGGTCGTGTACCAGAGGAAGGACCGGCCGGAAGCGGCCTCCTGGCGGATCAGGGCGTAGACCTCGCTCTTGGTGCCGACATCGACGCCGCGCATCGGATCGTCCATCAGGATGATCGTGGCATCGGACGCCAGCGCCCGGGCAAACAGCACCTTCTGCTGGTTGCCGCCGGAGAGGCTGAGGATGGGGTTCGCGACGTCCGGGGTGCGGATGCCGATCCGCTTTTGCCAGTCGAGGGCGAGTTCGGTCACGGCACCTTCGTCGAGGAGCCCGTAGCGGCGCAGTGCGGAAAAGCTGCGCACCGCGATATTGTCCTTGATCGACCAGAGCGGAAAGACGCCGTCCGACTGCCGGTCGCCGGCGACGAAGGCGAGGTTGCCCACGGCCGCGAAGTCGCGGGGCCGATCGTAGACCGCGAGCAGGGCGGCTGTCTGGCCGTGGCCGGCGAGGCCGGCCAAGCCCACCACCTCGCCCCGGCGCAGCTCGAGCCGATGCCGGCCGCCCGGGCCCGGCCCGTCGAGCACGCGCTCTGCCTCGAGCCGCTGCCTGCCCTGCCCTTCGCCCGGCTGATCGGCGACATGGCCCATGAGGCCGACCAGATCGTCGCGACTCAGCCCCTCAGCCGCGCGATCCGCCACGACCTTGCCGTCGCGCATCACGACGACCCGGTCGGCGGCGCTCAGGATCTCACCCAGGAGGTGGGAGATCAGGATGGTGGCCACACCGTCCGCCTGGCGCCGGCGAACATAGGCGAGCAGCTGCTCGGCCGCGGTCGAATCGAGCGAGGAGGTCGGCTCGTCGAGGATCACCAGCCGCACGGCCGTCTCGGTCTCGGTGAAGGCGCGGGCGATCTCGACCATTTGCCGCCGGCCGATCGAAAGATCGCTGATCCGCCGGTTGGGCTGGATGCCGTGGCCGGGGAAGATCGCATCGAGCGCGCTCGTGATCAGCTCGCGCGCTCGCGCCTGCCAGCCCCGGCCCTTGATGCTCCGGTGCACGATCCGGGTGTTCTCGGCGACCGTGAGGTTCGGGCAGAGCGAGAGCTCCTGAAAGACGCAGCGGATGCCGCGATCGGTGGCGGTCACCACGTCGTAGCCGCGGGTGAGGTCCTGGCCCGCCACCTCGATCCGGCCGGCGTCCGGCACGACAGTGCCGGCAACAACATTGATCAGCGTCGACTTGCCGGCGCCGTTGTGGCCGACGAGGCCCAGGACCTCGCCGGCCGCAACCGCGACGTCGACCCCGTCCAGCGCCCGAACGGCCTCGTAGCGCTTCTCGAGGCCGCAGAGCCCGACGAGTGCGCTCACTCGGCCGTTGGCGTCGGCGGCACCGGCTCGCCGCTGGCCACGGCGTCGATCATCTGGTCGGTCCACTCGAGGGTGTAGATGGCATTCGTCACGCCGCCTTCCTCGGTCTGCTCGAGCCAGTAGTCGAGCTGGTCCTGGTGGATGACCAGGGTCGGCAAGAGCAGGTCGTTCGGCACCTCGCGGCCGGCGAGGACCTGCTGGGCGACCCAAAAGCCGACCTGGGCACTGGCCGGCGCAATCGAGAGCGACATGGTCTCGTAGCCCGAGGCGTCGCGCTGCTCCTGCCACCAGGTCAGCTCGTCGTGGCGGTTGCCCATGATGATCAGGGGGATGTCGCGGCCGGCGGCGCGGAAGGCCTGGGCCGCACCATAGCCGTCGCCGCCCTGGGTCACCACGGCGTCGATCGCGGGCAAGGTCGGCAGGATGCCCGAGACCTCGCGCTGCGCCACGGTCTGGGTCCAGTCGCCGTGCACCGAGCCCACGACCTCGAACTGCGGGTGGGTCTCGACCCCCTTGACGATGCCGCTGTGGATCTCGTCGTCGACGAAGACCCCGGCGAGGCCGCGGATCTCCAGAAGTTTGCCACCCTCGGGCATCCTCTGGGCCAGGTAGTCGAGCTGGGCCGTGCCCATGCCGGCGAAGTCGATGACGATCCGCCAGGCGCAGGGCTCGGTGACGATGCCGTCGAAGGAGACGACGACGACACCGGCATCGCAGGCCTCCTTGACCGCCCCGTTCAAGGCGGTGGGCGAGGCGGCATTGAGGACGATCGCATCGAAGCCCTGGAGGATCAGGTTCTGGATCTGCGCTGCCTGCTCGGTCGCCTGGTTCTCGGCCGTGGTGAAGGCCGGCGCCTCGGCGACGACGCCGTCGGCCACCGCCTTGGTCGCGACCTCGTCCCAGCTCTTCAGCATCGCCTGGCGCCAGCTGTTGCCGGCGAAATTGTTGGACAGGGCGATGCGCATGCCCGACGTGTCGCCCGTGGCGATCTCGGCCATCGCGGCCGTGCTCGACAGTGCGGCAGCGAGTGCCACGATTGGGGTTTTTCTGATCATCGGCTCGGCTCCCTGTGCTTTGTCTCGGCTCTTGGTCGCGAACGACGAAACGGGCGCCGCAGCCGCGACGCCCGCATGCGATAGCAGATGCACCGGCCGGCCGCTAGACCAACTCGGAGCTCGCGGCCGTGGCCTAATCGTCAGCCGATTGCAGCCACTTGGAGGCAAGGCCGGCAAGGGCCGCACCGGCCATGGGCGCCAGCCAGAAGAGCCAGAGCTGGGTGATGTAGCCCGTGCCCGCAAACAGCGCCTGACTGGTGCTGCGAGCCGGGTTCACCGAGGTGTTGGTGATCGGGATGCTGACCAGATGGATCAGGGTGAGACCGAGGCCGATGGCGATCGGCGCAAAGCCGGCCGGCGCCTTGGGGCTCGTGGCGCCGATGATGATGACGAGGAAGAAGAAGGTCATCACCACTTCCATGAGCAAGGCCGAGCCCACGCCGAAGCCGCCGGGCGAGAGCGCGCCGTAGCCATTGGCGGCGAACCCGCCGACGCCGGTGAAATCGGCCTTGCCCACCAGGATCATATAGAGGACGAGTGCCGCCACGACGGCTCCGACCAGCTGGGCGCCGATATAGGGCAGGAGCTTCGCCCCTTCGAACCGGCCGGCCATGAACAGGCCGAGCGAGACGGCGGGGTTGAAGTGCCCGCCCGAGATGTGACCGACCGTATAGGCCATGGTCAGCACGGTGAGGCCGAAGGCCAGCGACACACCCAAGAGGCCGATGCCGACCTCGGGAAAAGCGGCGGCGAAGATGGCCGAGCCACAGCCACCGAAGACCAGCCAGAACGTGCCGAACCCTTCGGCAGCCAATGCCTTTTGCATAACGCGACGCTCCTGTTGAAAGGGATCGGGCCCGGCGCTGCTACCGGCCCTCGGCTTGGGATGACGGCGAGCGTAAAGCGCGCCATCCTCGACTTGGCAAGCCTCAAGTCGGCGAAAAAGAACGCGCGCGTTCAACCAAGAGGGAGCAACTAGAACGTCAGCTCGACAACGGTGCCGTCAAAAACGCCATTTGACCGCGAGGCTGACCATATGAATCTGGTTCTGGTAGTCGGCACGAAGGTCACCGCGCAAGGCGTTGCCGGGGTCGGCAGCACTCAGGCGGACCACGGACTCGTCGAAATAGACGTACGAGTAGGCAAGGTCGAGCGACAGGCTCTCGCGCAGCTGCCAGCCGAGGCCGGCGGCCAGCCACCAGCGATCGGCATCGGGAATGCGCGGGGTGCGGTAGCGGTTCCTGGTCGGCGTCTGGTCGTAGGCGCCACCGACGCGCAGCGTCAGCCGGTCGTTGGCCTGCCAGGTGCCGCCGACGGCGAAGAACCACGCATCGTCCCAGTCGAACTCGGTGACGCTGTCGGGCTGGGCCGCATTGTCGAACTCGATGACGAGTTCGTCGAAGGTGCTCCAGCCGGTCCATTGCGCCTCGGCCATGACGGCGAAGCGCTCGCCGATCGCCTGATGGATGCCGAAGCTGAGCATCGGCGGCAGCTCGACCTCGGTCTCGGCATCGACATTGGTGAACGCGCCGGTGGCCCCGCTGATGGCCGCACCGATCCCGGCCTCGTCGAGGCGAAACCGTGCGTCGCCCTCGAGCGTCGTCTCGATCGCCGAGCGATAGGCGAGGCCGAGGCGGGTGCCGGGCCGGGGCTCGGCGTGCACACCCAGATTGTAGCCGAGGCCCCAGCCATCGCCCTTCACCCGAGCCCGGCCGTCCTGGGTCGCAGGCGCCGCACCGGGAATGCCGGCGAGGCTGCCGACGCTGCCGAAATCGATGGCATTGACGAGCTCCGCCTCGCTCCATTGCGCCTGCAGGCCGCCGGCGATGGTGAGCCAGTCGGTGGCCTTGTAGGCGATGACGGGGTTGATGTTGATCGAACTGAAGTTCGACTTCAGGTTATGGTAGCGGCCGACCCAATCGTCCGGGTATTCGGTGCCGAGACCGAAGGGCACGTTGATGCCGAGGCCGAGGCGGACATCGTCATGTGGCACGGCGACGGCATAAAGGGCCGGGATCACCGCGTCGTCGGCGACGTCGTCCTTGCGCGCCACCCCGTCTATGGGCGTGCCGTCGCCAGTCGTGGCCTCACCGTTGCGCAGGCGGAGGCTGGTCACGATGCCGCTGAGCTCGAGCTGCACGCTCGATTGGTCGAAGCGGCCGAGCGCCGCCGGGTTGAAGAACATGTAGGACGGATTCTCGGCACCCGCCGTGGCCCCGGCAAAGGCATTGCCCTGCGCTGCGGTCGATTGCTGCTTGATGGCGAAGCCGGCGGCCTCGACGTCGGCCGCCGCCACGGAGACGAGAGCAACTGCCGCCACAGTGCCGAAAGCCCGCATGGTACAGCCCCCCGCCCCCAAGGACTCGTTAGTGATTTTTCAGAAAATTTTTTCGACTACCGAACAACCTTAGGGTGAAAAAAGCGCAAGTGGCGGGGGAGGACAAGCGGCAGCCGCACAGCGCTGCGGTGGCGCTGGACGTTCACCGCTCGACTGTGGCGCCCGGATGACGCTCGCCGGGAGGTCAGGCGTCGGCGGCGAGGATGTCGCGGAGGATGGACGGATCGACCTTGCCGGTGAGAAAGGCGCTGCCGATGCCGCGCCAGAGGACGAAGCGAAGCGCACCCGCCTCGGCCTTCTTGTCGCGGGTCATGGCCTCGAGCACCGCATCAGCGGGGAAACCCTGGTTGAGGAGGCGGCGCGGATCGGTGGCGATGCCGAGGCTCTCGAGGTGCGCCTCGAGCCGCGCCGCATCGGCCTCGGATGCGAGACCCAGGGCGGCCGAGAGCCTTGCCGCCTTGACCATGCCCAGGGCCACGGCCTCGCCGTGCAGGAGCCGGTCGCCGTAGCCGGTCAGGGCCTCGTAGGCATGCGCGAAGGTGTGGCCGAAGTTCAAAAGGGCCCGCTGGCCCGTGGTCTCGCGCTCGTCGGCGGCCACGATGCCGGCCTTGATCTCGACCGAGCGGCGGATCGCCTGCATGCGCAAGGCCGGATCGCCCGCGAGCATGGCCGCGGCATGGGTCTCGAGCCAAGTGAAGTAGTCGGCATCGGCGAGGCAGCCGTGCTTGATCACCTCGGCATAGCCGGCCAAAAGCTCCCGCTCCGGCAAGTCCGAGAGCACGTCGACGTCGATCAGCACGGCCAAAGGCTGGTGAAAGGCGCCGATCAGGTTCTTGCCGTGCGCCGAGTTGATCCCGGTCTTGCCGCCGACCGAGCTGTCGACCTGGGCCAAAAGGCTGGTCGGCAGCTGGACGAAGGGCAGGCCGCGGAGTGCGGTTGCCGCCGCAAAGCCCGCGAGATCGCCGATCACCCCGCCGCCCAGAGCGAGGACGGTGGTCTTGCGGTCGATGCCGGTCGCCAGCATGGCCTCGACCAGCCGGCCGTAGGACTCGAGGCTCTTGCTGCTCTCGCCGGGGACCACCACGAGCCGGCGCATCTCGATGCCGGCACCGGCGAGAGCCCTTTCGAGGCGGCCGAGATGCGGCGTGAGGGCCACGTTGGTGTCGGTGACGAGCAGCGCCAGCGGCCGCGGCAGGAGGGGTGCGAGGATCTCGCCGGCCCGGTCCAGGAGCCCCGCCCTGATGTGGATCGGGTAGCGCCGCTCGGCGAGTTCGACCATCAGCGGTGCAGTGTCACTCGGCATCGACCAGCACCCCCTCGGTGCGCAGCAGGCTCGCCAGCGTTTCGGCCACCTCGTCCAGCGGCTGGTCACCGGTGACGACGGTGTGGTCCGCCAGGGCATAGATCGGATAGCGGCGGGCCATGAGATCGGCCAGGATCGCCTGGGGGTCACCCTGCATCAGCAGGGGCCGACTGGCCCGCCTCTTGGCCGTGCGGCCGACCAGCGTCTCGAGATCGGCCTTGAGCCAGATGGTGACGGTGCGCCCGGCGAGGGCTGCCCTGGTGCGCGGGTCGACGAAGGCGCCACCGCCCAGGGCCAGCACCCCCGGCGTCTCGTCGATCAGCCGGGCCACCACCCGCCGCTCGAGATCGCGAAACGCCGCTTCGCCGTAGACCTCGAAGATGTCGGGAATGCACATGGCCGCAGCCTCGACGATCGCCTCGTCGGCATCGACGAACCCAACGCCGAGGAGAGCTGCCAGCCTGCGCCCCACCGCCGTCTTGCCGGCGCCCATGAGCCCGACGAGGACGACAGGCCTGGTCAGCCGCCACGGCACCGCGACGGCCTCGCTGCCCGCAGGATCGTCCGGCTCCGGGTGTGCGTCGCTCATGGCCATGGGGCTTTGCTGCCGCAGTGCCGCAACAGGTCGAGTGGGTGACATGGTGGCAGCGTTGAAACCTCAAGTTGCAGTGGATATACAGACGAGCCGGTTGGGCCGTTCGGGTCAAGCTAGGCGAGGCGGTCGGCCGGCGGCAAGCCTGCTCCTTCGGCACCTCGCCTTTGCTCCTCGACCCCGTTGCGGTCACTGAGGTCCTGTCTTTGCCGCCGGGCTCGCGCGTCGAGCCGGCCCCGTCAGAAAGCCGCGCTCGCCGCATGTCCACCGTCCGCCGCGTCCTCCTTCTCATCCTGCTCGTCGTCATCCTCGGCGGCGCCATCTTTCTCGCCACCTGGGATCGACCACCGCCGATCCAGCAGATCGAGGTCGAGGTCCCGGACGGCCAGCTGCCCCGCTAGCGTGGCTGCCCGACCCCCCGCGAGGAGCAACCGCCGGCGATGCGCGAACCGTTCCTCGAGATGCTGGCGGTCGAGCGCGGGGCGAGCCGCCATACCCTTGCGGCCTATGCGCGCGATCTCGAGGACGCGGCGCGCTTTCTCGAACGGCGCGGCCGCGACCTCGAGGCCGCCAGCAGCGACGATCTCCGCGCCTGGCTCGGCCATCTCGACGCCCAGGGTCTGAAGAGTGCGACGATCGCAAGAAAGCTCTCGGCACTGCGCCAGTATTGCCGCTTTCTCTACCTCGAGCGGGTGCGGCCGGACGATCCGTCGCTGCACCTCGACCGGCCGCGTCGCGGCCGCCAGCTGCCACGCTATCTGAGCGAGGCCGAGGTCGAAGCATTGATCACCACAGCCGAGGCCCGGCCCGGGGCGGAGGGGCTCAGGCTCATGGCGATCCTCGAGCTGCTCTATGCCACGGGGCTTCGGATCAGCGAGCTCGTCGGCCTGCCGATCGCGGCGCTGGCCGCCGATCGAGAGAGCCTCCGGGTGCGCGGCAAGGGCGACAAGGAGCGCATGGTGCCGATCGGCGGCCATGCCCGAGAGGCCCTGGCCCGCTGGCTCGCCCACCGCTCTGGCCTCGACCTCGCCCCCGCCAAGCGGCGCTGGCTCTTTCCCTCGCACAGCAGGCAGGGCCATCTGACCCGCCAGCGCGTCGCCCAGCTGCTGCACGAGCTGGCACTCGAGGCCGGCATCGATCCCAAGCGGCTCTCGCCACACGTGCTCCGCCACGCGTTCGCCAGCCACCTCCTGGCGCATGGTGCCGATCTCAGGACCGTGCAGGCGATGCTCGGCCATGCCGACATTGCGACGACGCAGATCTACACCCACCTGCAGCCCGAGCGGTTGGCCGAGGTGGTCGCGACATACCACCCGCTTGCTCAAAAGGACGAGTCCGGGCAGACTTTTGTGCAACGCAGCAAAACCGCGACCGACGGGTCGAAACCGAGAGGACAGAAACGATGAGCTTCACCATCGTCGAGCAGGCAGCCCCCCGGCTGAACCGCTCCGAATTGGCCGTGCCGGGCTCGAGCCCGCAGATGTTCGCCAAGGCGGCAGTGAGCAATGCCGATATCGTGTTCCTCGATCTCGAGGATTCGGTGGCACCCGAGAAGAAGGTCGAGGCGAGGCGCAACGTCATCAAGGCGCTGAACGAGATCGACTGGGGCAAGAAGACTGTCTCGGTCCGGATCAATGGCCTGGATACGCCCTACATGTACCGCGACGTGATCGAGGTGATCGAGGAGGGTGGCGACCGCCTCGACCTCTTGATGATCCCGAAGGTGGGAACCGCCGCCGATGTCTACGCCGTCGACATGCTGGTGACGCAGGCCGAGGATGCGATGGGGCGGAAAAAGCGCCTGGGCTTCGAGCTCCTGATCGAGACCGCACTCGGCATGGCCAATGTCGAGGCCATCGCGCCTGCCAGCAAGCGCAACGAATCGCTGCACTTCGGCGTTGCCGACTACGCCGCCTCGACGCGTGCCCGAACCACCATGATCGGCGGGCCGAACCCGAACTACGGTGTCCTGACCGGCGATGCCACCGACCCCGAGCGCGACTTCCACTGGGGCGACATGTGGCACTACGCCATCGCCCGCCTCGTGGTCGCCGCCCGGGCCCATGGCCTGCGGCCGATCGACGGCCCGTTCGGCGACTTCTCCGATCCCGATGGCTTCAAGGCGCACGCCAACCGGGCGGCGGTCCTGGGCTGCGAGGGCAAGTGGGCGATCCATCCCAAGCAGATCGACATGGCCAACGCCGTGATGGGCCCGTCCGCGGCCGATCTCGAGAAGGCGCGGCGGATCCTCGCGGCGATGGACCAAGCGGCCCGGGAGGGCAAGGGTGCCGTCTCGCTCGATGGCCGGCTGATCGATATCGCGTCGATCCGCCAGGCCGAGGCCATGGTCAAGAAAGCCGAGCAGATCGCTTCTGCCGCCTGAGAACGCGGCCCGAAAAAGCGCGAAGGGGCGGGCCCCCTTCCCGAGCCCGTCCCCCGTCACTAGAATGCGCGCATGAGCAGCCTGCTGGATTTCGAAAAGCCGATCGCCGAGCTCGAGGGCAAGGTGAAGGAGCTCCGTCACCTCGCCGACGGCAGCGATCTCGACCTCGGCGATGAGATCGCCCGGCTCGAGGGCCGAGCCTCCAAGCTCCTGTCCGCGACCTACGGCAAGCTGACGCCCTGGCAGAAGGCGCAGGTGGCCCGGCACGCCGACCGGCCGCATTTCGTCGACTACGTCAAGGCGCTGATCACCGACTACACGCCCCTGGCCGGCGACCGCTGCTTCGGCGACGACCACGCGATCCTGGGCGGGCTCGGCCGGTTCCGCGGCCGGGCCGTCGTCGTCATGGGCCACGAGAAGGGTCGCGAGACCGAGGACCGGGTGCACCACAATTTCGGCATGGCGCGGCCCGAGGGCTACCGCAAGGCCGTGCGGCTGATGGAACTTGCCGAGCGCTTCAAGCTGCCGGTCGTCACGCTGGTCGACACGCCGGGCGCCCATCCCGGCATCCGGGCCGAGGAGCGTGGCCAGGCCGAGGCCATCGCCCGGTCGATCGAGACCTGCCTCAAGCTCACCGTGCCCATCGTCTCGGTGATCGTCGGCGAGGGTGGCTCGGGCGGTGCCATTGCCCTTGCCACCGCCGACCGCGTCTTGATGCTCGAGCACAGCATCTATTCCGTGATCTCGCCCGAAGGCTGTGCCGCCATCCTGTGGCGCAACGCCAACCAGGCCGAGACCGCGGCCGAGGCCCTGAAGCTCACCGCCCAGGACCTGCTCGGCCTCGGCCTGATCGACGAGATCATCGTCGAGCCCCTGGGCGGCGCGCATCGCGGTCGCAGCACCACGATCGAGAGTGTGGGTGATGCGATCGAGCGCCACATCGAGGCCCTGGACGGCGTCAATCCGGCCGACATCCGCCACCGGCGGCGCGAGAAATACCTGCATATGGGCCGCGAACTCGAATAGGCGCCAGGCTCGGCCAGGAAGCGGCAAGAAAAGCGGCGGCCGGCTGCTCGTCAGTGCGGAAGCGGCGATCAGCGTGCCGCCCGCCCCTTCCATTTCTTGTAGACGATCGGCAGCAGCGCCAATGCGGCGAGGCCGAGGATCGGGCCGAGCACCGCCGGCTGCAGAATGAGGCCGAGGTCGGGTTCTTCACCGCTGCTGAGCACGGCATCGAGGCCGTTGCCGACGCTCGAATAGACGAGGCTGCCCGGAATGATGCCGAAGAAGGTGGCGAGCACGTAGTCGCGTGGCCGCATGCCGAGAAACGCCGGGACGACGTTGACGATCCAGAACGGAAAGACCGGGATCAGGCGCAAGGCCAGAAGGTAGTTGATGGCGTTGTCGTTGAAGCCGTCCTGCATCCGCCTGAGCCAGGGGCCGGCACTCGTCCTGAGGCTGTCGCCGAGCGAGGTCTTGGCGACGAAGAAGACGGCGACGGCACCAATCGTGGCCCCGGTCACCGCGAGCAGGCTGCCGAGCCAGACGCCGAAGAGAAGGCCGCCGGCGATGGTCAAGAAGACCGCTCCGGGCAGCGACACGGCGACCGAGCCAGCATACACGGCGACGAATACCAAGGCCGTCGCCGCCGGCCGCTGGTCGACGAACGCACGCAGCGCCTGGTGGTGGGCCTCGATGGTCGCAAAGCTCAGATAGTGGTGCAGGTCGAAACCGAAGGCCAAGGCCGCAGCCGCAAGCAGCACGCCCAGGGGCAGGAGCCGCCGCCAGAGCGGTTTCTTCGCCGGCAAGGCTGTCGCCCGGTCCCTGTTCTCGAGCGTCTCCGTCATCCGAACCATCGCAAAAAACTGACCAGCTTTCGGGTTTTGGCGCTGAACAGGCGAGGCGTGAAATAGGCGCCGGCGGCACGCTTGCCGGCTTCGCCGAGCGTCGGATAGGGCGCGATCAGCCCCGCCATGGTCGAAACCTTGGCGCGCTCCTGCACGGCCATGACCCAAGGCAGGATCAACTCGCCGGCATGCGCCCCCACGATCGCCGCTCCCAGCACCCGCCCCTTGCCGATCACCAGCTTGACCAGCCCCAGGGTCGCCCGCTCGGTACGCGCCCGGTCGTTCTCGGCAAAGGGCCAGCGCACCACCTCGTGCGCGATTCCCTGCGCCTTGGCCGCGGCCTCGCCGAGGCCGACGCTGGCGAGCTCGGGATCGGTGTAGGTCACCCAGGGGACGGTCTCGGGCTTCGCCTTGACGGGCAAGCGGAAGAGCGCGTTCCTGATCACGAGGCCCGCGTGATAGCCCGCCACATGGGTGAACTGCAGCCCACCCGCGACGTCACCGATGGCATAGACCTTGGCATTGCTCGTCTTGAGGCCATCGGTGACGGTGATCCCGCGCTTGTCGTAATTGATTCCCGCAGCCTCGAGCCCGAGCTCCTCGACATTGGGCTTGCGCCCGGTTGCGACCAGGAGATGCGAGCCGTCAATCCGCCGCTCCGCACCGCCCGAGCGGATCACCAGGACGGGCCCCGGCTCGGCGCGCACCACCTCGATCCGATCGAGAATCTCGACGCCGTCAGCCTCGAGGCTGTGGCGCACCACGGCCACGAGCTCCGGATCGTCCTTGGGCAGGAGCGGGCCGATATCGAGGATCGTGACCCTGGCCCCGAGCCGCCGATAGGCCTGGGCGAGCTCGCAGCCGATCGGACCACCGCCGAGGACGATCAGGTGCTCGGGCAGCACATCATTGGTGAAGATCGTCTCGTTGGTGAAGAAGGGGACCCCGTCCAGCCCGTCGACCGGCGGCACCGCCGGCCGGCTGCCGGTGGCGACGACGAAGCGCCTCGCCTTGATCCGCTGACCGCCGGCTTCGACCTCCGCTGAACCCGTGAACCGGGCCCGGGCCTTGATCACCCTGACCCCCAGCCCCGCGAACCGCTCGACGCTGTCGTGCGGGGCGATCCCGGCGATCACCTCGTCGATGTGTCGCTTGACCGAGGCCATGTCGACCACGGGCTCGACCGCGGCGATGCCGAACGGGCCACCCTGGCGCAGCGCGTGGGCATGCCTGGCGGCCGCAATCAGGCTTTTCGACGGCACGCAGCCGACATTGAGGCAGTCGCCGCCCATCCGGTCGGCCTCGATCAGGACCGTTGGCGCACCCAATTGCGCTGCCCCTGCCGCCACCGAAAGCCCGCCGGAGCCGCCGCCGATCACGCAGATATCCGCTTCGATCAAATCGCTCATGCAATCCTGAATGCACGGTTCGCCGGAGCCCTCGACCTAGGTGCTCGATCCGCTTGCGGCAAACCACGATGGCGTGACGGGCCGGCTTGCCACGATGCGGGCGCATTGCTACGAGCGCCGCCATGCCCAAGAGCCGCGCCGACCTTTTTGCCTATCTCGACAGCCTCGGGATCGCCCATTCGACCATCGAGCACCCGCCGGTCTTCACCGTCACGGAAGCGCAGCAACACACCCACCATTTGCCCGGCGGCCACACCAAGAACCTTTTTCTCGAGGACAAGGCGGGCGGCCTCTGGCTGGTCACCTGCCTCGACGAGCAGCCGGTCAAGGTCAATGCCCTGGCCCGCCTGCTCGAGGCCCCGCGCTTCTCCTTCGGCAAGCCGGATCGGCTGATGGAGGTGCTCGGCGTCGAGCCCGGCTCGGTCACCGCACTCGCGCTGATCAACGACACCGAGCGCCGCGCCAGACCGGTGCTCGACACCAAGCTGCTGGCGCATGAGCTGGTCAACTGCCACCCTTTGACCAACACCGCGACCACCACGCTCAAATCCTCGGACCTGGTCCGCTTCATGACCGCTCAGGGCTACATCCCGATCGAGCTCGATCTGGACCGCACACTCGACGCCTGAGCCGGCCGCCGCACGGCTTTGCCGTTGTCGCATCGCGCCACCGGCGATACTCTCCAACCGTACGTGGACGACCTCGGCCCGAACGGTTTCGAGCGCTGATCGTCGAGCGGCAGGCAACGGTCAGATTTGGGCAGCAACCTGGGGGAGATGCCTGGAAATGGATGAGGTCGCCGCGATAGCGCCCGCAAATGCGCCGGAGCGCCGCCTGGGGCAGCGCTTCAGCCGGGTCGGCTGGCTCGGCTTTTGGCTGCAAATCGTCCTGGGTGCCGTGCCCGTAGCACTCGGCACCTGGTTTTACATGTTGAGCCCGAACGTCACCATGCCGGGCGGTCGCTTCCCGCTGGTGTCGCTTCTGACACTATGCGTGCTGTTGATCCTGCTCGTCACCACCGCGCTCTTTTTCTATTACACCCGAGTCGGCCGCCGGCTGCAGGCCGGGACCAGCCGTTGGACGCGGCCGCGGCTCAAGGGGCTGGTCCGCTTCGGTCTGGCTGCCAGTGGCATCAGCGTGCTCTTCTCGGCGATCATCATGCTCGGCGAGATCACCCACATGCTCTTGACCTTCCTCGAGTTTCCGCAAGGTGGCGTGCCGGTGATCCAGACCACGATCCAGGACTCGACCTGGATCTCGGCCCTCGACGTGCTCAGCCTCCTGGCCCTCGCCTTGTCGGTCACGGCCGAGATCCTGGTGCTCGGCCTCGGACTTTGGCTGATGTACTGGCTGACGCGTGCGGCACCCGCCGCGGCACCTGCGGCGAGCTTCGCTCCGGGTATGATTCCGGAGCCCGCGGTCTGAGCCACGCACGGGCGACGGGTCGCCTCGAGCCCCTGAACGCGGCGTTCATGGTACCCGTCGTCCGTGACTGAGCGCCCGGTGACGCCTGTCTGCCTCACCGGCGCCGGCATGCTGCGCGGCGCGCGCGCCATGCTGTTCGCGCTCGTCTCGGTCGTGCTCTTTGGCATGGCTTTCGGCGTCGCGGCCAGGGAGGCCGGGCTCGAGGGTTGGGCCGCTGTGCTGTTGAGCGGTGCGGTCTTCGCCGGTGCCTCGCAGTTCGCCTCGCTCGAGCTCCTGGGCGCGCCCGTGCCCTGGCTGCCGCTGTTGCTCCTCGTCTTTGCGGTCAACGCCCGGCACATCCTGATGGGTGCGGCCATGTCCGGCTGGTTCGGCCGCTTGCCCCTCGTCCAGCGCCTCTGGCCGGCAGCCCTGATGACCGACGCCAACTGGGCGCTTTCGATCCAGGCCTACGACCGGGGCGAGCGGGACATGGGCTATCTCGTCGGCAGTGGCCTCGCCCTTTGGGTCACCTGGCTCGCCGGGACAGCCGCCGGTGCCGCCCTGGTCGACACCATGACCCTCCCGGTCGAGGCCCTGGCCATCGACCTCGTCTTCATCCTCTTCTTCGTCAGCATCCTGGTCGGCCTGCGCCGCGGAAGCATCGACGACCTCGCCTGGCTCGTCGCGGGTGCCGCAGCGCTCCTCGCCTATTGGCTCCTGCCGGCCAACTGGCACGTCCTGGTGGGGGCTTTGGCCGGTGGCGTCACCGGCATGCTGGTCCAGGACCGCAGGCAGCACAGCCGCAGTCGGCCATGAGCCCGCTCGAGACGATCGCCGCCATCCTGGGCATGGGCCTCGTCACCTATGCGACCCGGATCGGCGGCATCCTGCTGATGGCGCGAGTCCCCCTCTTGCCGCGGATCGAGCGGTTCCTTCGCTTTCTCTCGGGCTCGGTGCTGGTCGCGGTCGTGGTCCCGCCGGTGATCCAGACGGGCCCCGCTGCCTGGCTCGCCGTCGCCGTCTCGCTCGCCGTGATGCTCAAGACCCGCCGAGCCCTCTTCGCCCTCGTCCTCGGCATGGCCACGGCTGCCGCCTACCGCACGCTTGTTTGAGCGCCGCTGCGGCAGCACCTGGCGACGCATTCTTCCCGTCCTCGTCCGCCCGACGGCCGGCGACACGCACCATCTTGCTGCCGGCCGAGGCCGGGGCGGCTGATGCGTTCGCTTACAAATTTCCCCGCTCCGTTGTTCGGGGAACCATGCAGGCTAACAGCAGCATCTGCACATTGTTCCTTTAGTCATTGATATTCTTGGATTGCTCCCGGTTGGCGCGAGCCTTGCGGAAAAGGGTCCTGAGCCGACGCCAGACGATTCATGGCGCGCGAGTTCATGGCTTTGGCATTGGGAGCGAACGACACATGGTCGACGGCGATCAGGAACTCAGGCTCGGCCTTCGTCATACCCTGCCGATCAGCAAGCTGCGTGGCGTGCCAGCGACCGTGCGCCTGCGGTTGAAGAGCCAGCGAATTACCACCTGCGAGCAATTGTTGCTGGCGGCCGGCGACGCCGAGGCGCGGGCCGCTCTCCTGGAGACCACCGGCATCGAGGAGGCTGCCCTGCAGCGCCTCGTCCAGCGCGCGGATATGGCGCGCGTCAAGGGGATCGGCACGGTTTTCGGGCTGATGCTGGAGGAGCTCGGCATCAACGACATCGAACAGCTCGCAGGGCAAGCGCCGGCCGAGCTGCATGCGGCCTTGCGAACCTACAATCTCGAGGAGCGGCTGGCGCGGCGCTCGCCGACGATGGAGGAGGTGGTCGAGTGGGTCGAGGCCGCGCAGAGCCTGCCGCTCGTCGTCAGCTACGCCGAGCCGAATGCGCCAACCCGGCCGATTGAAGGCCAAGCCCACCTCCCTGTCGGCTGATCTGCCACTAGCGCCGAGAGATACCGCCTCGCGGTCACCTCTGTCGCGGCAAAGCGACATCGTCACATTTTCGCCACAGATTCGGCTCAGCAAGCGCAAACATCGCTTTCCGCTGGAAAAACACGCCGGATAGCCGCGGGCTTGACGGCCCGACGGCGCGCCTGATTGCCATTCCGCAAGCCTCAAAGCTGTCGGTATTATTGACAAGCCTGCCGAAGGCTCACGTGCTGCGCGGCCGCTCGTCTGCCGTGGGCTTCAGGCCGTAGGGCTCGACCAGTCGCCAGACATGCGCCGGCACCATATGGCGCATGCGCCTGGGATGGCTGCGGCGCAGGTGGAGGACGGTCTCCAGCGCCTTCATCTCGACCCTGGCACGGGCGAACTCGAGGCCCTTGGGGCCGATCTTGGGCATCAGCCAGCCCATCAGCGGGCGCAGCCAGTCCGGCATGGCGCGCAGCGGCAGACCACCGGCGGCCCGCTCGACATTCGCCTTGAAGCCGGCGACCGAGCTCTTGCGCCTGCCACTGCTGCCGGGCTCGGCCGCTCGCAGCTCGCCGTCGAGCAGACCCAGCAGCTCCTCGCCGCGCTCGTTGCGGACCAAAAGCCACTGCTCGCCCTCGCCGCCCATGTAGCCCACGGTGATGTCGGCCAGCACGTTGGTGTAGTCGACGCAGGTCCGGCAGGTCATCGGGAAGAAGTCCGGCGGCAGCTTGCTGATCGGCAGCCGCAGGAACGGGATCTCCCGCCTTCTGCCGTCATCGAAGCGCAGCTCGACATGGTAGTCGGCGCGAAACTCCAGATAGCTGATGGTTTCCGGTGCCGGATCCAGGAGCGCCAGGAACTCGTGGAAGCGCTCGGTCGTGGTGTTGTCCGAGCAGGGCGTGCCGACGACATAGAGCGCGTCCAGGCCGAGCTCCGCCTCGAGCGCCCTGAGCGCATAGACCTGACACGGGATACCGATCACCGCGAGCCGCTTGTAGCCTCGGCTGCGGGCGGGCTCGAGGAGGGCGAGGAGCGGGGCATAGCCCATCCGCATGCCGCGGCACTGCGCCATGCCCTCGGGCCGGGTGACGATCACCGGGACCGGGCGCCAGCGGTCGTTGGGGTCGGGGGCCATGGTGAGGACCGCCTCGACCGTGCCGAATTCGAGCAGCCGCTCGCCGAGGCGCGTGGCGATCCCGGTCCATTGCGCCCCTTCCCTGGGCGCCTGGAGGACGGCCCTGAGCATCCTCCGGTAGGGGCCGAAGAACCGCTCGTCGCCGAGCAAAGGATCGCGCGCACGACCATGCACCCTGGCTTCGAGCCCCGGATAGTCGGGCTTGATGAACTGGCAGGCGCGACCGCAGGCTCGGGGGTCACTGCTGCGCGAGATGCCGCAATCCGTGCAGAGCCCGCGCGGTGCGGCGTCGCCCAGGGGCGGCCGCCACGAGGCCGCAAGCGACGCCGTGCTGCTATCACTCGGCGCTGTGACGCTCCCGCTTACGTCGAGCGTCGTGCTTGTCGCCGCCATCGCACCCCCACTGCCCCGGTCCATCTCCATGCTAATGGCCGTTCGGCGACAGCTCCACCCCCGACATGGACCACAGCACTGTTGCCGACTTTATCCCGGCGGCGTAAAGCGCATCCTGGAATCGCCAAAAGGGCGAAGTCGTGGACCAAGGCTGCAGCGAGGCGAGACCGTGACACGGACCAGTTCGATGCGCCATCTCGGCACGGCCACGGCGCTGGCGATGGCGCTGCTCCTGGCCTCGCCGGTGGCCGCCGATGATGTGCTCGAGGGCAAGGCAGCAGCCGAGCTCGGCGATTACGCGCGAGCGGTCGAGATCTGGCGGCCTCCGGCCGAGGCCGGCGATCCCCGGGCCGAGACCTATCTCGGGATCATGTACGACAACGGCTACGGCGTGCCGCAGGACCGGACTCAGGCCTTTCGCTGGTTCGAGCGGGCCGCCGGGCGCGGCTTCGCCAATGCGCAGTATCATCTGGGCTTCATGTATCAGCACGGCCGGGGTGTGCAGCGCAGCCAGGTCGAGGCCTTCAAGCTGTACGGCCTGGCGGCGGCCCAGGGCGACCCTGCGGCACAATACAACCTCGGCCGGATGTATGCGCACGGCCTGGCCGTCGAGCGCGACCTGGTCGAGGCGCATATGTGGTTCGAGCTCGCCGCGCAGAAGCGGACCTCGATCAAACCCCTGGCTACGCGCGAACGCAGGGTCGTGGCCCGCGAGATGACCGACGAGGAGATCGAGCTCGCGGTCGAGCGGGCGGCGAACTGGCAGCCCGGCTGATCCCGCTCACTCCTTGACTAGGCCCTTGTAGGCCGCGTCGCCCCAGACCTGCTCGACTCGCCGGTCGCGACCGCAGGCGAAGCGGTAGCCCGTGTAGCGGAACGAGCTCTCGAGGTAGTAGTCCTGGTGATAGTCCTCGGCCGGCCAGAAGCTGGTGGCATCCAGGACGGGTGTGACGATCGACCGCCCGAGCGCCGCCTCGGCCGCCGCAATCGCCGCCTCGGCCGCCTCGCGCTCCGCCGCGTCGGCCACGAAGATCGCCGTCCGATAGGAGGCGCCCCGATCGCAGAACTGCCCGCCGTCGTCGGTGACGTCGATGGTGCGCAGGAAAATGTCGAGGAGTTCGCGGTAGCTCGTCACTGCCGGATCGAAGGTGATCCGCACCGCCTCGTAGTGGCCGTCGGACGAATGGCTCTGGTAGGTCGGGTTCTCGGTCCAGCCGCCGATATAGCCCGAGATGGTCTCGCTCACCCCCTCGACCTTGTCCATGTCGGCCTCGACGCACCAAAAGCAGCCGCCGGCGAGGATCGCGGTGGCACTCTCCTGGGCTTTGGTGGCGCTGGCAAAGGCGAGGCTGGCGACGAGCGCCAGGGCTGTGGCGATGGACGGCTTCGACGGCATGGGGGGCTTTCCTCTGACATGGCGCGCTGAACTTCAGCGATTGAGGTAGCGCATCGCGTCGGAAATTCAGGGGCGTTTGCTGGGCGAGCGGTCGTCGGCACCATCGCTCGCCACGTCGCCCACAAGGCCCATCGCATCAGGAATGGTTGTCGTCCCGCGCCCAAGTCGATCGACCGCAAGAGCGAAATTACGCAGTTCGCCATAGAGCTGGCCCTGCACGCCGTTGACGATCGCCTCGGTTTCTTTCACGGCGTCGAGCTTGATCTCCGCCCGGGCCTCGCGCAGCCCGGCCTCGATCTCCCCGACGCGTCGGTCGAGAGCCGAGCACGCCTCGAGCAGCTCGCGCTGCCCGCGCTCCAGGCTCTCGATCTTGCTGAACGCCTTTCGAACATCGGCGATGAGATCGGCCGCCTTCAAGATCGACTCGAGCCCGGCCAAGGCTCAGCCAGCCTTTATGGCGGCACAACCCGCGGTGATATGCGCCAGCGCATTGTCAAGGGACTTGGCCAATTCGCGCGCCTCATGCTGCAGTGCCAAGAGATCGGCGGTCAGCCATTCTTCCTCAGTCATGACGAACATCTCGGCCTCGACCCGCCCGGCGTCGGCTTGCCGGCGGGGGCGCCGTTTCGATTCTGCGCGCTCTTCGCTCGATTGGCTGGGCATCAGGAGGCTCGCCTTCTCGAGCCTGCGGAGCATCTCGGCTATTTCGCGCGCCGGACGCACTTGGTCGTTCTCGCGCAGTCGAGACTCCGTGGCGATGTTGTCCGATCTGTACTCTGGATTATCTAACGAAGGCACGCCGATCAGGACGCGGTCACCCTCGCGCCAGACCTCGATCACCGCTTGCGCCGAACCTGCCTGTCGCTTCGCTGCCATTGTGCTTCTCGCAGAGGAAACTCAGTGGGTTGGAGCATAGGCCAAGAGTGCGCTGCTGTCATTGACGTTCGAGCGGGCGGCTGTTGCCCGGTATCCCTCACACCCCGCTTGACCACGCCCACCGGCGCGCTACCATCGTGGGTGGCTGTAATCGCGCGTGGGAGAGTCCGGTCGGACCCCCTCGGGTATTGCCGGCGCCGAAGGAGCAACCGCCCCGGAAACTCTCAGGCACCAGGACCGCGCGCGAGTTGGCCCTCTGGAGAGCGGGTGCGTCATGCACCCCACCGACGGGGAAGCCGGCAAGCGGTATTGCCGGCTGAATCTCTCAGGTCAGGGACAGAGGGGGCGTCGTGGCGGAGCCATGTGGTTTCGCGTCTGACGCTGCAGCGGGGTCCGAACCTTGGCCGACCTATTGACCACACCGCTCGACGCGCTGCACCGGGAGCTCGGTGGGCGGATGGTCGATTTCGCCGGCTGGGCGATGCCGGTACAGTACCCTTCCGGGATCATCAAGGAGCACGGCCAGGCGCGCGAGCGGGCCGCCATCTTCGACGTCTCGCACATGGGCCAGATGTCGATCGAGGGGCCGGGCGCGGCCGAGGCGATCGAGCGGCTGGTGCCGGCGGATATCCAGAGCCTCGAACCCGGCCGGGCGCGCTACACGCAGCTCACCAACGAGGCCGGCGGGATGATCGACGATCTGATCGTCACCGCAACGGCGACCGGCCTCTTCATTGTCGTCAATGCCGGCGGCCGCGAGGCTGACCTCGCACACCTGCAGGCGGGGCTGCCCGAACACGACGTCCGGCTCCTCGCCGATCGCGCGCTGCTGGCGCTTCAGGGCCCGGCCGCCGCCAGTGTCCTTGCCGCCCTGGCACCTGAGGTCGCCGACCTCGCCTTCATGCAGAGCCGGGAGCTGAGCCTTTCCGGCCTCGATGTCCGTGTCTCCAGGCTGGGCTACACCGGCGAGGACGGCTTCGAGATCTCGGTCCATGCCGACCACGCACAAAAGCTCGCCCGCACGCTGCTCGCCAACGAGAACTTGGCCCCGGCGGGCCTGGGTGCCAGGGACTCGCTCAGGCTCGAGGCCGGGCTCTGCCTTTATGGCCACGACATCGACGCGACCACGAGCCCGGTCGAGGCCTCGCTCGCCTGGACGATCGGCAAGCGGCGGCGCGCCGAAGGTGGCTTTCCGGGCGAGGCGCGCATCTTGCGCGAGCTCCGGGACGGCCCCGAGCGCCGCCTCGTCGGACTCAGGCCGGAAGGCCGTGCGCCGGGGCGCGAAGGGGCGCCGATCCGGGACGAGGCCGGAGCCGAGGTGGGCCGGGTCACCAGCGGCGGCTTCGGCCCCACGGTCCAGGCACCGATCGCCATGGGCTATGTCGAGAACCGCCTGCGCGAGGCCGGCACCAGGCTCGTGGTCGAGCTGCGCGGCAAGCCCGTGCCGGCCGCGATCGCGAAGCTGCCGTTCGTGCCACACCGTTATCATCGCTGAGGGGAACATCGATGGCGCGCTACTTCACCAAGGACCACGAGTGGCTGGACGTCGCGGGCGACATCGCCACGGTCGGCATCACCGACCACGCCCAGGAACAGCTGGGCGACGTCGTCTTCGTCGAGCTGCCGGAGCCCGGCACGGAGGTGACCAAGGGCGGCGAGGCTGCCGTGGTCGAGAGCGTGAAGGCCGCTTCCGACGTCTATGCACCGGTGAGCGGCAAGGTGACCGAGAGCAATACCGCCCTCGAGGACAGCCCGGCGCTGGTCAACGAGGACGCCGAGGGCGGGGCCTGGTTCTTCAAGCTGGAGCTCGCCGACAAGAGCGAGCTCGACGGCCTGATGGATGCCGAGGCCTATCAGGTGTTTCTCGAGACGATCGAATAGGCGGGCGAGCGCGGCCCGTCTGCAACAAGCTGGAGCATGTGCCCATGGGTAAGGTCGAGACCTTCGAGCCGGCCATCACCGAGACCACTTTCGGCCCCTTCGTCCGGCGCCATATCGGTCCGGACGAGGCGGAAATTGCCGCGATGCTGGAGGTCGTCGGTGCGCCGTCGCTGGCGGGCTTGATCGCCGAGACCGTGCCCGAGGCGATCCGCCAGACGACCCCCCTCGAGCTGCCGCCCCCCCTCGACGAGCCCACGGCACTCGCCCGGATGACCGACTTGGCGGGCCAGAACGAGGTGAAGCGCTCGCTGATCGGCATGGGCTACTACGGCACCCACACCCCTGCCGTCCTCCTGCGCAACCTGTTCGAGAACCCCGGCTGGTACACCGGCTACACGCCGTACCAGGCCGAGATCAGCCAGGGCCGGCTCGAAGCATTGTTGAACTGGCAGCAGGCCGTGGTCGATCTCACCGGCATGGAGCTCGCCAATGCGTCGCTGCTCGACGAGGCGACGGCGGCTGCCGAGGCGATGACGCTGGCGCACCGCATGGCGAAATCCGCGGCCGAGGCCTTCTTCGTCGATAGCGACACCCACCCGCAGACCAAGGCCGTGCTCAGGACCCGGGCGGCACCGCTGGGCATCGAGATCATCGAGGGTGACCCGTTGGCCGAGCTCGAGGCGGACAAGGTCTTCGGCGCCCTTTTCTCCTACCCCGGCTCGTCCGGCGAGGTCCGCGATTTCCGCCCCGCCGTCGAGGCGCTGCACGGTGCCAAGGCCCTCGTCGTGGCCGCCAGCGACCTGCTCGCCCTCTGCCTGCTCGAAGCCCCGGGCAAGTGGGGTGCCGACATCGTCCTCGGCTCCGCCCAGCGCTTCGGCGTGCCGATGGGCATGGGCGGGCCGCATGCCGCCTTCTTCGCGACCAAGGACGGGATGAAGCGCTCGATGCCCGGCCGGATCATCGGCGTCAGCCAGGATGCCCGCGGCAGGCCTGCCCTGCGCATGGCGCTGCAGACGCGCGAGCAGCACATCCGCCGCGAGAAGGCGACGAGCAATATCTGCACCGCCCAGGTGCTGCTCGCCGTGATGGCCGGGATGTACGCCGTCTGGCACGGCAGCCGGGGTCTGAAGGCGATCGCCGAGCGCGTCCACGGCCTCACGGCCGACCTCGCCGGCCGCCTCGAAGCTGCCGGCATCGCCCGGGTCAACGCGCACTTCTTCGATACGCTGACACTGGCCGTTCCGGACAAGGCCGCGGCCGTGCTCGAGGAGGCCGTCGCAGCCGGCTTCAACCTCCGGATCGTGGATGCCGACCATGTCGCGCTCTCGCTCGACGAGACGGTGACCGCCGAGGAGGTCGACAGCCTCGCCGGCGTGTTCCGCGCCGGCAGCAGCGGCAGGCGGCCAGAGGGCCTGCCCGAAAGCTTGCAGCGCCGGAGCCCCTACCTCAGCCATCCGGTCTTCAGCCTCTACCGCAGCGAAACCCAGCTGCTTCGCTACATGCGCAAGCTGCAGCTCAAGGACCTGGCGCTGGATCGCTCGATGATCCCGCTTGGCTCCTGCACCATGAAGCTGAATGCCGCGGTCGAGATGATGCCGGTGAGCATGGCCGGCTTCGCCCACATCCACCCCTTCGCCCCGACGGATCAGACCCGAGGCTACCAGGCGCTCTTCGCCGATCTCGAGGCCTGGCTGGAGGCGATCACCGGCTTCGATGCGGTCTCCATGCAGCCCAATGCCGGCAGCCAGGGCGAGTACGCGGGGCTCTTGACCATTCGGGCGTATCACCGCTCGCGCGGCGAGGCGGACCGCGACGTCTGCCTGATCCCGTCCTCGGCGCACGGCACCAACCCCGCGAGTGCGGTCATGGCCGGGATGCGCGTCGTGGTCGTCGATTGCGACGAAGAGGGCAACATCGACCTCGGGGATTTGACCGAGAAGGCCGAGGCCCGGAAAGACCGCCTCGCCGCGCTGATGATCACCTACCCCTCGACTCACGGCGTCTTCGAGGCGCATGTCAAGGACGCCTGCCGGGTCGTCCACGAGCGCGGCGGGCAGGTCTACATGGATGGTGCGAACCTGAACGCGCTCGTCGGCTTGTGCCGCCCGGCCGAGATCGGCGCCGATGTCAGCCACATGAACCTGCACAAGACCTTCTGCA
>DAIRDJ010000036.1:0-30365 GCA_036796215.1 Geminicoccaceae bacterium
CGCGCCACCGATCTCGGCATCGCCATGCAGCTCACCAACATCGCCCGCGATGTCGGCGAGGATGCCGCCAACGGCCGGCTCTATCTGCCGCGCAAGTGGCTTTTGGCAGCGCAGATCGACCCCGACGCCTTCATTCGCACACCCCGCTTCGACGATCGCCTGGCCGTCGTGATCGAGCGCCTGCTCGAAGCCGCCGATCGGCTCTACGCGCGCGCCACCCCCGGCATCGCCGAATTGCCGCTCGCCTGCCGCCCGGCGATGCGCGCCGCGGGCAGGCTCTATGCCGAGATCGGCCGCGAGGTCCGCCGCTCCGGCCACGATTCGGTGACCCGCCGGGCGGTCGTCCCCGGCCGCCGCAAGCTCGAGCTCGTGGGCCAAGCCTTCGTCGAGGCACCGCTCCTGACCAAGGGCGAAACCGCCCCGGCCCTGCCCGCGGCGCAGTTCCTGGTCGATGCGGTCGAAGCCCATCCGCTGAACCGGCGTCGGGAAATCCCGTGGTGGGAGTTCGGCCGCCGCTTCGGCCGGATGATCGAGCTGATGTTCGTCGCCGAAGCCCGCCGCCAGGGCCGCCGCCCCTATCGCGAGGCCCAGGCTTGAGCAATCTCCCGGTCATCCTGATCGAGGTGGTGCTCGTTTTCGGCGGTGTCCTCGCCTTCGGCATCTGGCAGCTCAGGGCGTTGAAGAAGCAGATGAAGCCCAAGGACCGGAAGCCCGAGAACGGCAACCAGCAGCGCTGAGGGTCGACCGCAGCTGCCGGCACCCCATATGCCCGGCATGTTCAGCGTTCCGCATCCCGCCTCGACCGTCGATGCCCTCGACCGGCGCCTGTCCATCGCACCCATGATGGACTGGACAGATCGCCATTGCCGCTTCTTCCACCGGCTCCTGGCACCGCACGCCCTGCTCTATACCGAGATGGTCACCACGGGTGCGATACTGCACAACGACCCGGTGCGCTTTCTCGCGTTCGATCCGCGCGAGCGGCCGGTTGCCCTGCAGCTCGGCGGCAGCGAGCCCGAGGATCTGGGCAAAGCCACGCGTATCGCCGAGGCCTGGCCTTACGCCGAGATCAATCTCAATTGCGGCTGCCCGTCCGATCGGGTGCAGAGCGGCCGGTTCGGTGCCTGTCTCATGGCCGAGCCCGAGCGCGTCGCCGCGTGCGTGGCGGCGATGCGCGGGGTGACGGCCAAGCCCGTCACGATCAAATGCCGGATCGGCATCGACGACAGCGACGAAGCGGCCTTTCTCGACCGCTTCATCGATCGTGTGGCTGCCGCCGGCTGCCGGGTCTTCATCATCCATGCCCGCAAGGCCTGGCTCAAGGGCCTGAGCCCCAAGGAGAACCGTGAGGTCCCGCCGCTGAACCACCCCCGGGTGGCCCGTCTGAAGCAACGCCGTCCGGATCTGACGATCGTGCTCAACGGCGGCATCACCGACCCCGAAGCGGCGGCAGCAGCGCTCGAGGCGGTCGACGGCATCATGATCGGTCGGGCTGCCTACCAGGACCCCTATCTTCTGCCGGCCTTCACCAGGGCCTTGCAGGACCCGGGCTTTGCCGATCCGGATCGGGCGGCTGTCCTGGCGGCGATGCGCGACTATGCCGGCGACGCCGTTGGCCACGGCACACCGTTGCGCGCCATCGCCCGCCATCTGCTCGGCCTCTACAACGGCGAGCGCGGTGCCCGTGCCTGGCGTCGGCAGTTGAGCGAGTCGATGCACGACAACAGCGCCGGTCGGGCCCTCCTCGCCCCACTCGCGACGGCGGGCGCAGCCGAACCGCCGCGCCCGGACCGCATCACGACACGAGCGCATCGGCCGGCGGCTATAACGATTTCTTAAGGTTTTGGCGCTAGGTTGAAAACAGCGTACGCAGCGCCGAAGGACCGAATTCGATGCAAATGCCGCAGCGCTCCAGCCAGCCGGCACCGCCGCCGAAAACGCGGCTTCGGCAGCGCTTGGCGGCCGACAGCCGAGGCGCCGTTGCGATCGAGTACGCCTTGATCGCCGGCATGACAGCGGTGATCGCGATCACCGGCCTCAGCTTGTTCGGTGACAGCGCCAGCGGCCTTTGGGCCTGGATCAGCGGCGAGCTCACCGACGCCATGACGCGCCCCGAGTGACGCACTGCCGGCGGACAGCCGTCAGCTCACGTTGAGCATGCGCCGAATGGGCTTGGTGAGCTTCGAGATCTTCCGCTCGAGCCCGACGGTGCCGCTCATGTCACGGAAGCTCAGCTGCAGCATCCGCCGCACGCCGACATGCTGCTTGTGGCCGTGCCAAGAGGTCGAGGTGTTGCGAAAGGCGATCAGGGTGCCCGACAGCGGCGCGACCTCGGTCGTGTAGTCCTCGATATCGTGCTCGCCCCGGCAGATGCGCAGCTTGCCGCCCGGCGAGTCCCAGGTCTCGTTGAAATAGAGCAGGAGCGTGATCAGCTTCGAGTAGTGATCGTGGTGGATGCGCCCATCGGTCGCCTCGGCGAGCGAGCGCAGCCCGATGGTCGGCTCCGTTTTGCTGAGATCGAGCCCGAATTTCGCACCGATCGCATCGCGAAACCGCGTGCTGTTCAACTCCTCGAACAGGACATCGAAGGCAGGCCCCTGCGGCACGTCTCCCGGTTCGACATTCCCGGGTCCGAAAATCTCGGGAAAGTCGCGGATCAGCAGCGGTTGCGCCCGCTTCGTGACGAAATCCGCGACGGCCACGTGGTTATAGGGATCGCTGCGAAGCGGGGTCGCTTGCAGCCTGGCGTAATCGAACAGATCGTCGACCGAGAGTTCGGCCGGCATGCGGGCAGCAGTCTGCGCCATGGGTGGCTTGTCCGAAAGAGGCGGTGGCCAGAAGGCAGTCCCGACCGCCAGCACCAGCACGTGTCCGAAAACTTTGTTGATGGACTTCATATAGTCGAGCCGGCATCACAAGGCGATCGACCGTCGGTCGCAGTCGTTCTCTCCGTGGCCAGCTGTCGCAGACCTGCCTCACCAAAGCGTCGGCTGGTGCCGGGAGGAGCCCGGCGGCGCACGGTCGTCGCAACCGGGGATCGTCAGCCGATGCGAAACTGCCGAGCGATCGGGCTCGCCACCAACCCGATACCGTCGGGCTATGCCATCCGGGCGCCGCGCCGACTGCCCGTCGCCGCATGACCGCGCTCGCCAACCGCTCCGTCCGGCGCGTGATCGAGGCCCTCGCTGCGGCCGGCGCGGGGGACCGAGTGGTCGAGCTCGCCGCAACCGCCTGACGTGCTGCGGACGCTGCAGCCGCCCTCGGCGTGCCCGTAGGCGCGATCGTCAAGTCGCTGGTCTTTGCCGTCGCGGGCCAGCCGGTGCTCGCCCTCGTCGCCGGCGACCGGCGCTGTGCCACGGCGGCACTGGGCACCAGCCTCGGCCTGGAAGGCCGGGTCGAGCGTGCTTCCGCCGACCTCTTGCGCGCCGCCACGGGCTTTGCGCTCGGCGGCGTGCCACCGGTCGCCCAACAGACCCCGCTGCCGACGGCGATCGATGCCAGCCTCGGCCGGTTCCCGACGATCTGGGCCGCCGCCGGCCACCCTTACGGCGTCTTGCCGACGACGCTCGACGAGCTTGCCCGCCTCACCGGTGGGACGGTCAGCGAGGCTTTGGGCGTCGCCGCGGGCCAAGCTTCGGCCGGGCGTCTAAGGGACTCGAGTGCGTCATGTCCGAAAATGGTGTTGGTGGCAACGACACCCGGTGCTTCTCGCTCGGGCCGGCCTGCTCCCCGCGCCCATCGATGTGCCGCCGTCGACGCCGGCCGCGGCCGCGTCCTGAAGCTCGGCGCCACCATCGGCCGCACGTCTCGGGTCTTCGCAACGATCCTGGGCGAGGCCTCTCGCCGCATCGGCGGCGCGGTTGGAAAGGCTTCGGGTCCAGCCGCCGGCTGGCCCTAGCGCTTGCGACCACGGCGTTCGAATGGTTCATGTCCGAAAAGTTTGTTGGTGGCGGAGGGGCCCATGAGCTGGCATGCGTGCAGCGAGGCGGACTGCCGCTTCACGGCTGCGGAGATCGACCCGATCCAGACCATCGTCGTGCCGCGGACCAGCGATATCGGCGGCTTCGAGGTCAGGCGCGCCCTGCCGTCGCGGCAGCTGCGGATGGTCGGCCCCTTCGTCTGCTTCGACCAGATGGGCCCGGGCGAGTTCCTTACCGACCAGGGCCTCGATGTCCGCCCGCACCCGCCTATCGGCCTCGCCACGGTGACCTATCCCTTCGCCGGCCGGGTCATGCACCGCGACAGCCTGGGCACCGCCTTGCCGATCGAGCCCGGGGCCATGAACCTGATGACCGACGGCCGCGGCATCGCCCATTCCGAGCGCACACCCGAGGATGACCGCAAGGCCCCGAGCCGGCTCTACGGCATCCAGGCCTGGGTGGCGCTGCCCGCCGATCTCGAGGAATGCCCGCCCGGCTTCAGCCACCACCCGAAGGAGAGCCTGCCCGTCATCGACAGCGATGGCGCGCGCGGCCGCCTCGTCGCGGGCTCGCTCTTCGGCGCCGCCTCGCCGGTGTCGACCGTGAGCGAGACGCTTTATGCCGACATCAGCCTCGATGCCGGCGCCCGGCTGCCGATCGACGCGACCGATGAGGAGCGCGGCCTCTATCTGGTCGAAGGTACCATCGAGATCGCCGGCGACCGTCACGACGCCGGCCGGCTCCTGGTGCTGCGGCCGAAGGACGTACTCACCGTCACCGCCGTCACCCCCTGCCGCCTGATACTGCTCGGCGGCGCACCCATTGACGGCCCCCGGCACATCTGGTGGACCTTCGTCTCGTCCAGAAAGGAGCGGATCGAGGACGCCAAGGCCGACTGGAAGGCCGGCCGCTCACCGCCGTCCCGGGCGACAGCGAATACATCCCCCTGCCGGAGCGGTAGCCCTGCCGGTCACTCCAAGCCCAGCCGGAGCGCGATCTCCGCCGTCACCGGCACCTCGACCACGGCGAGCAGCCGGTTGCCCCGCCCCGGATCGGGCTCGCCATAGCACGCGGCATCGGCAAGGGTCTCGTAGCAGTAGAGCGTGACCGTCTCCGGCCCGCCGAAGCTGCAGGCGGCCAAGGCCAGGAGACCGAGAAGACATGTTATCCGACGCATCGCCGCGTTTCGCCGTGCCCGCATTGCTCCCTCGTTGGCCTAGGCGAGCAAAGCGCGCTTTGGTCAACGGAACTTAACCGAGGCGCACCGGGTAACGTCCCGCGTCTTCACCAGCGGCGTCAAGCCGGCGGGCCGACGCCCCGAGGCCGTCGCGCAGCGTCGCCGCGTCCTCCGGCCGACGCAGGTTCGCACGGTCGACCAGCCAGTCGACATGCGCCCGCGTGTCGCGATTGAGGTGGTTGAAGGCGAGGCCGGGATGGGCGCGGGCGGAACAGCGCGGCGGCGCGCTCCTGCGCATCCCCCTCCAACTTGCCGGCGAGTCGCACCCCTGGAGGAAGAGGTCACAGGCGCGAACGTCGCTCGGCGCCCGGCGCCGCGACGTGGTGCTCAGTGGCGCGCCGGCCGGCCGGCAGCGAAGAGCTCGGCCAAGAGCCCCTCGGCGGCGAGGCCGGGGGTCGTCTCCCCGGCCGCGACAGCACGCTCGGCGGCCTTCAACTCGGCGCCGAGCTGAAGCTGCAGCCGGTCCGCGAGGCCGCTGTCGAGCAGTTGCCAGAGCCAGCCCACCTGTTGCGACCGTCGCTTGGCCGCGAGGCCGTCATCGGCCTCGAGCACGGCTCGATGCTGCTCGAGCGTCCGCCAGAGCTGATCCAGCCCGTCGCCTTCGAGCGCACTGAGCAGCAATACCGGCGGCCGCCAGTTCGGATGCACGGGCTCGAGGATCGACAGCGCCCGGCGGTAGTGCGAGGCTGCCTGTTCGGCCCGAAACCTGTTGTCGCCATCCGCCTTGTTGATGGCGATGAGGTCAGCCAGCTCCAGGAGTCCCTTCTTGATCCCCTGCAGCTCGTCGCCGGCGCCGGGCAGCATCAGCGCCACGAAGACATCGACCATCTGGGCCACCATCACCTCCGACTGGCCGACACCGACGGTCTCGACGATCACCACGTCGAACCCGGCGGCCTCGCAGAGCGCCATGGTCTCGCGGGTCATCCGGGCGACACCACCGAGCGCACCCGAGGTCGGCGAGGGGCGGATGAAGCTCGCGGGATCGACCGCCAGCCTCGCCATCCGCGTCTTGTCGCCGAGGATCGAGCCGCCCGAGCGGGTCGAGGAGGGATCGACCGCGAGCACCGCCACCTTGTGGCCGGCCGCTGTCAACATGGTGCCGAAGGCGTCGATCAGGGTCGACTTGCCGACGCCCGGCACCCCGGTGATGCCGATCCGCCGGGCCTTAGAGCCGACGGGATCGGCCGTGGGCAGGATCGCCTCGAGCAGGTTCTTCGCCGCCTCGCGATGCGCGGGCTTGCGGCTTTCGACGAGCGTGATGGCGCGCGCCAGGACCGCGCGGTCGCCCTGGCGTATCCCCTCGACCAGGGCCGCGAGCTCCAATACCGCCGCCAATGTCCGAGGCTACTCGGCCGCCGCCGAGGGCTCGTGGCCGAGGGTCCGGGCGAGCTTGTCGAGCAGCTCCGCCGCAGCCTCCGCGATCACCGTGCCCGGTGGGAAGATCGCCTGGGCCCCCGCCGCCTTGAGCGCGTCATAGTCCTGCGGCGGGACGACCCCGCCGACGACGATCATGATGTCGCCACGCCCGTGCTTCTCGAGTTCGGCCTTGAGCTCGGGCACCAGCGTCAGATGCCCGGCGGCGAGCGAGCTGGCACCCACGATATGCACATCGTTCTCGACCGCCTGCCTTGCTGCCTCGGCCGGGGTCTGGAAGAGCGGGCCGATATCGACATCGAAGCCGAGATCGGCGAAGGCCGAGGCGATCACCTTTTGCCCCCGGTCGTGGCCGTCCTGGCCCATCTTGGCGATCAGGATGCGCGGCCGGCGGCCCTCGGCCTCGGCAAAGGCCTCCACCCGCTTGCGGCACAGCCTCACACTGTCCATCGCACCCACCTCCTTGCCGTAGACGCCGGTGATCGAGCGGATCTCGGCGACGTGCCGGCCCCAGACCTTCTCCAGGGCCTGGGTGATCTCGCCGACCGTGGCCTTGGCGCGCGCCGCATCGACCGCGAGGCCGAGGAGATTGCCCTCGCCGCTCTCGGCGGCCCGGGTCAGGGCATCGAGCGAGCGCCGCAGCGCCAGCTCGTCGCGGTCGGCCTTCAGCGCCCCGAGCTTCTCGAGCTGCTGCTCCCGCACCGACCGGTTGTCGACCTTGAGCACATCGACGAACTCGGGCTCGCTCGGCCGATACTTGTTCACGCCGACCACCGTCTGCCGGCCGCTGTCGATCCGCGCCTGGGTCCGCGCCGCCGCCTCCTCGATGCGCAGCTTGGGGATCCCCTGCTCGATCGCCTTGGCCATCCCGCCGGCCTTCTCCACCTCCTCGATATGCAGCCAGGCCCGCCTGGCCAGATCATGGGTCAGCCGCTCGAGGAACCAGCTGCCGCCCCAGGGATCGACCGTCCGGCAGGTGCCGGTCTCGCTGGCGATGAAGAGCTGGGTGTTGCGCGCGATCCGGGCCGAGAAATCGGTCGGCAGGGCCAAGGCTTCGTCGAAGGCGTTGGTGTGCAGCGACTGGGTGCCGCCATGGGTCGCGGCCAGGGCCTCGATGCAGGTCCTGACCACGTTGTTCATGACGTCCTGGGCGGTGAGCGACCAGCCCGAGGTCTGGCAATGCGTGCGCAGGGAGAGCGAGCGGGAGTCCTTGGGCTCGAACGCCTTGATCAGCTTGGCCCAGAGCAGCCGGCCGGCCCTGAGCTTGGCCACCTCCATCCAGTAGTTCATGCCGATGGCCCAGAAAAAGCTGAGCCGGGGGGCGAACTTGTCGACGCCGAGCCCGGCATGCATGCCGGTGCGGATGTACTCGACCCCGTCGGCGAGGGTGTAGGCGAGCTCGAGGTCGGCGGTCGCCCCCGCCTCCTGCATGTGGTAGCCGGAGATGCTGATCGAGTTGAACTTCGGCATCTTCTCGGCGGTGTAGCGGAAGATGTCGGCGATGATCCGCATCGAGGGTGCCGGCGGGTAGATATAAGTGTTGCGGACCATGAACTCCTTGAGGATGTCGTTCTGGATGGTCCCGGCGAGCTTCTCCGGCGGCACGCCCTGCTCCTCGCCGGCGAGGATGTAGAGCGCCAGGACCGGCAGCACGGCCCCGTTCATGGTCATCGAGACGGTCATCTCGCCGAGCGGAATGCCGTCGAAAAGCTGGCGCATGTCGAGGATCGAATCGATCGCCACGCCGGCCATGCCGACATCGCCCATGACCCTGGGATGATCGCTGTCGTAGCCGCGGTGGGTGGCGAGATCGAAGGCGATCGAGAGCCCCTTCTGTCCGGCCCGGAGATTGCGCCGGTAGAAGGCGTTGGACGCCTCGGCCGTCGAGAACCCGGCATATTGGCGGATCGTCCAGGGCTGGCCGACATACATCGTCGGATAGGGGCCGCGCCCATAGGGCGGCAGGCCCGGGAAGCTGTCGAGGAAATCGAGGCTTGCTGTCGCCTCGGGCCCGTAGAGCGGGGCCACGTCGATCTGCTCGGGTGTGTGCCAGGTGGCCGCCTCGGGCTCGTGGCCAGCGGCGGCGCTGAACGCCCGGACCCAGTCCGCCTCGGGCCGCATCTCCCCGAGGTCCAGGGCGTGGCTCGTGAAGCTCGGAACCTTGCTCATGCCGCCTCTCCCATGATCAGTGACTGGACGTCTTCCAGAAAGCCCAGGAGATTGACGCCCGTGTAGACGAAGCCGTCGATGCCCAGTGCCCGCAGCGCCTCGTCCGGCCGGCCACTGGCGTAGACGGCGATGGCGCCCTTCGCCAGCAAGGCTTCGACGAGCGGTGCCGAGGTTTCCGGCGCCTTGCGGTCGATCCCGCAGAGACACGCGATATCGGTGCCGGCTTCGGCGAAGCCTTCGCCGACCCCTGCCACATCGGCGCCGGTGGGTGCGACGATCGTCTCGATGCCGCCGGCGGCAAAAGCGTTCTGCACGAAGGCGAGCTCGGCCGCGTGCCTGGCCAAGGGGCCGATGCCGACGACGAAGACCCGCGGCCGCCGGCCGTCCTCGGCGAGCGCCACGTCGCTCAGATCGCGCAGCCGCTCGAAGCCGGCGGCGAGCCGCATCGCGTGCAAGGGTGCGGCGATCTGCCAGGGTCGGGTACGACCGCCGAGCCGCTTCTCGGCCTCGGCCAGGAGCCGCGGCAGCTCGACCACCTCGTGCTCGAGCGGCGCCTCGTCGAGATCGGGGAAGCTGCTGACCCCGGTGACCGGGGTGCGGTTGTGGGCGACATCCGAGAGCCGTTTGAGGTAGGTCTCGGCGAGCGCGTCCTGGACGAGTCCCTGGCGCAGGGCACCCAGCATGCCGCCCTCCCCCTCGATCCCCTGGACCATGGGCCAGGCCTTGGCCGCGAGCTCGCGGCTCAGCGTCTCGATGAAGAAGCTGCCGCCCGCGGGATCGATCACCTGGTGGAGGTGGCTCTCCTCCTTGAGGATCAGCTGGATATTGCGGGCAATCCGTCGGCCGACCCGGGCCCCTTCGCCGAGGGCGGCATCGAACGGCAGCACCGTCACCGCCTCCGCCCCGCCGACCGCCCCGGCGAAGCAGGCGGCCGTCGCGCGCAGCATGTTCACCCAGGGATCGCGGCGGGTCAGCATCCGGTGCGCCGTGCGGACCCGAAGGCGCATCGGCACGTCCGGTATGCCGCACGCCGCCGTGACCTCGGCCCAGAGCCGGCGGGCGGCCCGACACTTGGCAATGGTGAGGAAGAGATCGGCGTCGGCGGCGAGCGTGAAGGCCATTCTGGATGCCACGATCTGGGGCTCGAGCCCGGCGGCATCCGTCGCCCGCAGATAGGCGATGCCGGTGGCGATGGCCGCCGCCAGTTCCTGCGCCTCGCTGCTCCCTGCGGCGTGGTAGAGTTCGCCGTCGACATGCAAGAGGCCGAGTTCCGGCCAGGCGCCGACCACCCGATGGAGCAGCTCGAGGGTGGGCTCGACGGCACCTTCCGGATCGGCCCGGCCGAGGGCCACGGCACCGATCGGATCGAGCCCGAGTTCGGCACGCGCCGCCTCGGGTGCCGTGCCCCGTTCGGCGAGGACCGACAGGAACGCCTCGGCCGCCTCGACCCCGCGCCCGGGGGCGTCGAGCTGCACGGGGGCGAGATCGAGCATGACGCCATCGAGGGCCTCGGCGAGACCGGCTGCGTCATAGGCCATGACCCCGTCGGGCTCGTCGTCGCCCTGGGCAAAGGCCGTATCGAGCTTCAACTCCACGGCTGTGACGCCGTGCGCCAGATCGTCGAGGATCGCCCGGTTCGCGATCCTCGGGTCCGGATAGTCGTGGCGCTGACGAACCTGCCAGCCGGCGACGGTCGATCCATCAGCGGTGGCACCGCGCCAGAAGGGTGCGGCACCCGGGACGCCAACCTCGCCCGTTGCCTCGCGATAGAGCGGCTGGATCTCGATCCCGTCCGCCGTGCGCGAGACGAGGCGTTGCCGGTCGGCACCTTTGAGCGCCTTGTCGACCAGCGCCAGCCAAGCCTGCTCGTCCGGTCGGTCGAACCCGGCCGCCAGCGCCAAAATGTCGGAAGAGGCCGTCATCGCTCGCTTCTCCCCATTGTATCCGCCGCATGATGCCGTCCGATCCCGCCGGCGCACAAGCCGAATACGACATCGACCGGCGATCGCTGTCAATCCCGTGCGATCGCCGCGGCTGTAGCGCCGGTGACAGCGAGCAGATCGGCGGCCGCGAGCTCGATCTGCAGGCCGCGCCTGCCGCCGTTGACGATGATCGTCGCCGCCTCGACGGCGGCCGCGTCGAGAACGGTCCGGTGGCGCCGTTTCTGGCCGAACGGGCTGATCCCGCCCTTGACGTAGCCCGTCGCCCGCTCGGCTTGGGCGACCTCGGCCATGGCGGCCCGCTTGCCGCCGGCGGCCTTGGCCAGGGCCTTGAGGTCCAGGTCGCGATCGACGGCGACGATGGCGGCCAGCAGCTCCTGATCGTCGAGCACCACCATCAGGGTCTTGAACACCCGCGACGGGGCGACCCCCATGGCGGCTGCGGCCTCAAGCCCGATCCGCCCGGGCGCATCGCTGAAGTCGTAGCTGTGCAGCCGGTGCGGCACCTTCGCCCGCACCAGCGCCTGCACCGCGGGCGTGCCCTTGGCGGCCTTAGCCATCGCCGGCTTCGGCCGCAATGGCGATGAGCCGCCGCATGTCGACGTTCTGGCCGCTCACCACGATCGCCGTCTGCCGGCCGGCGAGTGCGACCTTGCCGGCGAGGAGGGCCGCGATGCCGACGGCAGCCCCGCCCTCGGCGACCAGCCGCTCGGTCATCAGGAGATGCCGCATCCCGGCCGCGATCTCGGCCTCGCCGACGAGGATCGTTTGGTCGACGAGATCCCGGCAGAGCTCGAAGGTCCAGCGGTTTTCCATGCCGATCCCGCCGCCGAGGCTGTCGGCGAGGCTCGCGACCTCGAGGACCTCGACCGGCCGCCCGGCCTCGAGGCTCGCGTGCATCGCCGCCCCCTCTGCCATGGTGACGCCGATCATGCGGATGGCGGGGTTCACCGTTTTCAAGGCCAGGGCGATGCCGGCCACGAGCCCGCCGCCCGACAGGGGGACGAGGCAGGTGTCGAGCTCGGGCCAATCCTCGATGAGCTCGAGGCCGATCGTGCCCTGGCCGGTGAGCACGGCCGGATCGTCGAAGGGATGGACGTAGACCAGCCCCGCCGTGTCGATCAGCCGTTCGGCTACAGCCTCGGCCTCGTCCTGGCTCGCCCCCTCGATCACGACCTCGGCACCGAGCGCCCGGATCGCCTCGACCTTGTGCGCGGGCACCAGCCGCGAGAGGCAGATCACCGCCCGCACCCCCAGCCGCCGCGCGGCGAAGGCCACGGCCCGGCCGTGATTGCCGGTCGAGACCGCGATGACACCCCGGGCCCGCGCCTCGGGCGACAGCGACAACAGCTTGTTGGTCGCACCCCTGAGCTTGAAGGCGCCGGTCTCCTGCAGGCACTCGAGCTTGAGCCGGACGTCGCCCCCGGCAAGGGCGGTGAGCGCCGGCGAGGGCTGGAGCGGGGTGCGCCGCACCAGCCCGGCCACACGCTGCCGGGCGGCATAGATGTCGGCGAGACCGAGCGGTGACATGGCGGTTCCGGGTCGAAGACGAGAGCCGAGCTCAGCTGTAGCGGTGGACGATCCGGCCGTCGACCATGGTCAAAAGGACGCGGCCCTGGACGAGGCGGCCCTCGAAGGCGGTGTTCTTGGCGAGGCTGGTGAGGCCCTCCTCGGTGATCTTCCAGGGCCGGTCGGGATCGAAGAGGACGAGATCGGCGGGTGCCCCCGGAGCGAGGCGGCCGGCCTCGAGCTGCAAGAGGCGGGCGGGGTTGTGGGTGAGCTTCGCCAGGAGTTGCAGGAGTGTCAGCTGGCCCTCGTGGACCAGCCGCATCGCGACCGGCAGCATGGTCTCGACGCCGACCACGCCGAATTCGGCCTGGGTGAAGGGCAGGCGCTTGCTGTCCTGGTCCTGCGGGCAGTGATCCGAGGCGATGACGTCAATGGTGCCGTCGGCGAGCCCCTCGACCACGGCGAGCCGATCGGCCTCGGCGCGCAAGGGCGGCGAGACCTTGGCGAAGGTGCGGTAGCCCTCGACCTCGAGCTCGTTCAGGGCGAGGTGATGCGGCGTGGTCTCGCAGGTCACCCGAAGGCCCCTGGCCTTGGCCCGGCGGACGGCGTCGATCGCGGCTCCGGTCGAGATGTGCGCCACGTGGTAGCGGGCACCCGTGGCCTCGACGAGGCGGAGATCGCGCTCGATCATCATCACCTCGGCCATGGCTGGAATGCCCTTGAGACCGAGCCGGGTGGCGATGGCCCCGTCGTTCATCACCCCGCCCTCGGCAAGCCGCGGCTCCTCCGGGTGCTGGACCACGAGCAGATCCTGGGCCGTGGCGTAGGCGAGTGCCCTGAGCATCACCCGGGCATCGGCCAAAGCCCGGTCGGCATCGGTGAAGGCGACGGCCCCCGCCTCCTTCAAGAGGGCGAGCTCGGCGAGCTCGCGCCCCTCGAGGCCCTTGGTCAGCGCCGCATAGGGGTAGACCTTGACCGACTTGAGCTGGCGGGCGCGGCGGGCGACGAACTCGAGCATCGCCGGATCGTCGATCACCGGCGCCGTGTTGGGCAGCACCGCCACCGAGGTGACCCCGCCCGCGGCCGCGGCCCGGATGCCGGAGGCGAGGCGCTCCTTGTGCTCGGCCCCGGGCTCGCCGAACTGGACGCGCATGTCGACGAGACCGGGGCCGAGGCAGGCCCCCTGCCCCTCGATCAGCTCGACGTCCTCCGGCATCTCGAGGAGATCGCCCATGGCGGCGATGCGGCCGTCCTCGACCAGAAGATGGCCGATCTCGTCGAGCCCGGAGGCGGGATCGAGCAGGCGGACGTTCTGGAAGAGCGTGGGGCGCATCAGCGGGCCTCGGCCAAGGGCTCGCGGATCGGCCGGGTCAAAAGGTCGAGGCAGGCCATCCGCACGGCGACCCCCATTTCGACCTGGTCGAGAATGGCACTCCGGTCGATGTCGTCGGCGATCACCCCGTCGATCTCGACACCCCGGTTCATCGGGCCCGGATGCATGATCAGGGCGTCGGGGGCGGCGTGCCGCAGCTTCTCGTGGGTCAGGCCATAGAGGTGGAAATACTCCCTGACCGAGGGCACGAAACTCCCCTGCATCCGCTCGTTCTGCAGCCTGAGCATCATCACGATGTCGCAGCCAGCGAGCCCCTTCGCCATGTCGGTGAACAGCGTGCAGCCATAGGAGGCGAAGGTGCCTGGCAGGAGCGTGGGCGGGCCGATCAGGCGGACGGAAGCGCCCATGGCGAGGAGCAGGAGGATGTTCGAGCGGGCCACACGGCTGTGGCGGAGGTCGCCGCAGATGGCGACCGTAAGCCCCTCGAGCCGGCCCTTGCGGCGGCGGATGGTCAGGGCGTCGAGCAGGGCCTGGGTCGGGTGCTCGTGGCTGCCGTCGCCGGCATTGATGACCGAGCATTTGACGTGCCGGGCCAGCAGCTGCACCGCCCCGCTCTCCTGGTGGCGGACGACCAGCACGTCCGGGTGCATGGCGTTCAAGGTCATCGCCGTGTCGATCAGGGTCTCGCCCTTTTTGATCGAGGAGCCCTGCACCGCCATGTTGACGACGTCGGCCCCGAGCCGCTTGCCGGCGAGCTCGAACGAGGTGAGGGTGCGGGTCGAGACCTCGAAGAAGAGGTTGATCTGGGTCAGCCCGTCGAGCAGCGCCCGCTTTTTCGAGCGTTGGCGGTTGAGCTCGACATAACTGTCGGCGAGGTCGAGGACGTGGGCGATCTCGTAGGGCTGCAGCCCCTCGATGCCGAGCAGATGGCGGTGCTGGAAGGAAAGATCGAAGGCGCTGGACATGCAGGCGCTTATGCAACCTCGAGGCAAGGCCGGCAAGTCGCGGCTTGTCGACTTCCTGCCCCGCCCCTATCCAGGCTTTGCCGAACGGCGCGCGATCCTGGCGGCGAAACACCGGACTGGCGGACCGATGCAACCCCTGACCGCTTATGGCGCAACGCTCCTCTGCTTCGCGATCGTCGACACGCTCTGGCTCGGTGTCGTCGCCCGCGACTACTACCGCCAGGCGCTGGGCAGCCTGCTCGCCCCAAAGGTCAATTTCTGGGCCGCGGTCGCCTTCTACCTCGTCTACTCCCTCGGCATCGTGATCTTCGCTGTCCTGCCGGCGCTGCGTAGTGACAGCGTGGCAACCGCCCTGGTCCATGGCGCGCTCTTCGGGTTCTTCTGCTACGCGACGTATGACCTCACCAACATGGCGACCCTGCGCGCCTGGCCGATCGGCATGAGCCTCGTCGACATGGCCTGGGGCACGCTGCTGACCGCCGCGGCCGCCCTCGTCGGCACGCTCGCCGCCAGAGCGGTCGGCTAGGCCGGCTCACCCGCGAGGTGTCCGTTGCAACGCCGCCAGCCGCTCGTCGCGCGGATCCCGATCACGTCTGCGCCAGACCATGCGCCAATGCCCATCCCAGGCTTGTCGAGCGACGCCCCGACCCTATCCTCGCCAGCGGCGGCCGCTGCAGGCAGCGATCGACTGGTGCAAGCCCAGGGATTGCCTGCCTTGCCGCCCGGTGTTGCTGGAGGGAAATCGGATGTTGACGCGGTCGCGCAAGGGTTGGGAGTTGCCGGAGAGGGCAGCGACGCCGAAGCCGGTCTATCTCAATCGGCGCCAGCTGCTGGCGGCCGGCGGTGCTGGCGCCATGCTGGCGGCGGCACCAGGGACGGGCTGGCTCCTGGGTAGCGGCGGGCAGCCGGCGGGCGTGGCGATGGCGAACGAAGCGCCGATCGCACCCGAGCTCTATCCCGCTCCGCTGAACGAGGCCTATGAGCTCGACCGCGAGCTCACCGATCCGGCGCTGGCCACGACCTACAACAATTTCTTTGAGTTCGGGTCGCACAAGACCATCTCGATCGCGGCGCAGGCCTTGCGCCTTCGGCCCTGGACCGTGACGATCGACGGCATGGTCGAGGAGGAAATCACCATCGATGCGGAGGATCTCATCCGCCGGATGCCGATCGAGGAGCGGCTCTATCGGCTGCGCTGTGTCGAGGGCTGGGCGATGGCGGTGCCGTGGACCGGATTCCCGCTTTCGGCACTCGTCGACTTCGCCCGGCCGCTGTCGTCTGCCCAATATTTAGTCATGACGACCTTCGAGGACAGCTCGATGGCACCGGGGCAGCGACAGTTCTGGTACCCCTGGCCTTACACCGAAGGGCTGACCATGGCCGAGGCCACCAACGAGCTCGCGTTTATCGCGACCGGCATCTACGGCGAGCCGATGCCGCGGCAGAACGGGGCGCCGCTGCGCCTCGCCGTCCCCTGGAAGTACGGCTTCAAGTCGGTCAAGTCGATCGTCCGCTTCACCTTAACGGACCAGCGGCCGGTGAGCTTCTGGGAGGCGCTGATTGGTGGGGAGTACGGTTTCTGGGCGAATGTGAACCCGGAGGTGCCGCATCCGCGCTGGAGCCAGGCGACCGAGCGGGTGCTCGGCACGGACGAGGAGGTGCCGACGCAGCTCTTCAACGGCTATGGCGACTTCGTGGCGCAGCTCTATGACGGGCTCGAGGGCGAGCGCCTGTTCATGTGAGCAGGCACCCCTTATTTTCGTCGTGATTCCACATATTAACGCTTTTTCGCCTGACCGACGTCGCGGCAGCTTGACGCGCGTAGCCGGCACGAGTAACACTTTTGAGGCATTCGGTGCGCAAAAAAAGAGCCGGGTCCGAAGACCCGGCCAAGTAGATCAGGGAGGCTAAATGTCTGAGAGAGAACCCCCGTGGGGGGCACTCGAGGACAAAGCCGAAGGCCTCATCCCAACGCCGCAGAAGCGACGCTGCCTGCAAGACGCTCAGAGCATCGTCTTGCTGCGCTGCAACAACTAATGTGACGTCGCCCGCTTGACCAGCCCTTTTTCGCATAGGCCGGCATTTATTTTTGCATGGCGCAAATGTGCACTTGCGGGCCGGGCCGCCCGGCGGGCGCAGCACTTACCAGATCGGGTGGGCCGCCACCTTCTCGAGCAGGAAGTTGCGGAACACGGCGACGCGACGCGAGGCCCTGAGCTCCTCGGGATAGACGAAATAGGCGGTGAAGGTCGGCCCCTCGACCTCCGGCAGCACCCGGGTCAAGGCGAGGTTGTTGCCGCCGAGATAGTCGGGCAGCGAGGCGAGGCCGAGCCCGCCCTCGCAGGCCCGGAGCATGCCGAAGACGTTGTTGACGGTCAGCGTCGCCCGGCGCCCGTGCATCTCCTCCTCGTCGCGGCCGGCCGAGAGGATCCAGTTCAGGCTCGGCGCCGGCGGCTGCCACTTGTCGCCGTAGGCGATCAGGCTGTGCCGGTCGAGGTCGGCGGTGGAGACGGGCTCGCCCTGGGCGTCGAGGTAGCGGCGGCTGCCGTAGATGTGGGTGTGGACGGTCATCAGCTTGCGCTGGACGAGATCCGGCTGGGTCGGCCGCTGCAGGCGGATGGCGACGTCGGCCTCGCGCATCGAGAGATCGAGGTCGCTGTCGGTGACGACGAGCTCGAGGGTGATGTCCGGATAGAGGGCGCAGAAGTCGACGAGGTGCGAGGTCAGCCAGACCGTGCCGATGCCGACGGTCGCGTTGATCTTGAGATGCCCCGCCGCCTCGTCCCGCACTTCGCTGAGCGTCGCCTCGACCGTGGCGATCTTTTTTGCGATCTCCTCGGCCGTCTTCAGCAGCACCTCGCCCTGCTCGGTGAGAATCAACCCGCGGGCGTGGCGATGAAAGAGGGGGGTGCCGATGGTCTCCTCGAGGGCGCCGATCTGCCGGCTGATCGCCGATTGGCTCAGGCCCAGCCGGTCGGCGGCCCGGGTGAAGCTGCCGACGGCGGCCACGGCGTGGAAAATCCGGACCCGGTCCCAGTCCATCAAGTGTTTGCCCCCCTGCCGCCCCGCTTGCGCGCGAGGATCGGCTGTGTGCCGCTCGGCCCGGGAGGGCCGGGCTCAGCCCTCGCGCTCGGCCAAGTAGCGCTCCGCTTCGAGTGCCGCCATGCACCCCGTGCCGGCCGCCGTCACGGCCTGGCGGTAGATCTTGTCCTGGACGTCACCCGCGGCGAACACGCCCGGCACACTGGTCACCGTGCTGCCCGGGGCGGTCACGATATAGCCGTCGCGGTCGATCTCGAGCTTGCCCAGAAACAGGCTGGTGGCCGGGTCGTGGCCGATGGCGATGAACAGCCCTTCGACGTCGAGCCGGCTGTCCGTGCCGGTCTTGAGGTCGCGGACGCGCAGGCCGGTGACGCTCTTCGGCTCCTCTGTACCCAGCACCTCGTCGACGACATGGTCCCACAGGATCTCGATCCTCGGGTTCTTGAACACCCGGCCCTGCAGCGTCTTGTCGGCGCGGAGCTCGCCCCGCCTGTGGATCAGCGTCACCTTCTCGCACATCTGGGCGAGGTAGAGGGCTTCCTCGGCCGCGGTGTTGCCGCCGCCGACGACCGCCACGGCCTTGCCACGGAAGAAAAAGCCGTCGCAGGTGGCACAGGCCGAGACCCCGTGGCCCATGAAGGTCTTCTCGGAGCCGAGACCGAGCCAGCGGGCGACCGCACCGGTCGCGATGATCAGCGCATCGGCGGTGAAGACGTCGCCGCTGTCGGCCTTGGCGCGAAACGGCGGACCGTCGAGGTTGACCTCGGTGATGATGTCGAAGACGAGTTCGGCCCCACAGTGCTGCGCCTGGGCTGCCATCTGCTCCATCAGCCATGGGCCCTGGATCGCCTCGGCGAAGCCCGGGTAGTTCTCGACATCGGTGGTGATCGAGAGCTGGCCGCCGGGCTGCAGCCCCTGGACCAGGATGGGGGCGAGGTTGGCGCGGGCGGCATAGACGGCGGCGGTGTAGCCGGCGGGACCCGAGCCGATGATCAGAACCCGGGTGTGCCGTTCACGTCCCATGCCACTGTCCGATCGTGATGCTGCCGTAACCTGGCGCTCTTGACCATGCGAGCCCGACTGGGCCAGCCCTACTGGGCCGGCTGAACCTCGCCGAAATCGACCGCGAGGACCTCGAAATAGCGGACGCCGCGCGGCGTGGTCACCTCGACACTGTCGCCGGCCTCCTTGCCGAGCAGCGCCTTGGCCAGGGGCGAGGCGATGGAGAGCAGCCCCTGCTGGATCTCGGCCTCCTCGGGTCCGACGATCTGATAGAAGATCTCCTCGTCGGTCTCCTCGTCGACCAGCTTCACCTTGGCGCCGAAGACGACCTTGCTGCCGGAGAGCGACGAGACGTCGATCACCTCGGCGCGCGCCAGCTTGTCCTCGAGCTCCATCACCCGGCCCTCGATGAAGCCCTGCTTCTCGCGCGCCGCGTGGTACTCGGCGTTCTCGGAGAGATCACCGTGCTCGCGGGCCTCGGCGATCTGCTTGATCACGGCCGGGCGCTCGACATTTTTCAGGCGCTTGAGCTCGGCGGTCAGCCTGGCGTGTCCTTCGGGCGTCATCGGGATCTTCGTGACCATGACCACACGTATTCCAGAGAAATGAACAGTTCGGCGCCCGGGCAGCCAGCGGTGCCACGTGCGCCGTCGAAACCTTATTCTACGCTCGCCATGTAGGATTGCAATGGCGCAACGGAAAGCTCGCCTTGCCCGAGACGCCGGAGCCCCTCAACCAGCGCGCGAGCGCCTGCCACCGTCGTATAGTAGGGCAGCTTCGCCATCAAGGCTTCTCTGCGCAGCGAGAAGCTGTCCTGGATCGCCCGCTGGCCGCTCGTGGTGTTGATCAAAAGCTGGATATCCTGGTTCTTGATCAGGTCGACGACGTGCGGCCGGCCCTCGTGGACCTTGTTGACGACCACAACCGCGATGCCGGCTTCGCTGAGTGCCGCGGCCGTGCCACGGCTCGCCACTAGGTTGAACCCGAGTTCCACGAGGTCAACACCGAGGCGGACGGCTGCCGGCTTGTCGCTGTCCCTGACCGAGAGAAATACTGTCCCCGACTTCGGCAGCACAACACCGGCCGCAAGCTGTGATTTGGCAAAGGCGGTGCCGAAGTCGCGATCGATGCCCATGACCTCGCCGGTCGACTTCATCTCCGGGCCGAGCAGGAGGTCGACGCCGGGAAAGCGGGCGAACGGGAAGACCGCTTCCTTGACCGCCACATGCCGGCCCTGATGCGCGCTTTCCTGCTGGGCGTTGACCTTGAACTGGCCGAGCTTCTCGCCGGCCATGATGCGGGCCGCGATCTTGGCGATCGGGCTGCCGATGGCCTTGGCGACGAAGGGCACGGTGCGGCTCGCCCGCGGATTGACCTCGATGATGAAGATCGTCTCGCCCTGCACGGCGACCTGGACGTTCATCAGGCCGCGGACATCGAGGGCCCGGGCCAATGCCTCGGCCTGGCGGCGGATCTCGGCGATGACGGCGGGCGGGATCGAGTAGGGTGGCAGCGAGCAGGCGCTGTCGCCCGAGTGGATGCCGGCTTCCTCGATATGCTCCAGGATCCCGGCGACGATCACGCTCTCGCCGTCGGCGAGCACATCGACATCGACCTCGATCGCGTCCTCGAGGTAGCGGTCGAGCAGGATGGTGCCGTGCTCGGCCGCGATCGCCGCTTCGGCCGCGAACTGGCGGACCTCGTCGAGCGCATGGACGATCCGCATCGCTCGCCCGCCCAGCACGTAGGACGGGCGGATGACCAGCGGCACGCCGAGCTTCTCGGCAGCGTCGACGGCTTCCTGCTCGTTCCGGCAGATCGCGTTGGCGGGCTGGCGCAGGCCCAGCTGGTGGAGCAGCTTCTGGAAGCGGTCGCGGTCCTCGGCGAGATCGATCGCATCGGGTGAGGTGCCGAGAATGGCGATCCCGGCGTCCTGCAAGGCTGCGGCGAGCTTCAGGGGTGTCTGGCCGCCGAGCTGCACGATGGCCCCCACGAGCTCGCCCTTCGACGCCTCGACGCGGGCGATCTCGATCACGTTCTCGGCGGTCAGGGGCTCGAAATAGAGCCGGTCGGAGGTGTCGGGGTCGGTGGAGACGGTCTCGGGGTTGCAGTTGACCATGATGGTCTCGAAGCCCGCGTCCTTGAGCCCGAAGGCGGCGTGCACGCAGCAATAGTCGAACTCGATCCCCTGGCCGATCCGGTTGGGGCCGCTGCCCAGGATCATCACCTTCCGGCGCTCGGTGGGCCGGCTCTCGCATTCGGCCCCAATGTCCAGATTGTCAGGGCCGTCCCACAAGCCCTCCTCGTAGGCGCTGTACATGTAGGGTGTGTTGGAGCGGAACTCGGCGGCACAGGTGTCGACCCGCTTGAACACGGGATGCACGCCCATGGCATGGCGCTTGTGGCGGACCTCGTGCTCGCTCCGGCCGGTGAGCTGGGCGATCCGCCGATCGGCGAAACCGTCGGCCTTGAGCTGCCGAAAGGCGGCGGCGTCCTCGGGCAGGCCCTTGGCCGCGAGCTCGGCCTCGGTCGCGACCAGCTCCTGGATCTGCTCGAGGAACCAGGGGTCGAAATGGGTGATCCGCTGGATGTCCTCGATCGCCACGCCCTGGCGCATCGCCTGGGCGATGACGCGCAGCCGGTCGGGGGTGGGCCTCGCGAATTCGGCCCTGAGGGCGTCCGGGCCGCCGTCGATCTCGATCTCGTCGAGACCGGAGAGCCCGTTCTCGAGGCTCCTGAGCGCCTTTTGCAGCGAGGCCTTGAAGGTCCGGCCGATCGCCATGACCTCGCCCACCGACTTCATCGAGGTGGTCAGGAGCGGCTCGGTCTCGGGGAACTTCTCGAAGGCGAAGCGGGGGATCTTGGTGACGACGTAGTCGATCGTCGGCTCGAACGCGGCCGGGGTGGACCCTGTGATGTCGTTCTGGATCTCGTCCAGCGTGTAGCCGACGGCGAGCTTGGCCGCGACCTTGGCGATCGGAAAGCCCGTGGCCTTCGACGCCAGCGCCGAGGAGCGCGAGACCCTGGGGTTCATCTCGATCACCACCATCCTGCCCGACCCGGGGTCGATGGCGAACTGAACGTTCGAGCCCCCGGTATCGACCCCGACCTCGCGCAGCACCGCGATCGAGGCGGTGCGCATCCGTTGGTATTCCTTGTCGGTCAGGGTCAGGGCCGGGGCCACGGTGATGCTGTCACCGGTATGCACGCCCATGGGATCGATGTTCTCGATCGAGCAGATGATGATGCAGTTGTCCTGGTGGTCACGGACCACCTCCATCTCGAACTCTTTCCAGCCCAGCACGGACTCCTCGACCAGGACCTGGTGGATCGGCGAGGCGTCGAGGGCCACGGCCACCATCTGCTCGAACTCCTCCCGGTTGTAGGCGATCCCACCACCGGTGCCGGCGAGCGTGAAGGAGGGGCGGAGGATCGCCGGCAGGCCGGTCTCTTCGAGCGCGGCGCGGGCTTCATCGAGGCTGTGGGCGATGAAGCTCATCGGGCTCTCGAGGCCGATCGCGGTCATCGCCTTGCGGAAGAGCTCGCGGTCCTCGGCCTTGTCGATGGCGGCCCGGCTGGCACCGATCAGCTCGCAGCCGAAGCGCTCGAGCGTGCCATCCTCGTCCAGCGCGCGAGCGACATTCAGTGCTGTCTGGCCGCCCATGGTGGGCAAGAGCGCGTCCGGGCGTTCGCGCTCGATGATCTTGGTCACCATCTCGGGCGTGATCGGCTCGATATAGGTCGCATCCGCCAGATCCGGATCGGTCATGATCGTGGCGGGATTCGAGTTGACCAGGATCACCCGGTAGCCCTCGGCCTTCAGCGCCTTAAGGGCCTGGGTGCCGGAATAGTCGAACTCGCAGGCCTGGCCGATGACGATCGGGCCGGCGCCGATCAGGAGGATCGAGTGGATGTCGGTGCGCTTGGGCATGGCGGTCAGCGCTGCTCCTGCCGGACGTCGTCCAAAAAGCGGTCGAAGAGGTACTGGCTGTCCTGTGGCCCGGGCGAGGCCTCCGGGTGGTACTGGACGGCGTAGACCGGCCGGCCCTTGAGCCGCACACCTTGAATGGTGCCGTCGAAGAGCGAGCGGTGGGTGACCTCGACCTCGGACGGCAGATCGGCATCGGCGATGGCAAAGCCGTGGTTCTGGCTCGTGATCTCGACCTTGCCGGTCACAAGATCCTTGACCGGATGATTCGCCCCATGGTGCCCGAAGGCCATTTTCTCCGTCCGCGCACCGGTGGCGATGCCCAGCATCTGGTGACCGAGGCAGATGCCGAAGACGGGTTTTTGTGCTTCGAGCAGGGTCTGGATCTCGGGCACGGCGTGGCGGCCGGTGGCGGCCGGGTCGCCCGGCCCGTTGCCGAGCACGATGCCGTCGGGCTCGAGCGCCAGGATCTCGGCCGCGGACATCGTGCAGGGGACGACCGTGACCCGGCAGTCGCGGGCCGCGAGCGAGCGCAGGATGTTGTGCTTGACGCCATAATCGACGACCACGATGTGCGGGCCCGTGCCGTCCGACCGGCCGTAGCCGGTGGCCGGGTCCCAGGCCGCCTCGGTCCAGGCGTAGCGCTGCCGGCTCGCCACAGCGACCGCGAGATCGGCCCCCTCGATGCCGCTCCAGGCCCGAGCCTTCTCGACCAGTGCGCGGGGCTCGGCGATGCCCTTGGGATCGTGTGCCAGACAGGCCTTCAAGGCCCCCCGGTCGCGCAGGAGCCCGGTGATCTTTCGGGTATCGACAGAGGATATGCCCGGTATGCCGTGCCGGGTGAGCCAGCCCACGAGATCGAGCTCATGGCGCCAGTTGGAGGGGCGGGTGACCCTGGCCCGCGTGACGAGGCCGCGGACGGCCGGGGTCAGGGCCTCGCGGTCCGCCTCGTTGGTCCCGACATTGCCGATATGCGGAAAGGTGAAGGTCACGATCTGCCCGGCATAGGAGGGATCGGTGAGGATCTCCTGATAGCCGGTCATGGCGGTGTTGAAGACGAGCTCGCCCTCGACCTCGGCCATGCCGCCGAAGCCCTGCCCGGCGAGGATCGTGCCGTCCTCCAAGGCCAGGACGGCGGAGGGTGCGGTGGCACCTGGTTGCATCGCTGAACCAATCTACGTAGGAAGCCGAATCGCTGCGTCGCCCGCCCTGCGGAAGCTCTCCCGCGGGTCGCGCGACGGACGATGAAGGGCGGCAGCCGCCGGACGGGCCGGCTGTGCGAGACAGCCACGAGCCGAGGACCATCGGCCGGTGACGACAAACCCGCGGGGTTGTAGCATTGCTGGTCGGCCGGTCAAGCGAGCGACAAAACGGCCGGAAGGGCGGCTTTCGATCGCCGACGGTTTGCGCTATGATGCGGCTGTCCGACGATCGGAGCGGCGGTGGAAGTCGAGAAGGCGGCGAGATGAACGAGGACGTTCGGTGTCGTTGAGGGACCGTTTGTCGACGGCGTTGCGCACCACCCCGGACAGCAACAGTGCCGCGACCCTGCGCCTGGTGCTGGCGGCCTTGAAGGAGCGCGATCTTTGCGCGCGCGAGGCCGGCGTTGCCGAGGAGCTGGACGACGCGGCGATCGAGGCCATGCTGCGTGACATGGTGGCGCAGCGCGAGATCGACATCGCCCGCTGCGAGGAGACGGCGCGGCTCGATGACGCCCAGCAGGAGGCGGCGGAGATCGCGGTCCTCCGGCAGTTCCTGCCGCAGCGGATGAGCGACGCCGAGGTGGCTGCCGCCGTCGAGGAGATGATCGAGGCGGTCGACGCCAAGCGTCTCAAGGATACCGGCCGGGTGATCGCTGCGCTGAAGGAGCGCTACTATGGCGAGATGAATTTCGCCCGGGCGAAACGCCTAGTCTGCCAGAAGCTCGGCTGACCGGCCGGCCCGCTGAGGTGGCAGCACGCGTGACCCGGGCGAGCGACGGCGGGCTCGAGGCCTTCAAGGCCCGGCTGCCGCTCGTCGACATCGTCGCCCGCCATGTTCGCCTCGTGCGGCGCGGCAACCGCCACCAGGGGCTCTGTCCCTTCCATCAGGAAAAGAGCCCGTCCTTCTATGTCTTCGAGGACCAGGGCAACTACCACTGCTTCGGCTGTGGGGCGCACGGCACCGCGATCGACTTCATCATGAACCTCGAGGGCCTGAGCTTCCCCGAGACCATCCAGCGGCTCGCCGACCTCACCGGCATCCCGGCCCCGTTGCGCGATCCCGCGGGTGCCGAGGCCCGGCGCGAGGCGATCGACCCGCTGTTGGCCGCCAACGCGGCGGCCGCCCTCTGGTTTCGCCAGCAGCTCGCCGTTGGTGCCGGGCGGCAGGCCCGCGACTATCTCGTCAGGCGCGGCGTGCCGGGCGAGCTGCAGGAGCGCTTCGCTCTCGGCTACGCACCTGACGACCGCCACGCCATGGTGGCCGCCCTCGAGGCGCAAGGAATCGCCGTCGACGCCCAGGTCGGGGCCGGGCTCGCGATACGCCCCGAGGACGGCGGTCGGGCCTTCGCCCGCTTTCGCCACCGGCTCATGTTCCCGATCAAGGACGCCCGCGGCCGGCTCGTCGGCTTCGGCGGCCGCGCCCTCGGCGACGCCAAGGCCAAGTATCTGAACACACCCGAGACCCCGCTCTTCTTGAAGGGCAGCCTGCTCTACGGCCTCGATCTGGCGAGCCAGCCGGCGCGCGCGGCCAAGGAGATCTTCATCGTCGAGGGCTATCTCGACGTCATCGCCATGCACGCGGCGGGCTTTGCGAACACCGTGGCCCCGCTCGGCACTGCCATCGGCGAGGCGCAGCTCGAGCTCCTCTGGCGGCACAGCGACGAGCCCTATGTCTGCCTCGATGGCGATGCGGCGGGCCTGGCGGCGGCCCTGCGCATGATCCGCCGGGCACTCCCCGTCATGAAGGGTGGCCAGACGCTGCGCTTCGTCGTCATGCCCGCGGGCGAGGACCCGGACAGCCTTTTGCACAAGAGCGGCCGCGAGGCGCTGCTCGATCTCGTCCAAAGTGCGGTGCCGCTGTCGATGATGATCTGGCAGGCCGAGCACCGCAGTGCGCCTGCCGAGACCCCGGAGCAGCTCGCCGGCCTCAGGCGGCGGCTCTTGGAGTATGTTCGTCTCGCGGGCGACCCGGGGCTCCGCGACGGGCTCAAGTCGCGCTTCGATGATCTCGTCTACGGGCTCAGGCGTGCCGCTGGCGGCTTTCGGCCCAAGGTCGGGCAGGGTGCGGTGTGGACCAAGGGGCGTGGCCCCGGCCGCGGCGGACCGCCCGGCCGGCCCACGGCAGCAACCGGGACGGGCTGGGAAGGCACCAACCGGGCCGGGCTCAAGGCCTCGATGCAGCGCGCCGAGCGCCATCCCTTCCTCGTGCTCCTGGGGGCATTCCTCGCCTCACCCGAGCTCCTGGACCGCTACGCCGAGGCGCTCGAGGAGCTGGCGCTCGAGGGCGAGGCGCACGCCGCGCGGTGCGAGATCTTGAACTGGTTGGCAGCACCCGACCATCTTGACGGGCCGAACCTCGATAACCACCTCACCTGCTACGGTTTTGGCCGGCTGATCGCCGACGCACGGAGCTCCTTTCATGGCCTGTCGCAGGTCAGGGAGCGCCTGGCGGTGCCACTCGAGGTCGAGCTCGATGGCATGCTCGCCGATTATCGGCGGCGGCGGGCCGCCGAGATCGAGCGCGAGGCGTCGGCCAGGGCGTCGAGCGGTCAGGACGTGGATCTTTTGGCGTGGAAGCGCCTCGATCGCGTGCTGAACGGGGGTGTGGACGAGGATTGAGGCGACCGGGCGCTTGACCGAGCATTGTTCGGACGTTGCGAACGGGCGCCCATTGTTGTGGATGGGTGACAGCCATCGAGCAATATCTCGGGTCGGCGATCGATCAGGTGACCGGGCGATCCGCGGTCGTGTTCGGGCCCGAGGCTCGAAGCGGATGCCCAGCCTCGGCTCGACGAGACGGGGCGATGGCGGATGGCGGGGGTCGCTCGGCGCGCTGGTTGTTCGGGCGGGACGGCAAGGCCGCGCCCGCCGATTGTCGTGTCGAGATCGTTGGGTCGTCTCGAGAGCGTTGGGGTGCACGGGCGATGCGGGATCGCCCGAACCTTTGAAGGTGGAGTGAGGGTGCATGGCGAAGGCCGCAGTTACCGCTAAGCCCAAGGGCAAGGACGACTCCGGCAGTTCGCTGGAGGCCTTGCTGGCGTCCGCGCCATCCTTGCGCCGGCTGGTGACCCAAGCCAAGGGGCGGGGCTCGATCACCCTCGACCAGCTCAACGCGGCCCTGCCGCCGGACACCAATCCCGAGCAGATCGACGAGCTGATCTCGGGCCTCGAGGCGCGCGGCATCGGCGTGCTCCGCGACGAGGCGAGCGAAGGCCAGCCGCAGACCGAAACCACCGCCGCCAACGAGAACGAGCAGCCCGAGGGCGAGGCGGAGAGCGAGGAAGAGACCGAGAGCACCGCCCAGGTCATTGGCGACGAGGACCTCGGCCGGACCGACGATCCCGTGCGCATGTATCTGCGCGAGATGGGCACGATCGAGCTCCTCTCCCGCGAGGGCGAGATCGAGATCGCCAAGCGCATCGAGGCCGGCCGCAACATGGTCCTCGAGGCGCTCTGCGAGAGCCCCTTGACAATGCGCGCGGTCATCGGCTGGCGCGACGCCATCCGCGACGGGCGGGTGCTCCTGCGCGAGATCATCGACCTCGATGCCACCAACGACGCCGGCTTCACGCCGGAGGGTGACGGTGAGGCCAAGGCGGCAGCGGCCCAGGCGGCGACCGCCGGCCCCTCGACCAACGGTGCGGCGACCAACGGTGCGGCGACCAACGGTGCGGCAGCCCCCGTCGTCGTCGCGCCGGCTCGTGCCGAAGCGGCGAGCGAGGACGCGGCCAGCGAGGACCCGATGCCGGACGAGGGCGACGCGGCGGCCGAGCCCGGCAAGGCCGAGGGTAGCGAGCCCGAGGAAGAGGATTTCGACGACGACACCCTGTCGCTCTCCGCCATGGAGGAGAAGCTCAAGGACGGCGTCCTCGAGACCTTCGACCAGATCGCCGAGGCCTACGCAGCGCTCCGCGAACTGCAGGACGAGCGCCTCGCCACATTGCAGGCCGCCGAGACCGTCGATGCCGCCCTCGACCAGCGCTACGAGGCCGCCCGGCACGAGGTCGTCGAGCTGATGAAGCAGGTCCAGCTCAACAACAGCCGGGTCGAGGCCCTGGTCGAGCAGCTCTTCGACATGAACAAGCTGCTGCAAGGCCTCGAAGGCAAGCTGATGCGCATGGCAACCACGAGCCGGATCAGCCGCGACGTCTTCCTCGCCGAGTACATGGGCAACGAACTCGACCCCGAATGGATGAGCCGGGTCGCATGCCTCAAGGGCAAGGGCTGGGCCGACTTCATCGCCAGGAACTACGACGAGATCGAGAACCTCAGGGCCGACATCGCCGCGATCGCCGAGGAAACCGGCCTCAAGATCGCCGAGTTCCGCCGCATCGTCGCCAAGGTGCAAAAAGGCGAGCGCGACGCCGGCCGGGCCAAGAAGGAAATGGTCGAGGCCAACCTCCGCCTCGTCATCTCGATCGCCAAGAAATACACCAATCGCGGCCTGCAGTTCCTCGACCTCATCCAGGAAGGCAATATCGGCCTGATGAAGGCCGTCGACAAATTCGAGTACCGCCGCGGCTACAAGTTCAGCACGTATGCGACCTGGTGGATCCGCCAGGCGATCACCCGCTCGATCGCCGACCAGGCCCGCACCATCCGCATCCCCGTCCACATGATCGAGACGATCAACAAGCTGGTTCGCGCATCCCGCCAGATGCTGCACGAATACGGCCGCGAGCCGACCCCGGAAGAGCTCGCCCACAAGCTCAACATGCCGCTCGACAAGGTCAGAAAGGTCCTGAAGATCGCGAAAGAGCCGATCAGCCTGGAGACCCCCATCGGCGACGAGGAAGACAGCCACCTCGGCGACTTCATCGAGGACAAGAACGCCATCCAGCCGCTGGAAGCCGCCACGCTGGCCAACCTCCGCGACGCCACCACCCGCGTGCTCGCCACCCTCACCCCCCGCGAAGAACGCGTGCTCCGCATGCGCTTCGGCATCGGCATGAACACCGACCACACGCTCGAAGAGGTGGGCCAACAGTTCAGCGTGACGCGCGAGCGTATCAGGCAGATCGAGGCGAAGGCGCTGCGGAAGCTCAAGCACCCGAGCCGGTCGCGGAAGCTCAGAAGCTTTTTGGATACCTGAGGCGTGCCCGAGCGCGGCAAGTCTCGAGCCCCCGCCGCACCTCGGCACAGATCGGTGGACACCAACTCTCTCCACTTGAGGTTGATATGACGATCCCGTAGGTTGAACTGGCTGAAAAGTTCAACCTTGGGGTGTTGCCATGTATGTACCGATCGAGGCGGTCGATCCGCAAGAACCCGTCGTGCTCGTCAACATCGCTCGTGAGTGGGATCGAGAGCTTACACCCGAGGCGCTCTACGAAAGAACGTGTCAATATTGGCTTTGCTCGCCACAACGCCACGCCGCCGAATACGCAATGGCCGTCGGCAACGGCATCATCCGCGAAGTCTATCGCATCGACTCCTGGCATGAAGTCGACATGGCAACCGTGCCAATCGACCCTGGGCGAAAAGGCGCCGGCAAACGGCTGCCGCGTCGCACCAAGCGTCAGCGTTTCGAGGGTCACGTAGCCGAAGAAGTCATAAAACAACGCTACGTCGGCAAATCGGTCCGCCATCTGCTCAGCCGGAACCCGATCAAGTGGCTCAATTGCTGATCAGCCGACATGTCGGCTTGTTCTGCTGAACTACAGATAATCAGCAGCAATCCACCGAGCAACTTTTTGGATACCTGAAAAGAAAGAGAAGAGCGGGGAGGCAGCGCCTCCCCGCGCCCCACCTTTTAATTAAAGCGACATTTGAGATTTGCTGGTTGCAGCGTCGCTCACCCTTGCAACACGCCGAGCGCTTCGAGCACAGCCCGCGGATTGCGGTCGATGACCGTCAGGAGCGCGCGGGCCGGGCCCGACGGGCGGCGCTCACCCTGCTCCCACTTGCTGAAGGTGCGCTTGCTGATGCCGAAGAGCGCGCAGAACCGCTCTTGCGACAGTCCGGTCTTGCGCCGCACCGCCTGGACGTCGATCGGCCCGAGCGGGTAACGGCTCTCGACACCCCGCCCGGCCTCGCCCCGCGCGTGGGCGATCGCGTCCAAAAGCCCCGCTTCGATCGTCGCGAAAGCCTGCCTCGTCATCGGCCTTCTCCATAAGTCTCCACAAGCGTGCCCACCAGCCGCCGCAGCGCCGCGATCTCCGCTTGCGACAGATCACTCCGCTCGTTCTTGGCGAAAACGGTGAGCAGGAAGGCGGGCATGCGGTCGTTGTGGAAGAAATAGATCACCCGCACGCCACCCCGCTTGCCCCGTCCAGCGAACCCGAATCGCAACTTGCGAACCCCGCCGCTGCCGCGAATGAGATCCCCCGCCAGCGGGTCGGCGGCGATCGCCAGCTTCAATGCCTCGCGTTCCCCGACATCGAGCAGCTTATCGGCACGGGCAAGAAAGGCCGCTGTCTCGACGACGGTCACCAAGCGACGCATGACTATAGACTACCCCATTGGGGCATAAACGGCAAGGGCGTAGCCCTTGGGATCGGCGAGATAGGCGGCGATCGTCTCGGCGCTCCAGACGATGCCGCTGCTCCACCCATCGCGACACCATTGTCGACGATGAAGGCGCTCGGCTCACGCCTGCTCGCGGACATTTCAAGAAGATAATCGTCGCGCCTTGTCCAGCCCGGCCCGCCTCCTCTATAGCTCCCCGGAACGCAACCACCCGCTGCCGGGCCCGTAGCTCAGTGGTTAGAGCTGGCCGCTCATAACGGTCTGGTCGCAGGT
>DAIRDJ010000037.1:0-30362 GCA_036796215.1 Geminicoccaceae bacterium
AAGGGCCAAGCGCCGGCGTCAACCGAAAAGGCCGCGTGAGTCACCGGACGCTTACTATCGCGTTCGCTCGAAACGCGGTCACTCCCGGAGAGACCATCCACACCGATGGCTGGCGCGGCTATGCCGGCCTCGAAGGGGCCGGCTATCGTCACAAGATCAGCGTCATGAGCGCCGCCACAGATCCCGCGCACGAGGTGATGCCGCGCGTCCACAAGGTCGCCGCTCTGTTGAAGCGCTGGCTGCTCGGCACGCACCAAGGTGGCATCCAGCGCCAACATCTCGACTACTACCTCGACGAGTTCAGCTTCCGCTTCAACCGCCGCCGCTCGAACACCAGGGGTCTCTTGTTTCACCGGCTTGCGGAGCAAACCGTCGCCGTCACACCCGTGCCCTATCGCGACATCAGCGCAAAGCCAGCAGTTTCCGGCAAGCTAGGTCAGTGAAGGGGATACCCAATCCAGGAGAAAGAGGACGCCCGCCTCGAGCAGATGGCCGTCTGGCGCTGACGCGGCAGGAGCCGCCTTCAGGCGGCGCGTCGACCGGAGCCGCGAAGCGATCCGGAGCGCCGCTTTGAGCGGCTCGTGATTAAAAGCCCCCGGCTTTGCCGGGGAATACTTACTGATCGCGCGACAACGCCGCTCGGCATTCCGTTCGCCGTCGCCCGTACGTTGCGGGCATTGCTGTTCCTCTGACACCCGGCCCGGCACCAGGGGCTTGACGAGCCTTGGGTGTCGGGCGCTTATCATCTGCCATTATGCAGCTGCTGACACCCGAACTGGTCCTGAGCGCCTATTCCATCGGGCTCTTCCCGATGGCCAATGATCGCGACGATCCGGTGATCCATTGGATTGATCCGCTGCATCGCGGCGTGCTGCCGCTCGACCGCTTCCACATCCCGCGCAGGCTCAAGAAGGTCATTCGCCAGGACCGCTTTCGCCTCACTGTCGATACCGCCTTTCCCAGGGTGATCGAGGCCTGTGCCGAGGCGACAGCGGACCGACCGCGCACCTGGCTAAATGACGACATGATCAGCCTCTACGTCCAGCTCTTCGAGCGCGGCCACGGCCACTCGATCGAGGCCTGGCAGGACGACCGGCTGGTCGGCGGGCTCTATGGCCTCGCCTTGGGGGCTGCCTTCTTCGGCGAGAGCATGTTCAGCCGGGCCACGGACGCGAGCAAGGTGGCCCTGGTCGAGCTCGTCGCCCGGCTGAAGATCGGTGGCTTCACCCTCCTCGATACCCAGTTCGTCAACGATCACCTGAAGCAGTTCGGCATCGATGAGATCACCCGGACGGCCTACAAGGCCAGGCTCAAGGCAGCCCTGCAGTGCCAAGCGGCCCTGCCGACGACACCCGGCAGCTTCGCCCGCGCGCTGATCGGCCCGCAGGAAGCCTGACCGCGCCGTCGCGCCGGGGCCAGGGTTCAGTCGACGGTAAGCTTCCGGCGGCCGGTGCTCGCCTCGCCCCACCACCGACCAAAGGTGCCGGAGCCACGCAGCAGGGCGGCAGGTGGACCCGCCTCGACCACGCGGCCAGTATCGAGTGCCACCACGAGATCGGCATGGCGCAGGGTCTGCAGCCGATGCGCGATCACCAGAAGGCTCATCCCGCCGCGCGCTGCATGCAGTCGATCGAGCACGACATCCTCGGCTTCGGCATCGAGCGCATTGGTCGCTTCGTCGAGGATCAGGAGATCTGGTTGGCGGAGCAAGGCACGCGCCAGGATCAGTCGCTGCCGCTGACCGCCGGAAAGGGTGAGGCCGCGCGCGCCGATGACACTGTCATAGCCGCCGGTCAGGCTCGCGATGAACTGATCGGCATGGGCGAGCCTCGCCGCTTCGCGGATCGCAGCGTTGCCCGCAGCAGGGCTGCCATAGGCGATGTTGTCGCGCACGCTGCCCTGCATCAGCTCGAGATCCTGCCCGGCATAGGCCAGGCGCCGGCGCCAGGCGGCAAGATCGAGCTCGGCGAGCGGCACATCGTCGACGAGGATGCGCCCCTTGGTCGGGTCGAAGAAGCGGTGCAGCAGCCCCACGATCGTGGACTTGCCCGAGCCACTGGGGCCGATAAGCGCGACAACGGCGCCTTTGGGGATGACGAAGGAGACGCCGGAGAGACCAGGCGATTGCGGCACGCCGTAGTCGAAGCACACGCCCTCGAAGCGGATGCCGCGCTCGATCGCTGCAAGCGGGCGCGTGCCGGTGCGCGGTGCTTTGGGATCATCCATCCCGAGGACCGTCTCGATGTCCTCGATCGGACCCAGCATGGCCGAAAGCTCGACCCGAAGATGATCGAGCACCTGCAAGTGCTGCTGCAGGCGATAGAGCAGCAGGAGATAGGCGAGCAATGTTGCCATGCCGAGGCCTTGGGCCAAGCCAATGGCGATCACGCTGAACAGCAAGGGCACGTAGAGGAGCTCGTTCAGCGGCGAGGCCATCCCGCGCAGCAGCTCCGTTCGCAGCCATGCTTGCCGCAAATCCTCGCTCGTCCGCCCGAACCGTCCTGCCTCGAATGAAGCGGTGCCAGAGGCGCGGACGAGGCGATGCTGGGTCAAGGCCTCGACGATCCGCTCCGACATCGCCGCATTGGCCGAAACGACACGCCGGCCGACGCGCTGCGCCCCCCGCCTGACCACCAGCATGACCAGCGAGATGGCGGCGAAGCCGAGAACGACGACAACGGTGAGCGGCCACGAGATCAAGAGGAGCAAGGTGACGAACACGAGGGCCGCCGAGGCGCTCGCGAGCATCCGGATCGCCGCGTCGAGCCCTTCGGTGACGTGCCAGACCTGGCCGTCCACGGTGTTGTGCAGCCGGCCGATGCCGAGGCGTTGCACGGTCAAGAGGCCGAGCGTGTAGGTCTTCGCGAACAGGCGATCGCGCAACTCGCGACCGACCTCGCCGCTGAGCCACACGGCCAGCAGGTGCCGGCCATAGATCACAACGGACTTGAGCAGCACCAGCACGAAAACGAGCCCACCGAGCAACGCTGGGCGATGCTCTTCCGGGAGCAATGCCACGAGGCGCTGCATGGTCTGACCGAAACCGGCGGTATCGCCACTCTGCCCCAGGATGCTCTGAACCAGGGGGATCAGCAGGCCGATGCCGAGACCTTCGAGGAAAAAGGCGAGGATGGCCAGCAGGAGAAGGAGCAGCAACAGCGCGCGTCGCGGTCCGGAGAAGCGGTAAAGAGCAAGAAACGCGGCCCATTCGCCGGCAAGCTCGACCCGCGTGCCATCCGAGCTGGCGCCAAGAGCGGTCATCGCATGACCACTTCATGGCTGAGCACTCGGCACCGACCCCTCATGCCGCAGCCCCGGGCTCGCCGGTGCCCGAGGTCGGGCTCACTGTCGCGAGCCCCCGCCAGGACCGCCGCTCGGGCGGGTCGAGCGTCGGGCCGAAACCGGCCGCCCCGAGCGTCAGCACGATCGGCAGATAGCGCCGCACCGTCCGCAGGGCTGCCACGGCTGGTGCCGTGTCGCCGTGAGCCAGGCCACGGAGCCCCGCCACCACCGCCCGTTTCAGGTTGACCGTGGTGAGCCGGGCGCGCCCGCGTCGCCAGGCCCGGTGAAGGGCGACGGGATCGCCGGGTGCCGGTCGATGGCGCTCGAGGACCGCAAGGCCGGCGTCGATCAAGCGGTCGAAGACCTGCGACATGCTGCCCGCGTGGCGACGATAATCCGCGCAGATGTGATGGTGGGCGACGATCTCGTGGGTCGCGGCGAGACGCAGATAGACGTCCCAATCCTCGCACGAGCGAAGCGCCTCGTCGAAGCCACCGGCCGCCTCCAGCGGTGCCCGGCGGTACATCACCGTCGCATGCATGCCGACGGCATTGACGCCGAGCAGATCGGCGAGCGCGGCTGGACCAGGGCGGGGCAGGGTTGGGTGCCGCCAATAGTGCCCGGCAACGTCCATGTTGCGATAGCCGCCGAACACGAAGGCCGCCCTCGGCCAATCGGCAAGGCAGGCGAGGCCGGCCGCGAGTACCCCTGGGCAGAGTCGGTCATCGGCATCGAGAAAGACCAGATAGGGGCTCAGGCTCGCCTCGAGCCCGGTGTTGCGCGCCGCCGAGAGCCCGCCATTGGGCCGGCGCACCAGCCGGATCGACGGGGCGTCGCCCATCGCCGCGACCGCCCCCACCACATCGTCGGGCGAGCCGTCATCGACCACGACGATCTCGGCCGGTGGCGGTTGCTGGGCAAGACAGCTGGCGAGCGCCTCGCCCAGGAGATGCGCCTGCTCGTAGCAGGGAATGACGATCGCAACGGGGGCGGTCACCGGCTTACCCCGCCCGTCTCGAGGAAGGCCAAGAGCACCGCCAGACCGTCGGCCAGCGGGGTCATGCTGCGAAAGCCGAAAAGGGCCTTGGCCCGGCTCGGGTCGCCGACCGAGGCCGGAATGTCCCCCGGGCGAGGCGGCGCCTGCGTCACCGCCACCCGCCTCCCCGCCACGACCATCAGCTGCTCGGCGAGTGCCGTGATCGAGGTCGGCCGTCCGGTGCAGACATTGGCGACATCGGCCGCCGGGATGTCGAGCCCGTGGCAATGATCCATGGCGAGGCGAAGGGCTTGGACCACGTCGCCGACATAGACGAAGTCGCGGGTCTGGCTGCCGTCGCCGTGCAGCGTCAGCTCGAGACCGCGGCGCACCCGGTCGGCGAAGATCGAGATCACCCCGCTATAGGGCGAGCCCGGCAGCTGGCGCGGGCCGTAGACGTTGAAGAAGCGCAGCCCCACCGTCGGCACGCCGTGGATCTGGGCCGCGACCCGGCCGTGCAGCTCGCTGCCGAGCTTGTCCGCGCCATAGGCCGTGAGCGGCACGGGCGGCACGTCCTCGGCGAGCGGCAGCGCCGTCTGCGCACCATAGACCGCCGCCGACGAGGCGTAGACCACCGGGATGCGGCCGGCCCTGGCCGCGGCCTCGAAGACGGTGACGGTGCCCGCCTGGTTGACCTCGTGGGTCGCGAGCCAGGCCTCGTTGGCCAGCACCACCGAGGCGATGGCGGCGAGGTGAAAGACCCCCTCTACCCCGGCCATCGCCCGGGCAACGGTCTCGGGGTCGGTGACAGAGCCCTCGATGAGCTGGGCGCCGGGCCCGAGGTTGCCCGTGAGGCCGGTCGAGAGATCGTCGAGCACCACGACCCGCTGGCCGGCCGCGAGCAGCGCATCGACCAGATGCGAGCCGATGAAGCCGCAGCCGCCGGTCACCAGATAGGTCATCGTCAAAGGTCCGTGTCGGCCTAGTGGCGCGGCCGCGAGACGGGGCCGCCGGGCACTGCCCCTTCTGCCGGACCGGCGGCTGGCGGTCCAGGGGGCGGGCGCGCGGGACGGGCGTCGGGCGCGGTTATTCGGGCAGCCAGAGCAGGTCCTGGTGGCCGACCCGATGCATCGAGCGGCCCGCCTCGATGTGCTTGTGCCGTTGCGCCACCCAGTCATCGATCTCGCCCGCCTGGTCGGGGGCCAACTCGCGCGCGGCCGCGGCATAGCCGTCGAGCAGGGCCGCCTGGATCGCCTGGTCGGCATAGCCGAGCTGCCAGTCGCTGGGCTCGAGCAGCAGCCGGCCGCCGAGCGGCAGGAGGCGGTCGCGGAGCGCCGTGGCGGCAGCCGGCCCCAAGGCAGGGCCGAAGCCCTTGTCGGTCGCCTGGTGCGCGTCGAACAGCGTCTTGACCGCGGCATCGAAGATGTCGCCCGGGCGCCAGCGCCAGCCGCCGTCATAGGTCAGGGCGATACAGAGGGCGGCGCCGCGCGCCTCGACCACGGCGACCAGCCGGTCGAGCCAGGCGGCGCTGACCAGATCGGCAAAGGCGGCGGCGGTGACCAGATCGGTGCCGGCGGGGATCGCGGCTTCGAGGTCGCCGCGAAGGTCGAGCTGGCGATAGCCGGCGCTGACGCCCGGTCGCGCGTGGGCCAGCGCCGGGGTGCCGGCCTCGATCAGCCGCGGGTCGTGCTCGATCAGGGTCCAGGCTTGCGGCGTCGGCAGCTGCGGGCTGGTGCCGCGGAGATTGCTGCCGGTGCCGCTGCCGAGATCGACGATCGTCAGACCGCTTCGGGCAGCGGCCCAGGCGGCGAGGGCCTGAAGCAGGGGCTGGGCCCGGGCAGCGTGGTCATAAGGCTCGCGCAACGCCAGCCAGTCGCTGGCAAAGCCGCTCACCGGGCGGCCCCGAGGCCGAGGCCGCTGGTCACCAGCCGGGCCGTCTCGTCCCAGCCCCGCAGCTGGTCGCGGGCGCGCGTGGCGCCGTCGCGCAGCCGGGCCAGGGCCACCGGATCGTGCCAGAGGGCCTGGATCAGGCCCCGGAGCTCGGCGACGTCGCCGGGCTCGAAGAACAAGGCCGCCGTCGCCGGGACAGCCTCGGTGATGGCCCCGCCGCGCGCGATCAGGCAGGGGATGCCGGCGGCCACGGCCTCGGACGCGGCCATGCCGTAGCCCTCGTAGAGGGCGGTCGAGACGAAGAGATCGGCGGTTGCGAAAACCTCGTCGAGGGCGCCTGCTGCAAGCTCGCCCGCGAGCTCGATCCGGTCCTCCTGCTCGGTCTCGGCGATCAAGAGGGCGAGCTCGCGGACAGCCGTCGGGTCGCGCTCGAGGGAGCCCGCGATGATGGCGGTGACCCGGCGGTCGTCGATCCCGGCCAGGGCCGCCACCAGCGTGCGCTGGTCCTTGCGCGGCGTCACGCCGCCGATGCAGAGGATGGCGAGGCCGGCGCCGCCGGAGCCCGAGGCCAGGGGCCTGGGGTCGGTGCCGGGCGGGGCCACGATGATGCTAGCCTCGGGCACGGCGAAATCCTCGATCAGGGCCCGGCGGGTCGTGGCCGAGGTGCAGATCACCCGGGCCGAGCAGGCCAGGGCCGCAGCCTCGCTCAGCCGGAGCGCGTCGGCCCGGTCCGGGTCGAGCCCGGTCTCGAAGGCCAGGGGGTGGTGCACGAGGGCCACGAGCTCGAGCCGCTGGGCGAGCTCGACCGCGAGCTCCGGCAGCACGCCCAGGGCGAGGCCGTCGACCACGAGCCGGCTGCCCGGAGGCAGCGCCAGGAGGGCAGCGCGGGTCAGGGCCAGGGCGGCCGCGTCCGGGTCGGGAAAGCCACCCGGCAGCACGACACGGCGGACACGCTGCCCCAGGGCCTCGAGGCCCAGGGCGAGCCTCTGGTCGTAGATGGTCCCGCCGGTCAAGCGGTCGAAGCCGCCGGGCACGGCGATGGCGAGGTCGAAATCGGGCATGGTCTCCTCGGCGTCGGCAAAGCGCTATGACCAACGCCGCATATAGGCCGGCGGTCGAGCCAAGGTAGCGAAGGCCGCCATCAGGCGCGGGCGGCCGGCCTAGAGCTCCGTCGGGAAGCGCGGGATGTTGGTGGTGTGGTGGACATCGACCGACAGCACGAGGCCGAAGCCGAAAAGGGTCGTGATCATCGCCGTGCCGCCGTAGGAGATCATCGGCAGGGGCACGCCGACGACCGGGATCAGGCCGGTGACCATAGCCACATTGATCACGACGTAGAGGAAGAAGTTGACGGCCGCGCCCATGACGAGGAGCCGGCCGAACTGGTGGCCGCAGCGAAGCGCCACGATCAGGCTGATCGCCACTACCGCAAGGCAGAGGAGGAGGACCACCACAGCGCCGAGAAAGCCGGTCTCCTCGGCGAGCATGGTGAAGGCGAAATCGGTCTGCTTTTCGGGCAGGAAGCTGAGCTGCGCCTGGCTGCCCTGGAGAAAGCCCTTGCCCCAGAGGCCGCCCGAGCCGAGCGCGATCTTGCTCTGGATGATGTGGTAGCCGGCGCCCAAGGGGTCGGTCTCGGGGTCGAGAAAGGTCAGCACACGCTGACGCTGGTAGTCGTGCAGGCCGGCCCAGGCGACCGGCAGGGCGGCGAGCACGGCGCCGATCGCGAGGGCAAACTTCCAGAGCCGGACCCCGGCGAGAAAGAGCAGCGCCCCGCCGCAGGCGATGAGCATCAGGCTGGTGCCGAGATCGGGCTGCTTGAGCACCAGAACGGCAGGCAGGGCGATGCACGCCAAGGGGGTCAGCAGAAACGACACCCGCTTCACCTCGTCCAGATAGGCGCTGTGGAAGTAGCGGGCGAGGCAAAGGACGAGGCCGATCTTCATCACCTCGGACGGCTGCAGCTGAAAGAGCCCGAGATCGATCCAGCGCTGCGCACCCTTGTTGAGCTCGCCCACCACCTCGACACCGATGAGCATGGCAAAGGCGAGACCGTAGAACGCATAAGCCCAGCGAAACCAGAAGCGGATGTCGACCAGCGCCACCGTGATCAACACCAGAAGGCCGAAGGCGAGCCTGACCCCGTGCCGCCAGGCCCAGGGCTCGTGGCTGCCGCCACCGGCCGAATAGAGGACGAGGTAGCCGACCAGCCCGAGCAGCCCGAGGACAACCACGAGCGGCCAATTGAGACTGCCGAGCTTCTCGAACAGGCGAAGCTCGCTCGGCCGGATGCGCGCCCGTGTCGCCACGGCTCAGCGCCCCCGACCGGCCGGGGACGGACGCGGCATCAGAGGCTCACCGACAGGCTGCGGCCGGAGGGGTCGAGCTCGAGCACCTTGAGCATGATGTCGCGGGCGATCGGGGCCGCGGCCGCACTGCCGCTCTGGCCGTGCTCGACGATCACCGAGATCGCGTAGCGCGGGGCGGTGGTCGGGGCATAGCAGACGAAGAGGGCGTGGTGGCGATGCTCCCACGGCCGATCCTTGCGCTTGTGCAGGCCGGCGGCGCGCTCGGCCCGGGTGATCCGCCGGACCTGCGAGGTGCCGGTCTTGCCGCCCATCTGCACGTCCGGCAAAGCGAGACGGTGGCGATGGGCGGTGCCGCGCTGGGCGTTGACCACCATGTCCATGCCCTCGAGCACGTGGTCGAGATTGACCTTCGAGACCCCGATCGAGCCGACCTCGGGCAGCGGCGCGTTCGCATCGCGGACGAACCAGGGCTTGACGGCACGGCCGCCATTGCACATCCGCGCGGTCATGATCGCGAGCTGCAAGGGCGTGGTCAGCATGAAGCCCTGGCCGATGCCGACGACCAGCGTCTCGCCGCGCTGCCAGGGCTCGCCCAGCGTGTCCCGCTTCCATTGGCTGGTCGGCACGAGGCCCGGCTGCTCGCCCGGGATGTCGAGGCCCAAAGGCTCGCCGAGCCCGAAGCGCCTGGACATGGCGGCGATACCGTCGACCCCGACCCGGCGTGCCAGGTCGTAGAAATAGACGTCGCAGGACTGCGAGATCGCCTCGTGCAGCGCTACCCGGCCGTGGCTCTTCCAGCAGTGGAAGCGGGCGTTGCCGAGGCTGGTGTGGCCGCCGCAGTAAACGTCGTAGCCGGGCGTCACCAGCCCGCCCTCGAGCGCCGCCAACGCCACGATCATCTTGAAGGTCGAGCCCGGCGGGTATTGGCCACGAATGCATTTGTTGACCAAGGGCGTGCGCGGGCTGTCCCGCCACTCCTTCCACTGCTGATGCGAGAGGCGGCCCAAAAAGGCCGTGGGATCGAAGCTCGGCACCGAGGCGAGGGCGAGCACGGCACCAGTGTTGACGTCGACCACCACCGAGCTCGCCGAGAGCTCGGCCGACAGGCGCTCGTAGCAGAACTGCTGCAGCTCCATGTCGAGGCTGAGCCGGACGTCGTGGCCGGGCTCGCCGTCGTCGCGATCGAGTTCGCGGATCTCGCGGCCGATGGCGTTGACCTCGACCCGCCGCCGGCCGGCGCGGCCGCGCAGCTCCTGGTCGTAGCTGTGCTCGATGCCGTTCTTGCCGATGCGGAACTCCGGCAGCCGGAGCAGCGGATCGGGATCGATCGCCTGCTCGTCCTTGTTGGCGGGCCCGACATAGCCCAGCACATGGGCCAGGACCTCGCCTTGCGGGTAGGCGCGCAGCAGGGTCGAATCGAGCACCACGCCCGGCAGATGCGGGCTGTGCACCGCGACCGCCGTCACTTCGTCCCAGTCGAGGCCCTGGCGCACCAGCACCGGCACGAAGGCGCGCTGGCTGCGGGCGGTCTTGATGATCTCGGCGATCTGCCGCTCATCGAGCGGGATCAGCCTGCCGAGGCTCCTGAGCGTCGCCTCGAGATCCCGAGTGTTCTCGCGGATGATGCGCACGCGATAGCTCGGTGTGTTCTTCGCCAGCACGATCCCATTGCGATCGAAAATCCGACCACGTGGCGGTACGGTCAGGCGCTGGTTGACCCGGTTTTCCTCGGCGAGCAGCGTGTAGCGAGGTGCTTCGTCGACCTGCAGCTGCCAAAGCCGTCCGGCCAGGAGACCAAAGAGGGCGGTCTGCGTCGCCCCGACGAACAGGGCGCGACGCGTGAAACTCTTGCTGCGATCAGCCGCGTGGTGCTGCATGGGCGATCTTCGGCAGATGCGGATGCATGGCGGCCAAGACGAGGCTGGCCAAGGGATAGGCGGCAATCGTCAAGAGCAGCTCGAATGCGACCGGGCGAAACGCGAAGAGATGCTGAAAATAGAGGCTGGCGAGGAGCCAGCGCAAGGTCAGGAGTACAGTGACTGCGAGACTGAAGCACGCCCAGATCACGAGGAACGTACGTCCGGCAAAAAAACGTGGTGGGGCGATGAGCAAGAGACGGGTCGCGAACAGGGCGGCACCGGTCAGCCCCAACGGCAGCCCGGCCGTGGCATCGAGGACGATGGTCGCGCACAGGACGAGCGCGTTGCCGAAGAGATCGGGGCGATGGATGGTCCAATAGAAAATGCCGCAGAGGCAGAGCAGGGGCGACAACGATGTCGGTGCCGCACTCGGCACGGGTGCGAGATCGATGCCGACGAGCAGCATGACCGACAGGAAGGGCAAAGCACCACGCAGCAGCTCCTCCGGTCGTCCGGAAGGAACGACGCCGGTGCGCTCGTACCCGCTCATCCGTCGTACGCCAGGATGGGGGCAAAATCGCCACCGAGCATGCCAGAGACCGTCGGGTCGTTGCCGCGCGGGGCGAGCGGTAGTTCGTCGCCGTCGCCCGGTGGGGGCGGTAGCGGAGCGTGGCGCAACACCGAGACGAAATCGACTGTCTCCCAATCGACGGCCGGTCGCACGGCGACCCGGCTGCCCTCGATCCGGCTGATTTGCCCGATCATCAATCCGGCCGGCAAGACGCCACCGCGGCCCGACGTGATCACCCGATCCCCGATCTCAAAGCGCGGGTTCAGCGGCAGAAACTGGAGCTTGGGCTCGGCCGAGTTGTCGCCGGCGAGCAGCGCCTGATCGCCCGAGCGCTCGACGATCACCGGAACTTGCGAGTTGAGATCGGTCAAGAGCAGGATCCGCGACGACCGATCACCCACGGCGATCACCCGCCCGATCATGCCGGCGGGCGTCATCACGGCCATGCCCGGGGCGATGCCGCCGGCGTGACCGATATCGATCAGGCGGGTATGCACGAATGGGCTCGCCGAATCCGCGACGATGCGCGCATTCACCCAGTCCGCAGCAGGGCCCGGATCCGGTATATCCAGCATGGTTCGGAGCGAGCGGTTCTCCACGCCGAGGCGCACCGCCTGGGCCTGCCAATCCAGCAACCGCCGGTTTTCGTCGCGCAGCCGCTGGTTCTCGGCATGCACGGCGAAGACGGCCCCCAGGTGCCTCCCCAGCTGCCGGCTCCATGAGACGGGCTCGCGAATCAAAGCAACCAGCGGGACGACCTGGTCGCCGAGCGTGTCAGCGACATTCTGGACCGCCTTGACCTCGAACTTGCCGAGCACGAGGACGAAGAGCAGCAGACCGAGACAGCCGATCAGCACCGGACGCTCGCCCATTGCACGCCAAGCCGATCCCAACACCACCAAGCGCTCGAACGAGAAGATTTTCAAGGGCACTCCGCAGGGCCGCCTCGACGCTAACACAATAGCACGAGCCCAGCCGCTCGGATCAAGGATTGCCTGGGCCGTTTCGGCTGGGCGACGATCATGTCACCACCATGCAACAAAGTGCTATCGCGCTAGGGAGAAAATCAACCGTACGATGGGTCAATAGGCGGTGTGCAGCACGTGCTTCAGGCCCTTCATGTCCTCGAGGCAACGGCCAGTCCCCAGTGCCACGCAGTTCAAGGGCTCGTCAGCCAGGCTTACTGGCAAGCCGGTCGAATGGCGCAGCACGAAATCCAGGTTGCTGAGCAAGGAGCCGCCGCCGGTGAGCACGATGCCCTTGTCGACGATGTCGGCGGAAAGCTCGGGGGCGGTATGCTCGAGTGCCACCTTGACCGCCTCGATGATGGCATTGACGGGCTCGGCCAGGCTTTCGGCGATCTGCCGCTGGCTGATGACGATCTCCTTGGGCACCCCGTTCATCAGATCTCGCCCCTTGATCTCCATCACCTCGCCATTGCCGTCCTCGGGCAGGCACGCCGAGCCGATTCGCTTCTTGATGTTCTCGGCCGTGGTCTCGCCGATCAGGAGGCTGTGGTTGCGCCGGACATAGTTGATGATCGCCTCGTCCATCTTGTTGCCACCGACCCGAATCGACCGCGCATAGACGATGCCGCCGAGCGACAGGATCGCGACCTCGGTCGTCCCGCCGCCGATGTCCACCACCATCGAGCCCGTGGGCTCGGTCACCGGCAAACCGGCACCAATGGCAGCCGCCATCGGCTCCTCGATCAGGTGCACGCGCCGCGCTCCGGCCGCCTCGGCCGCCTCCTGGATCGCCCGCCGCTCCACGGCAGTTGAGCCGGAGGGCACACAGATGATGACCTGTGGGCTAGCAAAGCCGCGATTCTTGTTCACCTTGCGGATGAAATGCTTGATCATCTCCTCCGCCACCTCGAAGTCCGCGATCACCCCGTCGCGCAACGGGCGAATGGCTTCGATACTGCCCGGCGTGCGGCCGACCATCTCCTTGGCCTCGAGGCCGACGGCGAGCACCTGCTTGCGCCCCTTGATCGTGGCGATCGCCACGACCGACGGCTCGTTCAGGACGATGCCCCGGCCCTTCATGTAGACCAGCGTGTTGGCGGTGCCGAGATCGATGGCGAGGTCGGACGAGAAAAGACCTAAAAGGCGCGAGAACATGGGGGCTCTGTCCGCTCCGTGCTCGGCGGTTTCGGGGGCGAGGGCAGGGCTGCGGGACCGCCGCCCTGCCGGCAAGCCTCATGGCGATGTCGACCATTAGCCGCAGCCCAGCCACACTACTACCGAAGAGTTGAAATCCGGTTAACGGGAAAAACGCCGAGCGTGTGACGCGGCAAGCCGCCGGGCGGCACCCCGTTCAAACCGCGACGGCGTCGGGCGCGCTCCGTCCCCGCTTGGTCAAAAGCTTGTTCAAGGCGCCGATATAGGCCTTGGCGGAAGCCACGAGCGTGTCGGTGTCCGCCGCCTGGCCCGTGGCCGTGCGGCCGTTCTCCTCGAGTCGCACGGTGACGATGGCCTGGGCATCCGTCCCTTCGGTCACCGCATGGATCTGAAACAGCGGCAGCTCGGCCTCATGTGGATAGAGCGCCTTGATCGCCTTGAAGGTCGCATCGACCGGACCGTCACCGATGGCCGAGGCCGACCGCTCGACGCCGTCGATGGCGACCGTCAGGTCGGCCTTCGGCGTCACGTGGCTGCCGCAATGCAGATCGAGGCGGACGAAGCGGATCTTCTGATCGGCAGACGCGATCTCGTTGTCGACCAGGGCCACCAGATCCTCGTCGAAGATCTCCTTCTTCTTGTCGGCCAATGCCTTGAAGCGGACGAAGGCGTCTTCGAGCGCGTTGTCACCGAGTTCGTAGCCCAGCTCCCGCAGCTTCGTCTTGAAGGCATGCCGACCGGAGTGCTTGCCCATCACGAGGTTGGACTTGACCAGCCCGATATCCTCCGGGCGCATGATCTCGTAGGTCTGGGCGTTCTTCAACATGCCGTCCTGGTGGATGCCGCTCTCGTGCGCGAAGGCATTGGCACCCACTATCGCCTTGTTGGGCTGGACGTTGAAGCCGGTGATCGCCGAGACGAGACGGGAGGCCGCCATGATCCTTGTCGTGTCGATCCGGCTCGCGTAGGGGAGCTGGTCGTGGCGGGTCTTGATCGCCATGACGACCTCCTCGAGCGCACAGTTGCCGGCCCGCTCGCCGATGCCGTTGATCGTGCACTCGATCTGCCGTGCGCCGGCCTGCACCGCCCGCAGCGAATTGGCAACGGCAAGCCCCAGATCGTTGTGGCAGTGCACCGAGAGCACAGCCTTGTCGATATTGGGCACGCTGCTGCGGATCTTGCGGATCAGGTCGGCGAACTCCTCGGGATAGGCGTAGCCCACCGTATCGGGGATGTTGATGGTCGTGGCCCCACAGGCGATCGCCGTCTCGATGCAGCGAAAGAGGAAGTCGTGCTCGGTGCGCGACGCATCCATCGCACTCCACTCGACGTCATCGGTGTAGCCGCGCGCGCGTTTGACACTCTGGATCACCCGTTCATGGACCTGCTCCTGGTCGAGCTGCAGCTGGAACTCGCGATGCAGGGGGGAGGTGCCGATAAAGGTGTGGATGCGCTTGCGCCGGGCCTTCTGCAATGCCTCGGCAGCGCGATCGATGTCGCCCATCGCAGCCCGGGCGAGGCCGCAGACGACGCTCTCGGTAACCCGCTCGGCGATCATCGCGACGGCTTCGAAATCGCCCTCCGACGCGATCGGAAAGCCCGCCTCGATGACATCGACCCCCATCTGCTCCAGGAGTTCCGCCACCTGGATCTTCTCAGGGGTCGACATGGAGCAGCCGGGCGACTGCTCGCCGTCGCGCAAGGTGGTGTCGAAAATGATGATGCGGTCGTCGCTTGCCGGCTGGGTGTCGCGCACCGCCTGGATGGTCTCGATCGTGCTCATGGCTTCAGCTCTCGATTGAAGGATATCGGGTTCGTCATGCGTCCCCTGAGCGGGCGGCACCGGACGGGCGCGGGCTCAGGGGCGGCTAAGTCGAAGCCGAAGATATCCCGAGAGAGCGAGCCGGAGGCAATGGGCGCACGCAAGGTCGGCGGCCCCAGCCGCCGAAACCATCACGTTTGTCGAGCGCTCATGCATCGCACTTACCGGTCGTTCTGTGTCGACAGCAGCACGCCGAGGCGTCGCCGATGTCGCTGAGCACATGATATGCCCGGAAAGTAAAGCGAATGTAAAGCACGTTGGTGGTCGCGGTGGCGCGCACGAGGGTATGCCGCCGCCGCCGTGCCCGGCCGTCGCTCTTGCATCTCTTGCCGGTGCCACTAGAACCGGTTCGCGATCACGACCGACGATGCCCGAGCCCGCCCCGCCGCCATCCGGCAGCACCCGACCGGAAAGCGTCGGCTGCGGCTTTGCGACACGAAGGCGCCAGTATCGTCGAGGGATCCACCGTCGGACTCGATATCCGGGCACCACCGCTCCACTTTTGCTCCATCAGCGTCATTCGGCCCGAACACTGCCAACTGAGAAAGACCCGCGCATGAGCTCGTTTTCCGATTACAAGGTCGCCGATATCAGCCTCGCCGGCTGGGGCCACCGCGAGATCGCCATTGCCGAGAAGGAGATGCCCGGTCTCATGGCGCTGCGCGAGGAATTCGGCGAGCGCCAGCCTCTCAAAGGGGCGCGGATCGCCGGCTGCCTGCACATGACCATCCAGACCGCCGTCCTGATCCAAACCCTGACGAATCTGGGTGCCACCGTCCGCTGGTCCTCCTGCAACATCTTCTCGACCCAGGACCAGGCCGCCGCCGCCATCGCCGATTCGGGTGTGCCCGTCTTCGCCTGGAAGGGCGAGACCGAGGAGGAATACGACTGGTGTATCGAGCAGACCATCCAGGGCCCGGACGGCTGGACGCCGAACATGATCCTCGATGACGGCGGCGACCTCACACTGGTCATGCACCAGAAATATCCCGAGCTCATGAAGGCCGTGAAGGGCATCTCCGAGGAGACCACGACCGGCGTCCTTCGGCTCTACGACATGGCCAAGAAGGGCACGCTCCTGTGCCCGGCGATCAACGTCAACGACAGCGTCACCAAGTCCAAGTTCGACAACAAATACGGCTGCCGCGAGAGTCTGGTCGACGGCATCCGCCGGGCCACCGACGTCATGATGGCCGGCAAGGTCGCCGTGGTCGCGGGCTTCGGCGACGTCGGCAAGGGCTCGGCCGAATCGCTCCGCCATGCCGGGGCCCGGGTCATGGTGACCGAGATCGACCCGATCTGTGCGCTGCAGGCCGCGATGGAAGGCTTCGAGGTGGTCACCATGGAGGATGCCGCCACCCGTGCCGACATCTTCGTCACCGCCACTGGCAACAAGGACATCATCACCGTCGACCACATGCGGGCGATGAAGGATGGCGCCATCGTCTGCAATATCGGCCATTTCGACAACGAGATCCGCGTCGCCGACCTGCAGAACTTCAAGTGGACCGAGGTCAAGCCGCAGGTCGACCAGATCGAGTTTCCTGATGGCAAGCAGATCATCCTTTTGGCCAAGGGCAGGCTGGTCAATCTCGGTTGTGGCACCGGCCACCCGAGCTTCGTCATGAGCGCATCCTTCACCAACCAGGTGCTGGCGCAGATGGAGCTCTGGAACAATAACGGCCAGTACGAGAACAAGGTCTACGTGCTGCCCAAGCACCTCGACGAGAAGGTCGCGGCCCTGCATCTCGAGAAGCTCGGGGCGAAGCTCACGAAGCTCAGCGACGACCAGGCCGCCTATATCGGCGTCGAGCATCACGGGCCCTTCAAGAACGACCAGTACCGCTACTGAACGGACGAAGCGGGGGAGGGCGGCCATGCCGGGGCTCGACCGCCGGCTGCACCTCCCCAGTCGCGACGCGACCCTCGCGTTCGCCAGCACCCTCGCCTTGGACCTCCGCCAGGGCGATGTGGTGCTGCTCGAGGGCGACCTCGGTGCCGGCAAGAGCGAGATCGCCCGCGCCATGATCCGGACGCTGGTGGGCGAGCCCATCGACGTGCCGTCGCCCACCTTCACCCTCGTCCAACGCTACGACACCGACGACTACCCGATCACCCACGCCGACCTCTACCGCATCAACGACCCGGAGGAGTTGACCGAGCTCGGCCTCGAGGAGGCGGGTGACCTTGGCGTTCTCATCGCCGAGTGGCCGTGTCGCGCCGGGGAAGGCCTTTTCCCGCCCTCTGCCCTTATGATCACGATCGTCGACGAGGGCGGTGAGCGGCGCTGCCTGCACCTGACCTCGCCGGACGAAGGCTGGTGCCACCGGCTGGCGAAAATGCTCGACCCGGAGTAGCCTGCGCCGCGCATGGGCCAGCTCTTTACCATCCCGGCCGAACGGCCGTTCCTGCCGAGCCTCGCAGCGCATCTCCTGCGCCTGCCGGCCGATGCCCTCGCCGATCACCTGATCTTGCTGCCCAGCCGCCGCGCCTGCCTGGAGCTCCGCGACACCTTCCTGCGGCTGAGCCCGGCGCCGGCCCTGCTCCTGCCCCGGCTGCAGCCGGTGGGCGAGGTCGACCTCGCCGATTTGCCATTGCCCCTTTTGGCCGAGGATGAGGCGAGCCCGCCGGCGATCGACCCGTTGCGCCGCCGGCTCCTGCTCGCCCGGCTCGTCAAGGCCAAGGCGGCGATGCCCGACGAGCAGGCGATCCGGCTCGCAACCTCGCTCGCCGAGCTGCTCGATCTGATCCAAACCGAGCGTGCGGATCTCACAAAGCTGGAAGCCCTGCTGCCGGCGGACCTCGCCGAGCATTGGCAAGAGGTCGTGACCTTTCTCGGCATCCTCAACCGCGTCTGGCCCGACCTTTTGGCCGCAGAGGGTGCGGTAGATCCCGCCGAGTGGCGCAATACCCGCCTCGCGGCCGCCGCCCAAACGCTGCGCACCCAACCACCGACAGATCCCGTCATCGCCGCCGGTATCACCGGCACCGTGCCGGCAGTGGCCGATCTTCTGGCGGCTGTGCTGCAGCTCGACCGGGGCGTCGTCGTGCTACCCGGCTTCGATCCTTCGATCGAGCCCGCGACGTTCGAGAAGCTCGGCCCGACCCACCCCTTCTTCGCCATGCGGCGCTTTCTGGCGCAGGTCGAGCGCAGCGCCGCCGACATCGCCCTTTGGCCCGACCCGGCACCACCGCGGGCACCCACGCCACGCCGCGAACTGCTGGCCGAGATCATGCGCCCAGCGGCCACCGCCGAGGCTTGGCAGCAGCTGCCACCGCCGGCGGACGAGGCCTTCTCGGGCATCGCCGTTGCCGAATGCGAGAGCCATGCGCAGGAAGCGCTGTTGGTGGCGCTCAAGCTCCGGGAAGCCCTGGAGACGCCGGGCCGCACCGCCGCCATCGTCACCCCCGACCGGCAGCTCGCCCGCCGGGTCGCGGCCGAGCTCGCCCGCTTCGGCGTGACGGTCGACGACAGTGCCGGCACACCCCTCGACCAGACGCCGCCCGGCAGCCTCTTCCTCCTGACCGCCCATGCGCTCTTGGGCGATGGTGGGCCGGTGCCGCTGCTCTCGGCCTTGAAGCATCCGCTGGCCCGGGGCGGGCTCGCACCAGGCGGTCTGCGCCGGCTCGCCCGACGGCTGGAGCGGCTGGTCCTGCGTGGGCCGCGGCGGGGCAGGGGGCTCGCGGCCCTGCGGGCCGCGCTTGTCGAGCGCGCCCGGCCGGATACCGAGGCGCTGATCGCCTGGCTCGACCGCTTCGCCGCAGCCACGTCACCACTGCTCGCGGCCGACCAGACCGATTTGTCGAACCTGGTCGCGGCCCACATCGCCCTCGTCGAATGGCTCGCCGCCGACGAAGCTGGCGATCCGGCCGAGCTCTGGGCCAAGGAGACGGGCGAGGCGACCCGGGACTTCCTCGTTCGCCTGATGGCGGCGGGCGACGGGGAGCCGGCCCCACCCGCCAACGCCTATCCGGCGGTGCTCGCCGTGCTGATGGGTGGCGAGGCCGTTCGCCCGCGCGGCCGGAGCCATCCGCGGCTGATGATCCTGGGCCAGCTCGAAGCACGCCTGGTCGAGGCGGACACCGTATTGGTGGCCGGGCTCAACGAGGGCACCTGGCCCAGGACCACGGAGCCCGGCCCCTGGCTCAACCGGCATCTGAGGCAGGCGCTCGGGCTGCCGCCGGTCGAGTTCCAGATCGGCATCGCCGCGCATGACCTCCTCATGAGTGCAACGGCTTCAGAGGTTCTCCTCACGCGCAGTGCCAAGGACAGCAAGGGCAGCCCGACCGTCCCGTCCCGCTGGCTGCAGCGCCTCGACACCGTGACCCGGGCGCTGCATCGCCGCGATCGGCTGGAGCTGGAGCCGAGCTGGCTCGCCTGGGCGAAGCGGCTGGACGAGCCTCGGGGCCCCGTTCGGCCATGCCCGCCGCCGGCCCCTTGCCCACCCGCTGCTGCCCGGCCCAAGGACCTCTGGGTCACCGAGATCGAAACGCTGATGCGTGATCCCTACAGCGTCTACGCCAAGCGCATCCTGGGCCTTAGAGAGCTCGATCCGCTCGATGCCGATCCCGGCGTGCGCGAGCAGGGGGCGATCATCCATGATGTGCTCGAGCGCTTCGTCCGGGACTTTCCGAGCGAGCTGCCGCCCGAGCCCGAGGCGACGCTGATCCTCTTGGGCCTCGATGCCTTCAAAAGCGTCGCCGATCAGCCCGAGATGCGAGCCCTTTGGTGGCCACGCTTCAAGCGCATCGCCAAGTGGTTCATCGAGGCCGAGAGCGAGCGCCGCGGCCGTATTCGCCGCATCGCCGCCGAGAGCGAGGGGGCGCTCAGGCTCGGCCCCGACGGCAGCTTCACCATCCGGGCCCGGGCCGACCGGCTCGAGCTGCGCCTATCGGGCGGGCTCGGCATTGCCGACTACAAGACCGGCACCCTCCCGTCGCTCGCCGACATCAAGGCCGGGGTCAGCCCGCAACTGCCGCTCGAGGCTGCGATTGCCGAGAGTGGTGGCTTCGCGGGCCTGACGGGCGCCATCGAGGCGCTCGAGCATTGGCCCTTGAAGGCCGGCCCCAAGCCCACCCCGATCAAGCCCGTCGCCAGGCTGGACGAGCTCGAAGCCTTGATCGAGGCCGCCCGCGAGGGTGTCACTCGCCTCCTGGCCGCCTTCGCCGACCCGAAGACCCCGTTCTTCGCCGTCCCGCGGCCCGAGATCGCGCCGCGCTACAGCGCCTACGAGCACCTCGCCCGGATCAAGGAATGGCGAGGTGCCGGTGACTGAGCGTCCGACCCCGGCCCAGCTCCTGGCCGCCGATCCGGCGCGGTCGGTCTGGGTCACGGCCAATGCCGGCACCGGCAAGACCCGGGTCCTGACCAACCGGGTGCTGCGCCTGCTGCTGAGCGGGGCGGATCCCGAGAGCGTCCTCTGTATCACCTTCACCAAGGCCGCGGCCGCCGAGATGGCGTCCAGGATCGAGAAGCAGCTCGCGGATTGGGCGGTAGCCCCGGACGCGGCGCAGCTCGCGGCCGACCTCGAGGCGCTGACCGGCGAGCCCCCGGGCCAGTCCGTCGTCGACCGCGCTCGGCGGCTTTTCGCCCAGGTGCTCGATCTGCCGGCCGGCCTCTCGATCATGACCATCCACGGCTTTTGCCAGAGCCTGCTGCGGCGCTTCCCGCTCGAGGCCGGCATCGCCGCGCATTTCGAGCTGATCGACGAGCGCAGCGCCACCGAGCTGCAGATCGAGGCCCGCCAGCACGTGCTGGCGAGCCACGAGCCCAAGCTGCAGCAGGCGATCGAGGACCTGGCCGTGCTGATGGGCGACGACAGCCTGACCCAGGCCATCGCCCAACTCCTCGCCCGGCGCCAGCATCTCTCGGCCCTCGCCGCAGGGCATGGCAGCGCCGAGGGTGTGATCGTCGCCGTGGCCCGTCTCTTGGAGGTCGATTCCACCATGACGGCCGAGCGCATCGTCGAGCGCGCCTGCCGGGCCGAGGAGGTGGACAGCGCAAAGCTGGTGCCGGCTGCCAATGCGCTGCTGCACGGCACTGCTACACAAGCCGAAAATGGCCGTCAGCTTCTGGTCTGGTTGAACGCTGCGGAAGCGGACCGCCAGGCACTCTTCGACACCTATCGCAACACGCTTCTCACCCAGGCCGGCGAGCCCGCCAAGCGCTTGATCCCGAAATCGCTCGACGATGCCGCCGCCAACGCCCTTCAACGCGAGCAGGCCCGCCTTGTGCGGGTCGAAGACGCGCTCAAGGCGCAGGAGGTCTGGCGCCGCACGGCGGTGCTGCTCACCGTCGGCTACGCGGTGATCGACGCCTACGACGAAACGAAGCGCCAAAAGGCGGCACTCGATTTCGACGATCTGATCGCCCGCGCCGAGCAGCTGCTCCGCGACCCGGCCAAGCGTGACTGGGTGCGCTTCAAGCTCGATGCGCGGATCGACCACCTTCTCGTCGACGAAGCCCAGGACACGAGCCCGCTCCAGTGGGCGATCATCGAGCATCTGGTCGAGGAGTTCACGAGCGGCGAGGGGGCCGACCGGGGCAACCGCACGCTTTTCGTCGTCGGCGACGAGAAGCAGTCGATCTACAGCTTTCAGGGTGCGGACCTCGACACCTTCGCCGCTATCCGCGAGCGCCTGACTGGCAAATTCAAGGCCGCCCACCGCCCGCTCGAGCGCGCCGTGCTCGATCTCTCCTTCCGCTCCGGCCCCGCCATCATCGAGGCCGTCGATGCCGTGCTCGCCGATGCGGAGATCCGCACCTCGGTCGCGGGCGACGCCGAGGTCGCCCATGACACGTTTCGGCGAAACGCGCTCAGCACCGTCGAGATCTGGCCGCTGGTCGAGCCCGCCGAGCGCACCGGCCGGCCGGCCGAGGGCTGGCAGCTGCCGACCGAGCGCTTCGATGCCGACGAGGCCGAAGCCCGGCTTGCAGCCCAAATCGCCCGGACGATCAAGAGCTGGCTCGACACCGGTGCGGTGCTCGAAGCGACGAGCGCAGCCATTTGCGCCGGCGACATCCTGATCCTCCTGCAACGCCGCGGCATCGCCCAGGAGCGCATCCTCAAGGCCCTGAAGGAAAACGACATTCCGGTCGCCGGTGCCGATCGGCTGCAGCTCACCGACAGCATCGCCGTCGAGGACCTGATGGCGCTCGGCGAGACGCTGCTCCTGCCCGAGGACGATCTGACGCTCGCGGCCCTGCTCAAGAGCCCGCTCGTCGGCCTCGACGAGGACGATCTCTTCAAGCTCGCCTATGGTCGTGCCGACAAGCCCTTGATCGAGCGTCTTAGGGCACTGGGCGAGGGCGGACAGGCACCGTTCGCCGCGGCCTGGGAGCGGTTTCGCGGCTGGCTCGCCATGGCCGACTTCATGCCACCCTTCGAGCTCTTCACCCGGATCCTGGGGCCCGAAGGCGGCCGTGCGCGGCTGCTCCAGCGCCTCGGCCCCGATGCCGCCGAGCCGATCGAGGCCTTTCTCGCCCAGGCGCTCGCCTACGAGGAGGGGCATCCGGCATCGCTGCAGGGCTTCATCCACTGGCTCGGGCTGGAGGCCGAGAGCCTGAAGCGCGACATGGAGCAGGGCACGGACGCCGTTCGGGTGATGACCGTGCACGGCTCGAAGGGCCTCGAAGCCCCCATCGTCTTTCTCGCCGAGGCCGGCCCCTATCAGCCCCAGGAAGCCAAGGATCGCCTGCTGATCGACCCCGAGACCGGCCTGCCGCTTTGGCGCGCCGCTTCGGCCGACCGCGATCCGGTGAGCCGGCGCGTCGCCGAGGCGCTCAAGTCCCGACAGGCGGCCGAGCGCTGGCGGTTGCTCTATGTCGTCATGACCAGGGCCCGCGACCGGCTCTACGTCACCGGCTGGGCCAAGCGCAGCCGGACGGCCGACGGCTCCTGGCACGACGTCATCGGCCGGGCCCTGGGCGGGCTCGACGCCCTGGAGCCCGGTGACGAGCCCGGCAGCCTGCGCCTCGTCAGGGGCGTGGCCGGCAGCGAGAAACAGGCGGCCCTGGCGGCGGCACCGGTGCTCGAGCCATTGCCAGCCTGGCTCGAGCAGCCCCCGCCGCCAGAGCCACCCATGCCCCGCTTCGTCCAGCCCTCGCGCGAGGAGGCGGCAGCGCTGCCGGCAAGCTCACCCTTGGCCGCCAAAGCCGGCGCGGCGCGGCAGTTCGGCACGGCCTTGCACCGCCTGCTGCACGAGATCGCGGCCCAGCCCGAGCCCGAGCGGGATCGCCTGCTCGAAGCTAGGCTCAGCCTTTGGCCCGGCCTCGAGCAGCCCGCGCGCCTGGAGCTGAAGCGACAGGTGAGGGGTGTTCTGCAACTGCCCAAGCTCGCACCTGCTTTTGGTCGCGGCAGCCGGTCAGAGCAGCCGATCGTTGGACAACTCGGCGGGATGCTGATCGCCGGACAGATAGATCGCTTCGCCGTCACCGACGAGGCGATCTATCTCGTCGATTTCAAGTCGAACCGGCTGCCGCCCGAAAGCCCGGACGCGGTGCCGGCGCCCTATCTGGCGCAGCTCGCAGCCTACGCGGCTCTGCTCGCCACCCTCTACCCGAAGCGGGACGTGCGCGCCGGTCTCGTCTGGACGGCGGTGCCGGTGCTGATGCCGATCCCGCGCCGGCTGCTCGACGCCCATCGCCCCCGCGACCGCGTCTCGGCTTGACGGCGGTCGGTCGCTGATCCAAGAGTCCCGATCCGCAGCGGTGCGGCGAGCTCGCACCGACCCACAAGCACGGATAGGCCAGCATGACGGTGCACCAAACCAGCGATGCCGCGTTCGACGAGGACGTCCTCAAATCGTCGACGCCTGTGGTCGTCGATTTCTGGGCCGAATGGTGCGGGCCCTGCAAGATGATCGCCCCGCATCTCGAATCCCTCGCCGACGAAATGGCTAAGCAGATCAAGGTCGTGAAGGTCAATATCGACGACAACCCGCTGACCCCGACCAAGTACGGGGTGCGCGGCATCCCCACCCTGATGCTGTTCAAGGACGGGGCAGTGGCCGCCACCAAGGTGGGCGCACTGCCCAAGACCAAGCTCGTCGAGTGGGTGCAGGAGAGCATCTGATCGGCCGCCGACCGCCATGCCGCCCGAGGGAAAGCCGCCGCGCCACCCTGAACTCGCGGCGTTTCTCGACGACCATCCGCTGATCGAGGTGGCCGACATCATCCTTCCGGACATCGTCGGCATTCCCCGAGGCAAGCGCTTCGATATCGGCGAGCTCGAAGCGGCACTCGCTGGCGATGCCGTTTTCTCGACCACGCTTTATGCCATCGACACCACCGGAGCGAATGTCGATCGCAGCGGCCTCGTCTGGGAAGAGGGCGACGCCGACCGGCCGATCCGCCTCGACATCGCGACCCTGGCGCCGGTGCCCTGGTCCGAGACCCGGGCCCAGATCATCGGTGGGCTCGACGATTTCGATGGCACAGCCTTCTTCGCCGACACCCGGCGCCTGCTCGGCCGCGTCGCCGAGGGCTTCGCCGCCTACGGCCTGCGCCCGGTCACAGCACTGGAGCTCGAGTTCTACCTGCTGGACCCCGATCTGTGCCCGGCCGGGATGGGCCAGCTGCCGGTGAGCCGCCGGCTCGGCCGCCGCTCGCGCGAATGCGAGGTCTACTCCTATGACCGCCTAACCGAGGTCGACGCATTTCTCGACACTCTCCGCCACTACTGCAACGCTCAGGGCATCCCGGCCAAAGGCGCGGTCTCCGAGTTCGCCCCCGGCCAGTTCGAGGTCAATCTCAAGCACGTCAGCGATCCGGTCACCGCCGCCGATCATGCGTTGCAATTCAAGCGTTGCGTCAAGGCCGCGGCCGAAGCCACGGGCTACCGCGCCTGCTTCATGGCCAAGCCCTTCGCGGAGTTGGCCGGCAGCGGGCTGCACATCCACATGAGCCTCCTCGACGGCGAGGGCCGCAACGCCTTCGCCGAGGGCGAGAAGGGTGACCGGCTGCTGCGCCACGGTGTGTGGGGACTGCAGCAGCTGATGGGCGAATCTATGCTGCTCTTTGCCCCCAACGCCAACAGCTACCGCCGCCTGCAGCCGCTCTCCTATGCGCCGACGGCACCCACCTGGGGCATCAACAACCGCACCGTGGCACTGCGCGTCCCGGCGGGCCCCACCGCCGCCAAACGCATCGAGCACCGGACTGCAGGTGCTGATGCCAACCCTTATCTGGCGACGGCCGCGATGATCGCGGGCATCCTCCACGGGCTCGAGCACGAGGGGGATCCCTGCCCGCCCATCACCGGCAATGGCTACGCCAAGGCCCGCCGCACAGTGCCCACCGACTGGGCCGAGGCGCTGCTCGCCTTTGAAAAGGGCAGCAAGCTCGACCCCTATCTCGGCGAGCGCTTCAAGAAGCTCTACGCCGCCTGCCGCCGGGCCGAGTTCGATCGGTTCGAGGCGCGGCTGACCCCGCTCGACTTCGAGTGGTATCTTTCCGCCGTTTGAGGCTCAGCGCTCGAGCGCCGCTGCCTCGGCAGCCGGAAAATCGATGTGGATGTGGTTCCGGTCCGGATCGAAGATGTTGACCTGGATGATCGGAAAGCCCGGCGGCCGGCCGATCTCGTAGGCGATGCCCTTGCCCTCGAGCATTGTCAGAAATGTGTCGAGGCCGGTGCCGCGAATGGCGAAATGCTCGATTTTGGGAGCGATCGCCGCCTGTTCCTCGGCAACCTCGACCAGATGCACGATCGGCTCGCCAGCGCAGTAGAGCCAGGCCCCGCCGAAGCGAAACCCGGGCCGCGGGCCGGTCTCCATGTCGAGCACGTCGCGATACCAGTCGATCATCGCCTGGAGCCGGTGGGTGCGCAGATTGACGTGATCGAGCCGCTCAAGTGCCATGGTTGCCTCCCTTGCGATCATGACGCCAGTTCTATCCCAGCTTCGCCGCTGGCGCGAGCCTCGCATGCCTGGCGGGTGCTCGGTCGATGGAGTCAGTTCGCGGCGGGAGCGAGGGTGGCGGTGCTCTCGAGCGAGACGATGTAGGCGATCAGATCCTCGGCCTCGAGCCCCAGGATCTCGACCAGCGGCGGCATGCCGAGATGCGGTGCCACCATCGCCGCTCGCATCTGGTTCGGCGTGCGATAGACGGCGATCGCCGCGAATGACGGCGGCGCCTCCTTCATCGCCCCACCGGCGGCGATGTGATGGCACCGCGCACACCATTCGGCACTGAGCGCGGCACCGCGCGCCACGGCATCCTGAGCGGGGGCATCCTGAGCGGCGACGACGCCGGTGAAAGCGGGGCCAATGACGAGGCCCAATGCCAGCGCCAACCAGCAAAACGGCACGAACCTTCCCCCCTCGGTCATTGCGGTCGATGCCTCGGCAGACTGCGCGAAGACACGATGCCGTCCAGTCTCTGTCCCCGGCAGCGTTTCGGATCGACCCCGCGAAAGGCAGCAATGCACGCCCGGCCCGTCGTGGTCCTCGCCCTGGGAGTGACCCAGACCCTGGCCTGGGGCTCCACCTTCTATCTCCCGGCCATCCTGGCATGGCCGATGGCCGAAACGCTCGGGCTCGAGGTCGGGGTCGTCTATGCCGCCTTCTCGCTGGCCTTGCTGCTCTCGGGCCTGCTTGGCCCTGCCGTCGGCCGACGCATCGATCGCTTAGGCGGTCGCGACGTGCTGGTCGTCTCCAACCTCGTCTTCGCAGCCGGGCTAGGGCTCCTCGCCGTGGCAGAGGAGCCGACCGCCCTGTTCCTCGCCTGGCTGGTGATCGGTATCGGCATGGCCATGGGCCTCTATGAAGCCGCCTTCGCCACGCTCGCCGGGCTCTACGGACAGGCGGCAAGAGGCCCGATCACCGGCATCACGCTCTTGGCCGGCTTTGCCAGCACCGTTGCCTGGCCGGTGACGACGTGGCTCGAACTCGCCGTCGGCTGGCGCGGCACCTGCGTCTTCTGGGCGGCCGTCCATCTCGCCGTCTGCCTGCCGCTGAACCGCTTTCTCGTAGCGAAACCGACCCGACCGGCCCTGTCCGTGAGCCCGGCCGCGCGGGCAAGTGTTGCGCCGCTGCAGCGGCTGCCGGGCGAGACCCGGCTCATGCTGACCCTCGCCTTCGTGTTCGCCGCGACCTGGTTCGTGAGCACGGCCCTTGCCGCCCACCTGCCGCGTCTCTTGAGCGAAACCGGCGTCGCACCGGCCACCGCCCTTGCCGCTGCCATGCTGGTGGGTCCGGCCCAGGTTGGGGCCCGGATCGTCGAGTTCGCCCTTCTGCAGCGTTTCCATCCGCTGGCCTCGGCCAGGTTCGCGACCATGCTCCATCCGCTTGGTCCATTGGCCTTGCTGCTGATCGGCGCACCAGCGGCCTTTGCCTTCACCAGCCTGCATGGTGCTGGCAACGGCATCCTGACCATCGCCAAGGGAACGCTGCCGCTCACCCTCTTCGGCCCCGATGGCTACGGCTACCGCCAGGGCCTGATCGCCGCCCCCTCTCGGATCGCCCAGGCCGCGGCGCCATTTCTGATGGCACTGGCGATCGACGGGCTGGGGCAGGGGGCTCTGCTCCTCTCGTCGACCCTGGTGCTCGCCGCTTGCCTTGCCCTCTTCACTCTGCCGCACACGACAGCCACAGCCCCGCTCGCAAAGCCGACGGGATCGCGCCATCGCTGAGCTTGCGCGCCAAAAAAGAAAGAGGCCCGCTCCACCATCGGCCGGAGCGGGCCTTGCGGCAATGACCCTTGAGATCGAGGCTACTCGGGAGAGTCGACGGCTACTCGCCGCCACCCAGATTGTGCACGTAGACAGTAAGCATCTTGATCACCTCGTCCGGCAGACGGCCCTGCCAGGGCGGCATCACACCGTGGCGCGGGTTGGCGATCTGCGCCCTGATCTGCTCGCGCTCGCCACCATAGAGCCAAACCGCGTCGTTGAGGGCAGGGGCACCCAGCTCCTGCATGCCGCTACCGTCTTCCATGTGGCAGGCGGCGCACTGGATCTCGTAGGTCTCGGCACCCGCGGCCGCGAGCTCGGCGTCGTGCTCGCGGTTGCCGAGCGAGAGCACGAACTCGGCGACCGCATTGATCTCGTCCCGGCCGAGAATGCCGTCGGCGCCATAGGCCGGCATCATCGAGAAGCGCGCGTCCAGGTCGTCCTCGTTCCGAATGCCGTGATTGATGCTATAGTTGATCGCCTCCATTGTCCCGCCCCAGATCCAGGCGTCGTCCGCCAGGGACGGGTAGTGGAGCTGGCCGCCGCCGCCGAGCCCGTGGCAGCCGGCGCAATTGTCGTTGAAGTGCCGCTGCCCGCCATGCTCGGCAAAGGCCAGCAGATCCGGGGACTCGGCGATCTCGGCTGGGGTCGCCTCGGCGATCCGCTCGAGGAAGACCGCCTGCGCCTCCCGCGCCTCGGCGAGCCGGTCTTCGAGGGCGAGCCTGGAATTCGAGCCGAGGATCCCGGGCAGATAGCCGCGATGCGTCGGCCAGGACGGGTAGAGGATCCACCAGAGCACGGAGAAGGCGATGCAGGCATAGAATACCCAGAGCCACCAGCGCGGCAACGGGTTGTCGAGCTCCTTGATACCATCCCACTCGTGGCCCACCGTCTGGACCCCGGTCAGCTCGTCCCGCTCAATTTTCTCGGCCATCCTTTTTCTCCAAATCGTCCGCCGGATCGTCGAGCGGAATGCGCGCGTGCTCGTCCATCTCGCGCTGCCGCTTTCGACTGGGCCAGAGCGCGTAGGCGCAGATGCCGAGGAAGATCAGCATCAGCCACAAGCCCCAGAGGGAAGCCGCCCATTCGACGAGGGTGTCCATCGACCGCGCCGGACCTACTGCAGGAGGTCTTCGGTGCGGATGTCGGTGAAATCGACCATCCGACCCAGGATCTGCAGATAGGCGATGATCGCGTCCATTTCGGTCAGTTGCCCCGGCCGGCCGTCGAGCGCGCCGATCTGTACCTTGGGGTAGCGGGCAAGCAGGCCGCTGTGATCGGCATTCGGGTCGGCCTGCGCGCGCAGATCGGCCCAGGCATGGTCGATCATCTCGTCGGTATAGGGCACGCCGACGATGCGCAGCGCACGCAGATGGTCGGCGATGTCCTGGTAGCCGAGGTTGCGGTCGAGCATCCAGGGATAGCCCGGCATGATGCTCTCGGGCACGACCGAGCGCGGATCGACCATGTGCGCCACGTGCCAATCGTCAGAGTATTTGCCGCCGACCCGGGCGAGATCGGGGCCGGTGCGCTTGCTGCCCCACTGGAACGGGTGGTCGTACTTGCTCTCGGCCGCCAGGCTGAAGTGACCGTAGCGCTCGATCTCGTCGCGGAACGGCCGGATCTGCTGGCTGTGGCAGCTGTAGCAACCCTCTCGGATGTAGATGTTGCGGCCGGCGAGCTCCAGCGGTGAGTAGGGCCGCACCCCTTCCACGTCCTCGATCGTGGTCTCGATCTTGAAGAGTGGGACGATTTCGACGAGGCCGCCGATCGCAACTGTGATCAGGATCAGGACCGCGAGCAGCATGCCGCGGGTCTCGATCTTCTTGTGATGCTGCATCAGGCTCATGGACTGTCTCCCTTACTCGGCCGGCTGGGCCTGGGCACGGGCGGGCGGGGTATAGCCCTCCAGCTCCTCGGCGCGGATCTCGTGCCGGGTCGTGCGGATCAGGTTGTAGACCATGAGCAAGGCACCAGCGAGAAACAGCACCCCGCCGAACGCGCGGATGACGTAGTAGGGATGCATGGCGGCCACCGTCTCGATGAACGAGTACTGGAGGAACCCGAGGCTGTCATAGGAGCGCCACATCAGCCCCTGCATGATGCCCGAGACCCACATCGCGGTGATGTAGAGGACGATGCCCAGGGTCGCGATCCAGAAATGCCACTCGACCAGCCTGAGCGAGTAGAGCCGCTCGGCCCGCCAGAGCTTGGGCACCAGATAGTAGACGGCGCCGAAGCTGATGAACGCGACCCAGCCCAGGGCACCCGAATGCACGTGGCCGACGGTCCAGTCGGTATAGTGCGAGAGCGCGTTGACCTGGCGGATCGACATCAGCGGCCCCTCGAAGGTGCTCATGCCGTAGAAGGCGACGGAGACCACGAGGAAGCGCAGGATCGGGTCGGTCCGGAGCTTGTCCCAAGCGCCCGAGAGGGTCATCAGGCCGTTGATCATGCCGCCCCAGGACGGCATCCAGAGCATGACGGAGAAGGTCATGCCGAGCACCTGCGCCCAATCGGGCAGGGACGTGTAGTGCAGGTGGTGCGGACCGGCCCAGATGTAGAGAAAGATCAGCGCCCAGAAGTGGATGATCGACAGTCGATAGGAGTAGATCGGCCGGTTCGCCTGCTTCGGCACGAAATAGTACATCATGCCGAGAAAGCCGGCGGTCAGGAAGAAGCCGACGGCATTGTGGCCGTACCACCACTGGGTCAGTGCGTCCTGCACGCCGGAGAAAAGCGAATAGCTCTTGACCCCGAACCACGACACCGGCACTGCCAGGTTGTTGACGATGTGCAACATCGCGATAGTGATGATGAAGGCGAGGTAGAACCAGTTGGCGACGTAGATGTGCGGCTCCTTGC
>DAIRDJ010000038.1:0-30099 GCA_036796215.1 Geminicoccaceae bacterium
ACAATCAAGATTTGAGAATCGGGAAATGATTCCACGTAATAGGAATTTGCTCTAGAATTATGGATAATCAGGTATTGGAATCGAGAATCTTGGCATTGTTTTTCCTCCCTTGTGCATGAAACAGCGTATACATAGAAGCATGCCTTGTGTCGAGTTGAGAGCGGCGGTGCAAAATTTGTCCACGGTAGCGGCGGTGTCGGCGGCTTGGTGTCGCGTAGCCCTTGAATCTGAGACGCGGCGCGTTCGAGGTCATTTTTTGCCTCTAGAGGTGAGATTCCGTCGTCATCCGCCAGAATTTCCCCTCTTTTGCAACCAACCACTCGAACCCTGTCTCGGCTTTGGCGGCAAGAATATCGCATTCAAGGGCAACATCTCTTGTCTAATGGTAAAGATTGAGCATTGAATGCAATGGATTTTCCGTCTCGCATTCAAGGGCTACGTGACAGCGGGGCAAGCAACTGTCCTTGATGTGTGCATAGTCGGCGCTTGATCAGGCGGAGGCGGGCCAGTTCAGACGGTGTGAAAACCGTGGCGTTCCAGCAGGCTCAGCATCAGGTTCTTGGCTCGCCGCCGGTGGTCGCGATGGATTTGGCGGGCGCGGTCAGCATCGCCTGTCGCAATGGCCTCGACCAAGGCGCGGTGGTCGGCATTGGACTGGTCGGGGCAAGGACGGATAAACAGAGTAAGCAACCGGGCCCGCCGGACCTGATCGGAGAACGTCGCCACCACCTGCTCCAGCCGCCTGTTTCCGGCCAGTGCGACCAGAAGCCCGTGGAACCGGTCGTCAGCATCGGCCCAGGCTGTCCGGTCGTCGCGAGACAGCGCGTCTTCCATCTCTTCAATTGACTCGCGAAGGCGGACCAGGTCCGCATCGGACGGGCGGCGGCGCGCAAGTTCGAGGGCCGCCAGCGATTCCAGTTCGCTCAGGACCGAATAAATCTCGTCCATGTCCCGCGGCGAGATCGGCAGAACCCTGACCCCCCGGCGCGGCACCACCTCGACCAGTCCCTGACCCTCGAGGATGATCGCGGCCTCGCGCACCGGGGTGCGTGACATGCCCAGCATTGCCGCCAGTTCGACCTCCAGATGGTGCGAACCGGGGGGCAGGCGGTTGGTCACGATCATGTCGCGCAACAAGGTCACCGCGCGCTGCACCTGACTTAGGGTACGCTTGGGGGTGGGGGCGGCGGCGGCGTGGGCGTGGTCAGGCATGGCGGGTCTCGAGATCGGCGGCTGGCGCCAGTCGGACCCTAACCCCTTCGCCGGCCGAGCGATAGACCGCGCCCTCGATCTCGATCACGCGCAGATAGTCGGGGGCGGCGTTCTCCAGCGGCGCACGGCTGGTCAGATGGGCGATCACATGGGCCTGCAGGGCATGGACGCAATCGCCCCCGAACCGGTCACGCGGCCATGGCGCGGGCAGGGGTTCGGCCACCGCAGCGCCACGCGCGCGGCGCCACAATTGCCCGTGCCCGTCCAGCGCAAGGCTGGCCTCGGTCCCCTCGACAAGCGCCTCGCCCATGGTCAGGCGGAGGTTTTCGGCGGCATGGTCCAGCAGGCGGTTGCCGTCGAAGACCGCCCGCCGCCCGTCATCCCAGCCGAACACGACGACTCCCGCATCCTCGCCCGCGATGGCCGGGTTGAGGCGGTGCAGGTCGGCCCAGACCCAGCCGGGATCGCCGAACAGATAGCGGAAGCTGTCGATCCAGTGCACACCGGTCTCGTGGATCAAAAAGCGCGGCATGGTCTGGAAATACGGCTGCCGGTCCAGATAGGCGCGCGGGCCCTGCCCGTCGCCGGGGCGCAACCGGAAACTCAGGCGCAGCGGCTGGCCCAGATCACCCCGGGCAAGGCTGCGCGCCATGGCACGGTACCACGGCTGAAAGCGGAAGTTCTCGTGGACGGCGCAGACGGCGCCGGCGGCGGCGATGCGGGCGGTGGCGGCGCGGGCCGTGGGCAGGTCGCCACAGAACGGTTTCTGACAGATCAGCGTCCGCACCCCGCAGGCCAGCGCCGCGTCGATCAGTCCGGCATGGGCGGCGGGCGGGGCGGCGATATCCACGATATCCGGCGCGGTCGCGGCGATCAGGGCGGGCAGGTCAGGTCCGGTGGCGATGTCGGGGCGGTCCGGGGCAAGGTCGGCCACCACGGCGCGCGCGCGCCCCGCGTCCAGATCGCACAGCCCGACAAACTGCGCGCCCGGCATCCTGAGCCAACTGTCGACATGGAGGCGGGCGAAAAAGCCCGCGCCGACTGTCAGGACCCGCTGCGTCATCCGCCCTCCGCCCAGGCAGCAGCGACCGCATCGGCCATTGCCTTCGTGCTGTCCGTGCCGCCCAGATCGGGGGTGCGCACCCGCCCCGCGGTCAGCACGCGCGCCACGGCGGCCTGCAAGCGCGCGGCGCCAGCGCTCAGGTCCGGCGATCCGCGTTCCGTGCCCAGCCAGTCCAGCATCATGGCCGCCGACAGGATCATCGCCAGCGGATTGGCCACGCCGCGCCCGGCAATGTCCGGCGCCGAGCCATGGCAGGGCTGGAACAGCGCGATCCCGTCACCGATATCGGCCGACGGCGCCAGCCCGAGCGAGCCCATCAACCCTGCCCCCAGGTCCGACAGGATGTCGCCGAACATGTTCTCGGTCACCAGCACATCGAACATCCGCGGCTTTTGCACCATCCACAATGCCGTGGCGTCGACATAGGCACAATCCGCCTCGATGTCAGGGTGACGGGCGGCGACTTCAAGAAAGATCTTTCGGAAGAACGCGAAGGACAAGAAAACATTGGCCTTGTCGATGCAATGCACCCGACCCGGCCCGCGGCCGGCGGCCCTGCGCTGGCGGGCGAGGCGGAACGCGAAGTCGAACAGCTTCTCGGATGTGGCACGGGTGATCACCAGCGTCTCGCGTGCTTCGGCATCGCCCTCGACGACACCCTTGCCATGCGAGGCAAACAACCCCTCGGTCGATTCGCGGATCAGCACGAAATCCACGCCCGCCATTCGCTCGGGGCGCAGCGGGCTGTCCTGCCCCGGCAACTGGAACACCGGCCGCACACCGGCATAGAGGCCCAGTTTCTGGCGCAGTTCGATCTGGGGCGAGATCTCGGTTCCGTCCGGATAGCGGACCGAGGGCAGGCCCACCGCCGACAGCAGGATGGCGTCGGCCATCCGGGCCGCTTGCAGCGAGCTTTCCGGCAGCGATTCGCCATGATCGCGGTAGTGCATGGCCCCAGCGGGCAGGTGCTCGAACGCGAAGGCGCGGCCGAGGTTGGCGGCAATGGTTTCGAGCAGCGCGACCGTGGGCTGCATGATCTCGGGCCCGATCCCGTCACCGTCAAAGACGGCGATCCTGAAGGCATTGGTTCCAGTGGGGGCAAGGGTTCCGGGTTGGCTCCGGGGCAGGGGCGCGGCAAGGGTCATTGCAGTCTCCGAAGTGTTGATGTATACATAGCCGCATGCGTTGCTGTTGACAATGCGTTTATTAGTGCATATACAAACGCATCCGCCCAGCGATGATGGGTCGGCTTTCGGGGAGGAAGAATGATGCGAACTAGCCTGGCTGTGTTGGCGCTCGGGGCTGTGGGCGTTATGGCGGCTGTGCCCGCTGCACTGGCGCAATCCTATCCGTTCCGTGACATTACCGCGGTGGTGGTCTGGGGCGCGGGCGGCGGCACGGATGTAATCAACCGCATGTTCATGGCCGAGATGGAGCGCCATCTGCCGGTTTCGATCACTGTCACCAACGTCACCGGGGGCGTGGCGGGATCGAACGGGATGGTTCACGTCATGAACCAACCCGTCGATGGATATACCCTCGCGGGGATCGCGGATTCGAACGTCACCGCCTCCGTGCAGGGCGGCTTTCCGCACCGGTTCGACTATTGGTATCCGTTCATCATCGGCGGCTCGCCGGGGGTTCTGTCGGTCAATGCCGACGCGCCGTGGCAGACGCTGGAGGAACTGATCGAGGCCGCGCATGCAGCACCTGGAACCATCCCGGCCGGCGCCTCGGGATCGGGGTCGATCCACCACCTGAACCTTCTGGCGCTGGAACAGGGGAGCGGTGCGTCGTTCCGGTTCGTGCCCTTCGCCGGATCGGCCCCGTCGCAAGAGGCGGCGGTCACCGGCGAGGTGATGGTTGTCGCCACCTCGCTGGCCGAACAGCAGGCGCTGATTCGGGGTGGGCAGATCCGCCCGCTGGCCATGCTGGTGCCCGAAGAAGGGCAGATCGAGGGCATCACCATCCCCAGCGCCTTTGCCGACTATCCGGAACTGGCAGGGTTCCTGCCACTGCGCCAGATGCTGGCCTTTGCGGTTCCCAGCGAAAGCCCGGACGAGGTGATCGCCACCCTGAGCACCGCCTTTGAGGCGGCGATTGCGGAACCGGCGGTCAGCGAATGGGCGGCGAACAATTTCTACAGCATCGCGGGCATCCACGGGCCCGACGCGCAGGCGCTGTTCGCGGGCCATGAAAGCAAGTTCGCCTGGACTCTGCACGAACTGGGCATTGCCACCGTCGACCCCGCGAGCCTGGGTATCCCCCGGCCCTGAGGTTGCCACTTCCTGCCCCGGCTGGCCAGAGACGGTTGGCCGGGGCATCCTGTCTGTGTCGAACGTTGTTGCCCAAGGCCGCCAGGATGGACCGGAATCAAGCAGACGCCATCGTGATCCGGCGCCGACAGGACTTCTGGACGAGCCTTGTCCTGATCGCGGTCAGTATTTTCTTCCTTTGGCGCACCAGCCTATTGCCCTTTGCCGGCGCCCGGGGCGGCGGTGTCGGGGCGGGGCACTGGTACATGTCAGCCGCGCTGGTCCCGTTCGTGATCTTCGGTGCCCTGCTGGTGCTTTCCGCGGCGCTGCTGGTCATCGCGCTGCGGCAGGGGGGCGCGCCGCAGGGTCTGCCGCCGGTCTGGCCATGGGCCCGCTCTGCCGAGGGGGGGCGCATTCTGGCCTGCGCGGCGATCGTTCTGGCCTATATCTTTGCGCTGGTGCCGCGTGTCGATTTCACGCTGGCCAGTGCGCTGGTGGTCATGGCGCTGATCGCGGGGTTTCATCAGCCCCGGCCCCGCGCCACCCGAGTCGCGCTGGTGGCCGTTCTGATCCCCTCGGCCTATGCGCTGGCGGTGAACTTTCCCCGCAGCCGCTGGGCCGCGCCCCATGACGACGACTGGCTGACACTGGCCGCCTTTGCCGCGCTGGTCATCGTGACATGGACGCAGGCGCGGCGGGCCCGGCAACTTGACATCTGGCTGAAGATCGCCCCGGCCATGGCGCTGATCCTGCCGCTGTTTCTGATGTGCGCAATGGCGTTCGGGTTCCGGCAGAACGTGCCCAACCGGACCGGACTGGTCTTTGCACAGGTCGAATACCACTACTACGTCACCTGGCGGCCCTGGGTGCAGGGGCGGCGGTAATGGAAACGGTTCTGGCACAGACCACCATGTTCGCCATCAGCTTTCACGCGTTGGCAACAGACCCCATCACCTATGTCTACCTGATCGCCTCGGTCTGTCTGGGCATCCTGTTCGGGGCTCTGCCCGGGCTGACGGCCACGCTGGCGGTCACCATCCTGACCGGCTTCTTTGGCAACAAGTTCCCGGTCGAGCAATCGCTGATCGCGCTGATCGGGGCCTATGTGGGCGCGATCTATGGCGGGTCGTACCCGTCGATCCTGCTGAACATTCCCGGCACTGCGGCCTCCGCGGCGACGGCGCTGGACGGCCACCCGCTGACCAGACAGGGCCGGGGGGGCGAGGCACTGGGGATCACCACCACCGCCAGCGTCATCGGCACGCTCATCGGAACCGTGTTCCTGCTGTTTCTGGTGGGCCTGCTGCTGGCCGCCGCGCGTCAGATCACCAGCCCCGAAAAGGCGCTGCTGGCGCTGTTCGGCATCCTTGTCTCGGGCACGCTGATGAGCACCGATCTGGTCATCAAGGGCTGGATCGCCGGATTGATCGGACTGGCGATGGCGATGGTCGGCATGGACCCGATCCTGTCGGAACACCGGTTCACCTTTGGCTGGTCGTATCTGCTGTCAGGGTTCATGGTGGTGCCGGTGCTGATGGGCTGTTTCGCCATTCCGCAGATCCTGCTGGGGCTGCGCGACGGCCCGCTGGCCGGTGCCCCGCCGCAGTTGGGCCGGATCCGGCCCCAGATCGGCACCGTGCTGCGGAACGTCCCCACCATCGCGCGGTCAGGCACCATCGGGGTCGGCGTGGGGGCATTGCCGGGGGTCGGCGAGGATGTGGCGGGCTGGGTCAGCTACGGCACGGCCAAGTCGCTCAGTTCCGAACCCCAGGCATTCGGCAAGGGGTCGGTGCAAGGCCTGATCTCGTGCGAGACGGCGAACAACGCATGCATCGGCGGCGCGCTGATCCCGCTTCTGGTGCTGGGTATTCCGGGATCGCCGCCTGCCGCGGCGCTGCTCGGTGCCCTGATGATCAACAATGTCGCCCCCGGTCCGACCATCGACCCGATGCTGATCACGCGGATCGTGGCGATCCTGGTCATGGCGTCGCTGGCGATTCTGGTGATCGGGCTGTTCACCGCGCGCCTGTTCGTGGCCGTCCTGCGCCTGCCGCAGACGGTGTTCCTGCCTGCTGTCCTGGTTCTAACCACCATCGGGTCGTTCTCTGTCGGGGGCGGGATCAACGATCTGTTCTTGATGATCGTGGTGGGCGTGATCTCGTTCGCGCTGATCCGCATGGATTATCCCATCGCCCCCCTGGTGATCGGAGTCATTCTGGGTGGCATGTTCGATGAAAGCCTGCGGCGGACGCTGTTTCTGTCGGATGGGGACCTGTCGGTCTTTGTCACCCGGCCGGGAGCCGCGATCCTTTTGGTATTGTGCGTGGCGCTGGTCTTGTCGCAATTCCCCCCTGTCCGGCGGGGCCTCGAGCGCCTGATCCGCCGCGTCCCGGCCTAGGGAGAGCCGCCGATCTATTGCGTCACTGTCCGTTTCGATATTCTGCCCGACCGGGTGCAGGACTTTCGGCCGCTGATGCGCGGGCAGGCCCGGACCTCGCTGTCCGAGGAATCCGGCTGTCACCGGTTCGAGGTCTGGACAGACCCCGACCGCCCCGCACAGGTCTGGCTGCATGAGGTGTATGCCGACCGAGCGGCCTTTGACCGGCATCTGGCCACGCCGCATGTCGCCACCTTTGATGCGGCGGTCGCGCCGCTGATCATCGGCAAGGCGGTTGAGACCTGGTCGGTGGCCGAGGCGGGGCAGGACATGGAGACAAAGGCAAGCGCATGAGTGTGCCGCGCGCGCCCCTCTGGCGGGATGGCCTCCGGGTGGCGCGGCTGGCGCTGGGAACGATGATGTTCGCCGACCGGACCGATCTGGCCGAGGCCGGGCGCATTCTTGACGCCTATCGCGCAGCGGGCGGCGATCTGGTCGATACCGCCGACACCTATTCGGGTGGGGCGTCGGAATCGATGCTGGGCGAACTGACCGGCGGCGACTGGGCGGGGCTGGTGCTGGCCACCAAGGTCGGCAACCCGGTTCGCGGCATGGCGGAATCCGGCGGGCTGTCCCCCGGCTGGGTCATGCGGGCCGCAGAAATGTCGCCGCAGCAGCTGCGTGCCAGCCGCATTGACCTCTACTGGTTGCACCGTCCCGACCCCGACACCCCGCTACAGGCGACAATGGCGGCACTGGCCGATCTGCTGCAGCAGCGGCTGGTCGGCGCCTGGGGGCTGTCAAACTTTCGTGGCTGGCAGGTGGCCGAGGCGGTGCGGCTGGCCGAGGCCGCCGGGATGGCCCGCCCCGTGGCCGTGCAGCCCTATTGTCACTCGCTGAACCGCGAGGCCGAGGCCGATCTGATCCCCGCCGCGCGGCACTACGGCATGGGGGTGGTGCCCTGTTCGGCACTGGCGCGCGGGATCCCGACCGGCAAGTATCGCGCCGGACTGCCCGCAGGCTCACGCGCGGACCGCGGCGATGCGCGGGTGATGGAGGTTGAGTTCCGCCCCGGGACGCTGGCCCTTGCGGCCACGGCCGCCAGTCACGCCGAGGGCACGGGCCGCACGCCTACCGGCCTTGCGCTGAACTGGGCGCCGAACTGGGCGCCGAACTGGGCGCTGGCCTGCGATGGCGTGGCGTCGGTGCTGGCCGGGCCGCGCACGCTGGGGCAGTTGCAGGGCTATATCGCCGGGCTGGCCGAGCCTTGCCTGGCCGCCGACGAGGCGCTGCTGTCGGCCCTTTGCCCGCCGGGTGGCCTGCCCGGGCGGCACCGTGACCCGCGCTATCCGCTGACCGGACGCACAACTGCGGGGCTGCAGGATGGATGACCTGTGGCAGGTCTTTGCGCTGAAGTATGCCGAGCGGAACGCCCGCACCCGCGCGGACAGTTTCGAGGGCGACGACCACGCCAGCCCACATCCGATGGACTATTTCCTGTGGGTTCTGCGCAGCGATGCCGGGCTGATCGTGGTCGATACCGGCTATGACGCCGCCGAGGGCGCGCGCCGGGGGCGCCCGGTGCTGCGCGATCCGGCGCGGATGCTCGCCGATGCGGGCATCGACGCGGCCAGGGTGCAGACGGTGATCGTGTCGCATCTGCATTACGACCACGCCGGCACGCTGGACGCCTTTGCCGCCGCCACGTTCCACATACAGGCCGCCGAGATGGCCTTTGCCACCGGGCCCTGCATCTGCGATCCGACGACCCGCGCGCCGTTTACCGCCGATCACGTCTGCGCGCTGGTCCGCAAGGTGTATGCCGGGCGCGTGGTGTTTCATGACGGCGCCGGTCAGGTCGCGCCCGGGGTCGAGGTGCATGGGCTGGGCGGCCATTCGGCGGGGCTGCAATGCGTGCGGGTCAAGACGGCGCGCGGCTGGATGGTGCTGGCCTCGGACGCCGCCCATTACTACGAGAATTTTCTGGCGCGGCGGGTGTTTCCTATCGTCGTCGACCGGCCCGCCATGGCCGCGGGCTGGGACCGGATCGTCTCGCTGGCCGATGGCGACGCCGCCCGCGTGATCCCGGGTCACGACCCCATGGTAAGGGCGGTCTATCCCTGCCTGAATGTCAGTCCCGACGGCACCGCACGGCACCGGCTCGACCTGGCCCCGAGCCCGTCCCTTGCCGTCGCCATCGAAAGGATGACGCGATGATTCTGGGCGCCATCGGCGACGATTTCACCGGCTCGTCCGATTTGGCCAAGACGTTGGCCAAGGTCGGCATGGCCTGAGCGCAGTATTGTGGCCTGCCTGACCGGCCCGCCGATGCGGGGGTCGAGGCCCTGATCGTGGCACTGAAATCCCGCACCATCGCACCCGCCGAGGCGGTCGCACAGTCGCTGGCCGCACTGGACTGGCTGCTGGCGCAGGGGTGCCGCCAGATCCTGTTCAAGTACGGCTCGACCTTCGATTCGACCGATAAGGGCAATATCGGCCCTGTGGCGGCGGCGCCGGCCGACCGGCTGGGTGCGCGGGGGCGTGGTGGTCTGCCCGGCGTTTTCCGGGGCGGGGAGGACCGTCTTTCAGGGGCATCTGTTCGTGGGCGATGTGCTGCTCTCGGACTGCCTTGCCAGCGCCGCCACCGGCAAAAGGCCGCAGGGGTCCAAGGGGATGAGCGTCATCCCCTTGCTCTTCTTCCTATCTACCCACCCCTCCACCCGTCACCAACCGGCCCCGCCACCCACCCCGGCAGTCCCCAACTCGCGGGCACACCGCTTCCACCATCCGTGATCTTCTCTGAAGATGTCGAATCTTCCGTTAAAACAGTGGAATAGTGTGAATTATGGGTCGGCGAAGTGCCTGTCGCGGCGGCCGCTGCCACCACCCTGGCTGGCGAAAACCGAGAAGAATTCCTCGCAAGGAAAAAGTACCTGCGCCTATTCGCGGAAAAGCCGTTCGAATTGCCGAGAATCGCTGTTCCAGCGCCAGGGCGCGGTCCCAAAGGTCATAAGCATTGCTTATGGCAAATTGTAGGTCTACCAGCGAACAGCCGACTCTTGTGTCGCCTGCTGCGCCATGCCCGGACAGAATGAGTCGATCCATGCGCCATGAACCCGAGCGATGCGTCGTATACCGACTCATTTGTCATAATCTACGTCGATTCATGCGCCATTAGCGTTGCTTATGGCGCAGATTCCGGCACTTCTCGTTACAAATGGCCCGTTCTGGACCCGGGCGGACGACGAACGAACCCGGGAATCGCGACGAAGGAACCCGGGAATCGGACAAACGAACCCGGGTTTTGCGAACGAACCCGGCGGGCCAGTTTGTCGCAGGTACTCGGCATCGAGTGTTGTTCTTCAAGCGTTTGGCGCACTTTTTGACGTGGTCGATCGCGTTGGCTCACCGCTCGGGTATCGCGGCCGCTGCGGGGTTGGCCGATCGAACCCGGGCGCGGGCTCGACGGCGGCGGTCGTTTCGGTTAATACTCCTATGATGCGGACAGGGAGACCGGGCGCGTCTCGGCGATCGGTGCCACGCCGGGCGGCATCGCTGGTCGGTGGGCCGGGCGGTGTCGCTGGTCGGTTCGGTGGGGTGCCCGGCCGTCCTTCGCCGTCGCGCGTGGCGGCTGGTGCCGGCGTCGGTCGGGTGGTATGCCGCTTCGCACCGAGGCTTCAGGTGTTGCGAGAGGGCAGGGGCCGGGTGAGGTGATAACGCCCGAGTTTGCGAACTTCGGTTTGAATGTCGGCAAGACGATCGAGGTTGGCTCGTTGGGGCGGCCGAACGCTTTCGGCCTGCACGACGTGCACGGCAATGTCTGGGAATGGGTCGAGGATTGCTGGAACGACAGTTGTGCCGGCGCTCCGGCGAACGGCGAGGCCTGGACGAGCGGCAACTGTGATTTGCCGGTTTTGCGCGGCGGCTCCTGGGTCGTCGTTCCGAGGGGCCCCCGCGCCGCCGATCGCAACGGGGGCGAGCCCGGCGGCCGGAGCACCTACAGCGGTTTCCGGGTTGCCAGGACCCTCCGCTGAAAGCGGAGCCTGGCCCTTGTCCCTTCGCTTCTTTACCTCTCGGGGGTCTGGGGGCGGAGCCCCAAACGGTTTTTCGGGCGCGCATGCAGTCGCCGCCAACCACCGCCGCCAAGTCATGGTGGGGCGCGGGGAGGATCATCCTCCCCGCCTTCTTGCCGCTTCGCCGGCGCCGGCTCAGAGGCGGAAATGCGGCAGCGCCCAATCGGCGATCACACCGTGCTCGCTGGCGAGCTCGTCGAGCGCCTTGCGCTCGGCGGCGCGGCTGGCCCCCTCCGGGAAGGCTGCCGCGTGGATGCCGCGCATGACGAAGGCGGCGGCGAGGCCGGCCTGCTTGGCGCCCTTGATGTCGTGCTCGAAGCTGTCACCGACGCCGCAGATCTCGGCAGGCTCGAGCTCGGGCAGAAGCTCGAGGCAGGCCTGGTAGATCGGCGGGTGCGGCTTGCCGACATAGATCACCCGGCCGCCGAACGTGCGGTAGCGCTCGGCGAGGCTGCCCGGGGCCTGGGTGAGACCGCCCTCGGTGGGTGCGACCCGGTCCGGGTTGGCGCAGACCATCGGCAGGTCGCGCGCGACCGCCGCCTCGATCACCGCGTCGAAGTCCTCGATCGAATGGGTCAGCGCATCGAGCCAGGTGAGATAGATGAACTCGGCCTCGGCCGGGTCCTGGACGAGCTCGAGATCGAGGCCCTCGACCGGGCCCATGTCGTCGGCGCGGGTGAAGAGGAGGCAGCGCCGGCCGAGGCTCTTGAAGGGCTCGGCGGAACGCTCGTGGAGCGCGCGCCAGGTCGCCTCGCCCGAGGTGACGATGCCGGCCAGGGCCCGGGTGTTGAAGCCGAGTTCCCTCAGCCGTTCCTCGTTGAACGACCGCCGGCGGCCGGAATTGGTCAGCAGCACCACCCGCTTGTTGCGCCGGGCGAGTTCGGCCAACACCTCGAGCGCTCCAGAATAGATGCTCTCGCCATTGTGGAGGACACCCCACTGGTCGACGAGAAAGCCCTCGTAGGCGTCGATGAAGGCGCTCATGCCGTCGACGATGGCGGTTGCGTGCAAGGCTCGATTCCGGTGTGCTCTGCGGGTGTGACGATGTGGAGGAAACCGTGGCCAGACCTATCGATCCGGGGCTCGAAGGCAAGCGTGTTCTGATCACCGGCGCCAGTCGTGGCATCGGTGCGGCAACCGCACGGCTGTTCGCCGAGGCTGGGGCGCGCCTCGCGTTGCACTACCGCCGCGCGCCCGCGGAGGCCGCCCTGATCGACGGGGCGGTGCTGCTGCAGGCGGATTTCGCCGACCGGGACGCCCCCGCCCGCGTCGTCGACGAGGCGGTGGCGGCCTTGGGTGGGCTCGATGTCCTGATCAACAATGCCGGCCACATGCTCGGCCGTATTCCGCTCGCCGAGCAGGGCGATGCCGCGATCGACCGCGTCTTCGACCTCAACGCGCGTTCGGTCGTGACCGCATGCCGAACGGCACTGCCGGCGCTGCGCGCGAGCCGCGGCGTCATCCTCAACGTCACATCCATCTCGGCGCACACCGGTGGCAGTGCGGGCTCGGCCCTCTATTCGGCCACGAAGGCGTTCGTCTCGACCTTCACCAAGGCACTCGCCACCGAACTCGCGCCGGACGGCATCCGCGTCAACGCCGTCTCGCCCGGCACCATCATGACCGAGTTCCACGAGGTCTACTCGACCCCGGAAAAGCTCGAGGCCACTCGGACGAAGATCCCCCTCCAGCGGCTCGGCACCGGCGAGGATTGCGCCGGGGCCTTTCTCTACCTCGCTTCGGAACGGCTCGGCGGCTACGTCACCGGCCAGATCATCGAGGTCAATGGCGGCCAGCTCATGCCCTGAAGACCGCCTCGGCAGCCTGCCGAATAACCGACCCAGGCAGCAAGGCTCCAACTTTATCGTTCCTATGCAATCGCTTGACGTTTGCTATTGAAGTCGTGCGAGAGGCGGGGCGCGAGCCGCGACGCCGCCTGGCAACGAGCCCGATCCTCAGAGACTCCGCTCTCCCATACCCTCTAGTAGCGGGATGTGGCGGACATCGACCAGGGGGCCTTGCCAGAGCCGCACCGGGGGTGTGGCGCCGCCCTGCACCGTGGCCCTGGCCCGGTGCAAGCTCGCCCGCGGGCGTGGTCGTCGCGCATCGCCGCGATCGAGGCTTGCTTGGCGGATCGGTCGACGGCTCAGCCACCGACCAGCGGCGCGGTCGCGAGGCCGACGAGCAGTGCCAGGCCGATGCCGATGCCGATCAGCGTCGCCAGCGAGGCGTGATTGCCGACCCGCACCAAGGGGTCGTGGAAATGCCGCGCCGGGCGGCGCGGTCGGGCGCGGCGCTCGCGCCCGCCGACCAGCACGAGGTAGCAGCGGCCGCCCGGCCAGGGCAGGTTGAAGCGCATGTCGAGCGGGTGTTCGCCCCAGGCGATCTCCTCTGCCGCCTGGCGCAGGGCGAGCAGCTGCTCGTGGTCGAACGACCGCCGCACGCCACGCGGCAGCCGCAGCATCAGCGACTTGAACAGGCCATGACCGTCGATCGGCGGCGACCAGCCGCGCTCGGGCGGCGGGTCGACGATGGCCTCGGCGGTTCGGCCGATGCCCTCACCCGCAAAGCCGGGCAAGCCCGCGTCCGGATGGTCGGACATCGCCCGCGGTGGTGCGGCGAGCGGATGGACGGGCGGCTCCTGGGTTGGCATCTTTGGCATGTCTCCGCATCGGCAAAGCAAGAGGGTTGCATCGGCCGGAGCCGGTCTGCACAAAGGCGGCCGCGCCGCAGGCTCAGTGACGCCACAAGTCTAGGCGACCACTGCTTAACAAAGCGTTACGAGCGCACTGAATGCAGACGCGGTGCCGGCCAGTCGACAGCTGGTGCATCGACCCTCCCGGCATTGTGGCGACGGAGCGACAACCGCGGGCGATATCGACCAGAGCGACGCCGCGGTCGCTTGAGCCCAGCCGGCACGGTCCCTACATGCAATTGGCGAGGGTGGACCGACTGTCGCCCCGCGCACCGACAGTGCCGCCCGAACGCGCCGTTGCCAACGCCAGTCCTGGATGGACGCCTTTGTCGATGTCGACCTATCTCGCCGTCCTTCGGCCGGCGCTCTCGAGCGTCAACAAGGGGCTGACCCGGGCGGCGATCCTCTATCCGGCGCTGCCGTTCCTGTCCGCAGAGAGGCAGATCGGGTTGGAGCGCTGGCTGCGCGGCCGCGAGCAGTGCCAGAAGCTGCGCGCCGCCGATGCCGTCGTCGTCTCCTTCGGCAAGAGTGGCCGGACCTGGTTGCGCGTCCTCGTCTCCCGCTTCTATCAGCTCGAATACGGGCTGCCGGAATGGCTGATCGGCTTCGACAACTTCCACTATCTGAACCGCGCGATTCCCAAGATTTTCTTCACCCATGACAACTACGTCAAGGACTATTCGGGCAATCACGACAACAAGGCCGACTACTACGACAAGAAGGTCGTGCTCCTGGTCCGCCACCCCGCCGATGTCGCGGTCTCGCAATACCACCAGTGGCGCTACCGGATGCGCGACCGCAAGAAGACCATCAACGCCTACCCGGAGGACGAGGTCTCGATCTTCGACTTCGTCATGAACGAGCCGGCGGGGCTCGAGAAGACCGTCGATTTCATGAATGGCTGGGCCAGGGAGCGCGACCGGCTGCGCCAGTTCATGATCCTGCGCTACGAGGACCTGAAGGCCGACACGGCCGGCAGGCTCGAGGCGCTGACTCGCTTCTTCGGCACGCCGGGCGAGCGGCGCTCGATCGAGGGGGCGGTCGACTACGCCTCCTTCGACAATATGCGCAAGCTCGAGACCGAGAACAAATCCTGGCTCACCGGTGGCCGGATGAAGGCCAAGGACCCGACGAACCCCGAGAGCTTCAAGACCCGGCGCGGCAAGGTCGGCGGTTTTCGCGACTACTTTACCGATGCGGAGGTCGAGGCCATCCTCGCCTATGTCGACGCGCGCCTCGACCCGATCTTCGGCTACGGCCAAGAAGCTGCTGCGGCAGCGCCCCTGGCGGCATCGGCCTGAGCGACGCGGCCGAGGCGCCGCCACGCCCTGCACCAATAGCCTATGGCCGGACCTGTCCTCGTGTCCGGCCGCGGAGGAACCGAATGAGCGAGACGAAACCCACCGTTTTCATCCACACCAACCCCAAGCAGCAGGTGGGAGCCCTGGTCTCCGAGTACTCCTTCAAGCGCAACAGCAAAACGCCCGATGCCCTCGACGTCAAGATCGTCTCGACCGAGGACTTCCCCTGGCTGAAGGCCAAGGAGGGCCAAGTCTACCTGCGCGACGGGCTGATGCGCGAATGGCTCTACGACGACCTGCAGTCGTTCACGCCGCTGCGTTTCACGCCACCCGAGCTCATGGGCTACCAGGGCCGTGCCGTGATGGTCGACCCCGACGTCTTCGCCGTGGGTGACATCATGGAGCTGCTCACCCGCGACATGGACGGCAAGGCGCTGATGGCGAGGAAGCGCGGTGGCGACAAGGAGTACGCGTCCTCCGTCATGCTGATGGATTGCGCCAAGCTGACCCACTGGCGGGTCGAGGCGCAGTTCAACGAGATGTTCGAGCGTAAGCGCGACTACATGGAGTGGATCAGCCTCAAGCTCGAGCCCAAGGACAGCATCGGCGACCTCGAGCCCGAGTGGAACGACTTCGATCACCTCACACCCGCGACCAGGCTCCTGCACAACACCAAGCGGTGGACGCAGCCCTGGAAGACCGGCCTGCCGGTCGATTTCACGCCGTCCTCGAAGACCCGGCGCTTCGCACCCCTGGGCTGGTTCCGCCGGGCGCGCGAGGCCGTGCTCGGCCGCTATGGCGGGCTCGGCACCTACAAGCGCCACCCCGATCCCAGGCAGGAGGCGTTCTTTTTCGGCCTTTTGGCCGAGGCGGTCGAGGCGGGGCACATCAGCAAGGCCACGGTCGAGGCCGAGATGGCGAAGAACCACGTCCGCCACGACGCCTTCGAGGTCATGGCGAGGCACAGCGCCGCGCCCGCAATGGCCGCCTGATCGCCGGCACGAAGACCAGACCCTTGTCGCACCTGATCAGCAACAAGCGCGTTCGCAAGTGGCTCAGGCGCTCGGGCTGGAAGAACCGGCTGAGCGGCCCGTTCGAGGACGCCGCCCTCGTTGCCTTCTGGAGGGTTTGCGGCTGGCTGTCGCCGGAGCGCGCGTCGCGCCTGGGTGCTGCGATCATCGGCGCCGTCGGCCTGATCACGCCGAAGCAGAGCCAGATCAAGAGCAATCTCATCGTCGCCTTTCCGGAGATGAGCAAGCTCGAGCGCCGACGCGTCGCCCGCGGCATCTGGCGCAACATGGGGGCGAGTGCCGGCGAGTATCCGCATCTCGGCAAGCTCGGCCTTAGCACCAGCCCGACCGGTATCGCCATCGAGACCGAGATCCCGCCCCACCTCGGGGCCAATTTCAAGGGCGAGCGTCTGACCGTCTTTGCCACTGGCCACCTGGCCAATTGGGAGGTGCTGGCGGCGGCACCCAAACTCTGGGACGTTGATCTCGCCGTCGTCTACGCCCCGATCAGCGAGGGCATCGCCGACCGGCGGCTACGCGCCTATCGCGAGTTGATGGGCTCCCGCCTCTTGCGGCGGGACGGCAGTGCGAAGGCGTTGCTCGCCCATCTGCGCTCCGGCCGGCCGATCGGCATCGTCGCTGACTTCCGGGTCGACGACGGCGAGCCGTTGCCGTTCTTCGGCAGCACCAAGAAGACGACCTTGTCACCGGCGCGCCTGGCGCTTAAGACCGGCGCCGATCTGGTCGCGGTCCGGGTCGAGCGGCTGGGGCCGGCGCGCTTCAAGATCGGTGCCGCGGGCCCGATCCGCGCGCCTGCGGACATCACCGACGACATGGCGCGCGCCCGGGCGATGATGACCGACTTCAACCGGCAGCTCGAAGAGTGGATCCGCGAGCGCCCGGATGAATGGGTCTGCGGCAAGCGCTGCTTCGACAAGGCGTTGGTCAAGGCCCTGCGCAAACGCGAGCGACAGGCGGCGGTGCCTGGCGAGACCGCCGATGTCCGCTGACCGCCGCCCCGCGCCGGCGCCCCTTGCGGATCGAGACCGTTCATGCTGAGCGACAACGTCAAGAAGGCCCTGGTCCTGGGCTCGAGCGAGCTCCTGCCCCACCGCTTGCGCGTGGCCGTGCGCCGCGAGCTGCTGGCCCGGCTCGAGCTCGAGAAGGCAGAAGCCACGGGCCTCTTGATCATCGGCCACCCGAAGAGCGGCAATACCTGGCTCAGGGTCCTGCTTTCCCGCCTCTACCAGTTCCGCCACGGCCTGCCGGCGCATCTCGTCGTCACCTCGGACGAACTGCACCGCCGCGTGCCCGCGATACCGCGCATCTCGGCAACCAATGGCTGGTACTCCTACGAGGCCGCCGTGGGCGACAAGCTCGCGGTCGATGCGGCGCCGAACCCGATCCGCGAGAAGTCCATCGTCTTTCTGCCACGCCATCCGATCGACATCGCGACCTCCTGGTATCTCCAGGTCACCAAGCGCCAGTCGCGCGCCAAGTTCGAACTGATCAACGCAGAGGTCGAGCGGCCGATCGACCGCACCTCGATCGACCGCTGGACGTTCGTGCGCAAGAGCGGCTTCGGCCTCGTCAACATCATCGACTTCCTCAACACCTTCCAGGCGCGGGTCGCCACGCTGCCGCAAGCGATCACGGTGCCCTACGAGGCGTTGCGCGGCGACCCGGCGCGTGAGCTCGCCCGGATCGGGGCCCTGATGGGCGAGGCCTTCACCGCCGAGGAGATCGCGGAGGCCGTGCGCTTCGGCAGCTTCGATCACCTCAAGGCGCTCGAATCCGACAATTTCTTCAAGCAGAAGGGGCTCCGACCCGGGATCAAGGGCGATGCCGAGAGCAGCAAGGTCAGGCGCGCCAAGGTCGGCGGCTATCGCGAGGACTTCACCGCCGAGCAGGCGGCCGAGCTCGAGGCCCTGGTCGCCGAACGCTTAGATCCGGCGCTCGGCTACAGCGCGGATGCCACGGCGCCGACCGCGGTCGCCGCCGGCGCTTCGTGAAGAGCCCGCCGCGCACCTGGCTCGTCCTCGGCGACAAGGCCGGCGACAACCGCCAGGTCGAGATCATCGCCGAGCGGCTGCCCTGGCCGGTCGAGCGCAGGAACGTCATCCCGAAGCCCGAATGGGCGTTCAACAAGCCGCGCGTCCGGCCGACCCTCGAGATCTTCGATCCCGCCCGCTCGGACCGCCTCGAACCACCCTGGCCCGACCTCGTCCTCACCATCGGCCGGCGGCCTTCATCCGCAGCCCTCTGGATCCGCGCGCAGAATGCCGGGCGGACCCGCATCGTGCTGGTCGGCAAGCCGTCGGGTGCGATCGGCCCCTATGACCTCGTCATCGCCAGTGCCGAGCAGTATCTGCCGGCCCTGCCGAGCGTGATGACCATCGGCCTGCCGCTGATGCGGGTCGATCCCGAGCACGTGACGGCGGAGGCCGAACGCTGGGCGCCGGCCTTCGCCGACCTGCCGCGCCCCTGGGTGGCGGTCCTCCTGGGCGGGCCCACGGGTCCGTTCCGCTTCGACGAGAGCCTCGTCGGGCGGGTGCTTGCGGCCGTGGCCGATATCGGGGGCGGGCAGGGAGGAACGGCCTTCGTCATCACCAGCAGGCGCACACCGGCCGCCGTGGTCGACGCCTTGCGGGCGCGCGTGCCGCAAAGCGCCCGGCTCTTCGCCTGGGGCGATGCCGCGGCCGGCAATCCCTATGCCGCCCTGCTCGGCCTCGCCGATGCGGCGCTGGTCACCGCCGACAGCATCTCGATGCAGACCGAGGTGGCGCGCCAGGGCCTGCCGCTCGGCATCATCCCGCTTGCCGCCGGCCTCTGGGGCGGGCTCGACCGGCAACGGCGGCGCTGGCTCAGGCGGCTCTCGACCGGCCGTTTCGGTTGGCTCGCAACGGCCCTCGCGCAACTCGGCCTGCCGATGCAGATCCGCGATTTCGAAGCCTTTCACGACCTCCTGGTCGCCCGCGGCATCGCCGCCCGGGACACCAGCCGGCCACCCCGCCCGAGCGGTGCCGCCGGCGACGAACTCGACGCCGCCGTCGCCAGGATCGAGGCGCTGGTGGCCAGCTGACCGGCCGCCGGGAAGCGTGACGCCGTTGTGCCGATCGCGACTCGCGAGCACAGCCGGGCTCATCAAGAGGAACGACCTCTCCGCAACCCTCACTCTGGCTCGACCCGCCGCGCGGCTCGGGCCTCGGGTGACCCTATCAAGAACAGAGGGCTAGGGGTGACAATGTCGAACGACCTCGCCGCGGATGCAGCCGGCCTTCGTCCAGCATTCGTTCGGCCGGCTGCGGCTGGCGGTGCTCCTGGACGCCCCGGTCCAGGGCCTCGAGGGCTTCATCGCCGCCGCTGCGGAAAAGCCGCTGATCGTCACCACCGACGGTCTGGCCGGCTATCAGGGCCTCGATGCAAGGGCCATGCGGACGAGGCGATCACCATCGCCGCCCCCTTCGCGGCCTGCTGGCCGCGGCCGCTTTGCTGATCGGATCGATCGCCTGTCGACGATCGCTGGGGCGACGCGTCCTCGCGCCTGCCCGCCAGCCACCTCGTCCTCAGCCTTGCCGAGCGCTGGCTGCCCGGCACCCATCATGGTGCGGTCTGTCCCGAGCAGCTGCAGCGCTACCTCGACGCGTTCGTCTTCCGCTTCAACCGCAGGAAGGCCATGGCCACCAGCCACGGCGTCGCTCCCTTGAGCCAACACGCCGTCGAAACATCGCGCACCACCTGTCGCGGCATCGTGCAGGGGGACGCCCGAGGGTTGCGGGGCGGTGGTCGAGAGGATTTCCTTGGCACCGAGCTGCTGGCCGGACGAGGCCGCGATGCTGCTGCAGTCGCCCCTCGTCGGGCCGACCTGGTGGCGCACGCCGTCATCGCCTTCGATGCTGACGCCGCCTGTGACGATCTGCGGGACCAACGGGACGGCGACGGCGTGGGCTGCTGCCCTTTTCGCGTTGTCCAGCAGTGTCGCCGAGGCACGAGTGCTGGTTGCCTCGATCTCCACCGCCTCGGGGTCCCTTGAGACAGCCAGGACGGCCTGTCTGAGCCGACGGAGGTGTCGCGATGGATGACGTTGAGCGCGGCGGAGCCGCGGGCGCGGCGAGATCTCGACATCGGCGGGGACGCGGCGACGGGCCGGGAGCGGCGCATGACGGCGGGTCGCAAGCGGGACGCGGTGCTGCGGGTCGTGCGGGGCGAGCCCTTGGCGATTGTCGTGCGCGAGTTGGCGGCGACGGCGGCGGATTTGCGCAGCTGGCGCGATGCGTTTCTCGAGGTGGGCGCTGCAACCCGCAAGTCACGGGTGCTGGACGATCGGGACGCGACGATCGATCGGCTGCGGATCAAGGTTGGTGAGCTGACGTTGGAAGCCGGGCTGTTCCATACCAGGATCGAGCGGCGGGCGGTCGGGGCCTCGCGTCGGTTGAAGCCCGCCACGCTGCCTCGCGCCGTTGCCTTCATCGTCCTCGGCAGCGACGCTCGGCGGCGCTCCTGCCCTTGCCCGGCCGCGGGTGCATCGATCCGGTGCAGCGCCTGCCGGGCGTGCTCGGCCATGTGCGCCCGTCGGCGGCGGCAGGCCCGAGGCTCAGTAGATGCCGATGAAGTCGCTCGGAATGGTCGAGCGGTGGCGCCGGTCGGCATTGTCGACCTCGGGGCGGGTGATGCGGATCGGAATGCCGCGGCGGGCGACGAGTTCCTTGTCGATGACGTTCCAGGCGAGGCGGCTGGCGGCAGCACCGGCCTTCGCGAGGATCCGCTCGCGCACGTCCGGTGGCGGCTTCGGGGTGAAGTGGTAGTCCGCCTCGAGTTCGTCGAACTGCTCGCGATCCGGGTGCACCTCGAGATAAAGGTCGCCGCCGGCCCAGCCGAGCTTGATCGGGTCGTCCATGATCCGCACCGGCAGACCGACCGGCACCCGCTCGAAAAGGGTTGCGACGGCGTCCGGATACATCCGGATGCAGCCGCGACTGACCCTGCGCCCCACGCCATAGGGCTTGTTGGTGCCGTGGATCAGATAGGTGGGAAATCCCAGATAGATGGCGTGCCGGCCGAGCGGATTGTCGGGGCCCGGCGGCACCGCGGCCGGCAGATCCGGCCGGTCGGCACGGGTCGCCTCGGTCGGGTACCAGGTCGGATCGGCCTGCTTGCGGGTGACCGTCGTTGCACCCAAGGGTGTCGTGAAGCCCTCGCGGCCGATGCCGATGGTGTGGACGTTCGGCACCGTGTCCGGTGCCGGGAAATGGTAGAGGCGGAGCTCGGCGAGGTTGACGATGATGCCGCGGCGCTCGTGCTCCGGCAGGACCCAGGCGGTCGGCAGGGCGACCAGTCGCTCGGGCCCCGGTACCCAGACATCGATACCCGGATTCAAGGCCGAGATGCTCAAGATGCCGAGATCGCGCTCGAGGGCGATATCGATCAGGGTCCGCTCACCGTCGGTGATCAGATAGCTCAGCGCCCCGGTGACGTCGCCAGCGAGCGGCGTGCCGGGCGACGGTGCGACACCGTTGAGTGGGTCGTCGGCGCCGCCAATGGCCGGGTCGTCGATCGCCGCAGGCCCGGCGAAGGGCTCGATGTCGAGCACCCGTGCCAGCGCCGGGGCGCTGCCGGCAAACGCGGCGAAGCCGGCGGCACCGCCCAAGAGCCAGCGGCGGGTCGGGTGTGACAGGGACGAACCACAGCCGGGCGCGTTGCCGTGCTCGAGCCGATCGGTGCGTCGTCCTGCCATCCCGTTCTCCTCGCCGCCGCCTGGTCGGAGTCCGTCGTCTACTTGCGCAGGCCGGCGCGGAAGATCTCGTCCGCCTTTTGGCTCGCCTCGGCGGCGTCCGCCGCTGCACGGTCGGCGGCGGCCGATGCGGCCTGGGCCTCGGCCTGGGCCGCCGTGGCCTTCTGGTCGGCAGCCTCGGCGATCGCCCGGACACTGGCGATCTCGGCCCGCACCGAATCGATGTCGCCACGGGTGGCGCAAGCCGACAGCACCAACAGCATGCCGACAGCGGCGCCCATCGTCACGAAACGCTTGGTCATTGGTCAGGTCTCCTCAGCGGATGTGGAACAGTGACACGGCAGCATCGGCCGCGCCGCTATCCAAATGGTTGAGCTAATGCTCCCGAGCACCTCGGATATAGCGACTCGATCGGTTTCGAGAAGAATTTCCGGGCCCGTCATGCGAGGATCTCGATCGGTGTGCCCAGAGCAACACTGTCCCAGAGGATCTCCATCTCCTCGTTGGTGACCGCGATGCAGCCGTTGGTCCAGTTGAAGAGCCAGTGGCGGTCGTGCCAGCGCGCCTCCATCGCCGGATCGAGCCCATGCACCATGATCTGGCCACCCGGGTCGACGCCGAGCGCGCGCGCCCGGGCGCGGTCCTCGGCGTTGGGGTAGGAGATCTTGAGCGACAGATGGAAGTCGCTGTCGTGGCGGGCGGCGGTGATGTAGTAGAGGCCCTCCGGCGTGCGGCCGTCGCCTTCCATGACCTTGTGGCCCCGCGGCTCGCGGCCGAGCGCCACATTGAAGGTCATGATGACCTCGCCGTCCTGCAAGGCGTAGAGCTTCCGTTCGTGCTTGACGCAGCGCAACAGATCGACCCTGGCCTGCCGGCCCGGCCGCTGCAGCCCGACCGCCCGTGCTGGGCGGACCAAGCCCAGCAAAGCACCGAGGCCGACAAAAAAGGATCGTCGCAGCATGTGTCGCTGTCGCCCACCAGATGAGCCTCGAACCCGCCGACGGCCACATTCCTCGCACGTTGCCGTCTCAGCTACCACGAGATGTTGAAGAAATCATTAAGATCCGCTCGCTTTCAGACCTGACCCACGCGCTTGTGTTGCGCTTCCACACGGGCGAGCCCGAGCCCGGCCGCGACCACGACCGCAGCGGCAAGGGCGAAGAGGACGAAGTCCGCAGCATAGGCCGCTGGGTCATAGACCCGATGGCCGCCGACCGTCTCGCCGCTCCAGAGCGCGTCGAGCACCATGCCGAACACCGTCTGCGCACCAGCACCGACCAGCAGCACCGAACTGTTGACGATGCCCAGCGCGCGACCGGCGGCGGCGGTGCCGAAGACCGTGCGGACGATGGCAAAGGCGATGATCATGGCCCCACCGCCGAGACCAAGCGCCAGCATCAGCAGCAAGGCGACGGCCAGGGGCAAGGTCGGCTGGAACACGAACGGCAGCCAGAGCAGGCAGTTGAGTGCTGCAACGACGAGGATCAGCCGGGCGCGGCTGCCGACCCGATCGGCCAAGGCACCGAGCACCGGCCCACCGATCGCCCAGGCGACCAGCATCAGCGAGGTCAGCGTTGCAGCGGTCGTCCGCTCGAGCCCGTGCACCTGGCCGAAGCAGGGCAAACCCCAAAGCCCGGCGAAGGCGAGGATGGGGGCCCCGGTGAGGCCCGTGACGGTGACCAGGAGCCAGGTCTCGGGTCGGACGAGAATGCCGACGAGCCCCATGTCCGCTGTGGCCGGCGTGGCTGCGCCCGCGGCTGCGGGCGGCATTGCGCCGGTCTCCCCCGACAGTGGTGGGCGATCGCGGACGATGGCGAAGACGAGGGCCGCGAGCAGGGCCCCGGCGATACCCATGACGAAGAGCGTCTGACGCCAGCCGAAGCTGTCGACCACGAGAGAAAGCGGGACCTGGGCACCGACGGCGCCCGCCGTGCCGGCGGCGAGCGTGGGGCCGGCCAAGAGACCGAAGCGCTGCAGCGGAAACCATGCCGACGCCAGCTTCAGCGTGCCGATATAGCCAACCGCGACCCCGCCGCCGATCAGGGCTCGGGCAATCAGCGCCGTCCAGAGCCCGGTGGCGAGCGCGAAGAGGATCCCGCGCATGGCCGCGGTGACCGCCCCGAGGGTGAGCAGCAGCCGTGCCCCGTAGCGGTCGATCAACACCCCCAAGGGCACCTGCAGGGCCGCGTAGGTGTAGAAGTAGCTCGCCGACAGCGTGCCCATCAGCGTCGCGTCGAGGGCAAAGGCGAGCATCAGGTCGTCGACGATGACCGACGGTGCCACCCTTTGGAAAAAGCCCTAGGCGTAGAACCCGGCGGCGATCGTCCAGGCGCGTCTCGACTGCATCCCCAAGGACCACTCTCCCGCTGTCGCCGCGCTGGCGCCCCGCTGCCGCTGCGCGATCGCCCGCTGGTCTTCCAAGCCGGCACGGACGATCCCCCTGGCGATGCCGACAGCCGCGCGCTAGAGGACAGGGATGCGAGACGAGAAGCAAGAGGGCGCACCGGCAAGGCAGCCATGCGCCGAGCCACGAGCCGAGGCTGGCTTCGGCACGCCGCACATGGTGCCGGGCGAGCCCGAGCCGCCCGCCCGCCCCCTGGTCGAGCTCGTCGAGGCCGGCGACCGGCCCGTCATCCTGCTTTGCGATCATGCGGGCTTTGTCGTGCCAGCAGCGGTGGGTGAACTCGGCATCAGCCGGGTCAACCTGATGCGGCATATCGGCTGGGACATCGGTGCTGCCGCCGTCACCCGCGACCTCGCGGCGCGGCTTAAGGCAACGGCACTCTTCAACCACGTCTCGCGGCTGGTGATCGACGTCAACCGGCGGCCACGCACCGTCACCTCGATCCCGGCGATCAGCGACGGCTGTGTCATCCCGAACAACCAGCATCTCGTGGCGGCCGAGGTCGACCGCCGCATCCGCGACTACTTCCTTCCCTACCACAAGGCCGTGGCCCGGCGGATCACGGCGTTCCGACGGCGGGGCCAGGTCCCGGCGATCATTTCGATCCACAGCTTCACCGCGCATCTCGACGGTGAGGATCGGCCCTGGCAGGTGGGCGTGCTCTGGCGCGGCGACCGTCGCCTCGCCGGGCCCGTGCTCGAGCGGCTTCAGACCGAGCCCGGCCTCGTCGTCGGCGACAATCAGCCCTATTCCGGCCAGCGCGAGTTCGGCTTCACCGTCACCTTCCACGCCCAGCGCACCCGGCTGCCGCACATCATGTTCGAGCTCCGCCAGAACGAGATCGAGAGGCCGGCCGGTGTTGCCCGCTACGCCACCCTGGTCGGCGACTGCCTCGAACCCACGCTCGCCGATCCCGACCTCTACAGCATCTTCGAGGGCGACAATCTGCCCACCACAGGGGGAATCCGCGCATGGCGCCACGCCGGCCACATCTCACCCTTGGGATAGAGGAGGAGTATCTGATCGTCGAGCGGGCCACGGGCGAGCTCGCGATCAGCCCGCCGCCGGGCTTCATGGCCGCCTGCCGCGAGGCCTTGGGGCCGCAGGTTACCCACGAGCTGCTGCAGGCCCAGGTCGAGATCGGCACCTCCGTTTGCCGCGACGTCGGCAGTGTGCGCCGCGAGCTCGCCGGCCTCAGGCGCACCATCGCCGACTGTGCCGCGGACTTCGACCTGGCGCTCATGGCCGTCTCGACCCACCCCTCGGCCAGCTGGCGGGTGCAAAAAAGCGTCGATCTCGACCGCTACCGCATCCTGACCGAGGATTTCCAGGCCCTGGCCCGGCGGCTCGTGGTCTGTGGCATGCACATCCATGCCGGGATCGACGACGACGAGCTGCGCATCGACCTGATGAACCAGGCCACCTACTTCCTGCCGCATCTTCTGGCACTCAGCACCTCCTCGCCCTTCTGGGAGGGCCAGGACACCGGGCTCAAGGCCTTTCGCCCGACCATCTTCGGCGACCTGCCGCGCTCCGGCATCCCCGAGCGCTTTTCGAGCTATGCCGACTGGCAGGGCCTGTTGGCCGACCTCGACGAGATCGGTATTTGCGACGATCCGACCAAGATCTGGTGGGACATCCGTCCCTCGGTCAAGCATCCGACCCTCGAGATGCGGGTCTGCGATCTCTGCACCAGGCTGGAGGATGCGATCACCATCGCCGCCATCTACCAGTCGCTGCTCGCCTACCTCTATCGCCTGCGCGCCACGAACCAGACCTGGCGGCACTACCGCCACATGCTGCTGCAGGAGAACAAGTGGCGCGCCCAGCGCTTCGGCGTCGGCGGCACTCTTGCCGACTACGGCAGGCGCCGCCTCGTCCCCTTCGCCGAGCTGATGGACGAGCTGATCGAGATCCTGAAGGACGACGCGGCCGAGCTCGGCTGCCTCGAGGAACTGCAGCGCGCCCGCGAGATCGTCCAGGGCGGCACCAGCGCCGACCAACAGCTCCGCATCTACCAGGCGGCGATCGCCGCCGGTGCGGAGCCCGCCGCAGCCCGCCGCAAGGTGGTCGACTGGCTGATCGAGGCATCGCTCGAGGACGTGCCGGCTTGAGGTCCAGGCAACGCAGCGCCATCTGGCCGCTCGAGCGAGAACCACAACCAAGGAACACCCGATGCCCGACATCGATGCCCAGAGCCGTACCGAGCTCGAAGCCGCGGCCTTCCGCCGGCTGGTCCAGCATTTCCGCGACCGGCCGGACGTGCAGAACATCGACCTCATGAACCTCTCGGGCTTCTGCCGGAACTGTCTCTCGAAATGGTACAAGGCGGCAGCCGAGGAGAAGGGACTCGAGCTCTCCTACGACGAGGCGCGAGAGGTGATCTACGGCATGCCCTACGACGAGTGGAAGGCCAGGCACCAGACCGAGGCGACGCCGGAGCAGCAGGCCGCCTTCGCCAAGAGCCACGCTACGACAGGCCATTGAGCGCCGAGCTTCGATGGTAGGATGAAAAGACGCGGGGAAGATGATCCTCCCCGCGGCCCCACCAGAACTGTTGTTCGGTGAAAGCGGCACTTGCTCGCCGGGCAAAAATGAACGATCGTCTTTGTTGTGATGAAATCAGTGCCGGGGCAACCGGTGCGATGCATCAGGGGGAGACGACGATGCCACGGGTGCAGTTGCAGCGATTTGTCGATTTTGCACGACCGAAAGTGACGGCGGACGACGGTGACGGTGGGGTGATGCTGAACCGTCGGCATGCGCTGGGGCTGGGCGCCGCCATGGCGGTCGGCGGGGCGCTCGCCCCCGCTGCCATGGCCCGCGATTTCTCGCCGGGTGCCGCCCCCGTCCGCTACCCCGAGCCGGATGTCGTGGTGCTCGACGGACGGTTCCGGGCGAAGCTCGGCAATGCCCCCATCCAGCGGCTCTACCACGGCACGCTCTGGGCCGAGGGTCCCGCCTGGAACGGCGTCGGCCGCTACCTCGTCTGGTCGGACATTCCCAGCAACGAGCAGCTGCGCTGGCTCGAGGAGGACGGCCACGTCGGCCGCCGCTTCCGCTCGCCCTCACGGCACAGCAATGGCAACACCTTCGACTTCCAGGGCCGGCAAATCGCCTTTTGTCACTTCCCGCGCGAGGTCATCCGTTACGAGCACGACGGCAGCGTCACCGTGCTCGCCGATGTCGACGCGGAAGGCCGCGGCTTCAACGCGCCCAATGACGGCATGGTCCACCCGAACGACGGCTCGATCTGGTTCACCGATCCCGGCTATGGTGCGCTGATGAACTACGAGGGCGAGCGCGTGCCCGAGGCCGCCGAAAGCCCGCAGCCCTTCATCAAGGAAGCCATCTACCGGATCGACGCGCAGACCGGGGCGATCAAGAAGGTGGCGGACGAGCCCTTCAAGCCCAACGGCATGTGCTTCAGCCACGACTACACCAAGGTCTACGTCGCCGACACCGGTCCCTCGCACTACTCCGAGGCCGAGGCCAAGATCTGGGTCTACGACGTCGAGGGCGACAGCCTGACCAACCCACGGACCTTCGCCACGACCGAGCTCGACGGCCAGTCCGGCTTCGCCGACGGGCTGCGCTGCGACGAGGACGGCAATGTCTGGGCCGGCATGGGCTGGGTCGGCGACGGCTATGACGGCGTGCACATCTTCGCCCCCGGCGGTGACCGCATCGGCCAGATCCGCCTGCCCGAGATCTGCGCCAATATCAGCTTCGGCGGGTCGAAGCGGAACCGGCTCTTCATGGCCGCGAGCAGCTCGCTCTACGCGGTCTATGTCGAAACCCGGGGCGCCCATGTCACCTAACGCTTTGGCCCGGCGGAGCTTCGGGTCGGCCGTGCCGCAGCAGCGCGAGACAGATCTCGACAGTCGCGTCGGTCGCGGCGCCCACGACCGCGGCCAGGGTGCATCCTGCAACGGCACCTAGTCGAGCGAGGCGAGCGCCGGCTGATCGATCGCTCGCAGCCGCAACTGCTCGCGGGCGAGCCCTGTGCCGCGCTCACCGCAGCCCCGCCAAGACCTCCCCGACGAGGGCCGGAACGACCGTGCCGGCCGGGCCCAGGCGGCATTCGGCGAAGGCCGAGCGCACCGCCGACGGCTCCAGATTGAGCTCGATCGTGTGCGCCCGGCCGATATCGCGTACCACCTCGACGAACCCGGCCGCCGGGTAGACGTGCCCCGAAGTGCCGACGGCAACGAAGAGGTCACAGGTCTGCAGGGTCGCCATGATCCGCTCCATCTCGAGCGGCATCTCGCCGAACCAGACGATGGCCGGGCGCAGGCTGGCCGTGGCACCACAGGCAGGGCAGGGGGTCGGGGTGCCGAGATCGCCGAGCCACAGCCGCTCGTCCCCGCAAGCCTGGCAGCGCACCCGGCGGATCTGCCCATGCATGTGCACCACCTGCCGGCTGCCCGCGCGCTCGTGCAGGTCGTCGATGTTTTGCGTCACCACGAGCACGCGGCCCGGCCACTCGGCCTCGAGCCTGGCCAGCGCCAGATGCGCCGGATTGGGCTTGATCGAGGGATCGTGCAGCTGCCGCCGGCGCTGATTGTAGAAGCGATGCACCACCTCCGGATCACGGGCGAAGGCCTCGGGTGTGGCCACATCCTCCACCCGGTGGCCTTCCCAGAGCCCGCCCGCACCGCGAAACGTCGCGAGGCCGGACTCCGCTGAGATCCCGGCGCCGGTCAGCACCACGATCGAGCCCATGGGCGGCAGCAACAAGGGACCGTTCTCCTCAGGTGTTACCAGACCTGTTGAGCACGCCGATGGCCGAGACGGCAAGCGCCGAGATGGCCGATCGGTCCGACAACGCTGGCGCCGGACCGATCGACAAGAATTCTACTTTTAGTTGAAAAACGAGTCGAGCTGGCTGTAGACCAGCACGGCGCCCGCAGGCGGTCCCGCAAGGGACTGAAACCACCGTCCGCATCGCCCGGCAAGCCTAGCCAGGTGGATCCTCGGTGCGCCTGCATGCTGCTGAACGCCTGAGTGTCGCGGTCATCGCCGTCCTTTTCGCCGCCAATCTCCTGATCGCCCATCTCGCCGATCGGGTCGTCCTCTGGAGCGAGTAGCGCGGCATGTACCTGATCGGCCCCTCGTCATCGGCCTGCTCGGGACGGTCTATCGCCTCACCAGGCGCAGCGAGGCCGTGGCCCGGAGCCTGCTCGCCATCACCATCATGATCTTCTTCACGCATGCCGGTGGGATCTTCAATCACTTGCTGTTCCCGCTGCAGCGCCCGCTGATCGATCAAACCCTGTTCGCCTGGGACGCGTGGCTCGGCTACGACTGGGTCGTCTTCGTCGAGCTCGTGGCATTTTGGCCGGCCCTCGGCCGGGCCCTGGGCCATGTCTACGACAGCTCGCTCTGGCAGCTCCTGCTCGTCATCCTGGGCCGCGGTTTCAGCGAGCGGGCGATCCAGGTGCACCGCTTCCTTCTGGTCGGCGTGCTCGGTGGCTGCGCCACCATCCTCTTCTGGTGGCTCGCCCCGAGCTTCGGCCCGGCCGCCCACCTCGAGGTCACCGACGAGGTGGCCCGCAGCATCCGGCTTCGGGTCGATGCGCAATACGGTGTGGCCTTGAACCGCCTGACCGTCGAGGGGCTCGCGGTCATCCGGCCGGAATCGATCCTCGGGGTGATCGCCGTCCCCTCGTTTCACACCGTCATGGCCTGCATGGCCGTCTGGTTCAGCTGGCCACCAACCGCTCCCGCACCGCCCGGTCGAGCCGGTCGGCCCGCCCGAAACTGTGCACCACCCGGGCCTCGACATGGCCCTTCTCCGGATGCCGCGCATTCTCGGCCAGCGCCAGCTACCGTACCACGCTGCCGTCCTTGTTCCGCCGCTGGGTCGTTCGAAGATACATGCCCACTTTGGATAGCATGTTCACGAAGAGCCCGTTTGAAAAGTTGTTGGGCGGAATCAGTCTGTCATGACACTCCCAGTGCTGCCCGGAACGAGG
>DAIRDJ010000039.1:0-28874 GCA_036796215.1 Geminicoccaceae bacterium
GCCGGTCTCGCCCTCGGGATCAGCCGTACCACCGGTGACTGGCACGCCTTGATTGGGGACCACGCTGTGGACCTCGTCGACATCACCACCCCCAACATCTTGCACGAGCCGATCGCGATGGCGGCGATCGCGGCGCGAAAGCCCGTCTATTGCGAGAAGCCATTGGCGCCCGATGCCGCGACCGCGTTTCGCATGGCCGAGGCTGCGGCGGCTGCCGGGGTGCCGACCTTCGTCGGATTCAACTACCTCAAGAACCCGCTCGCGCGCGCGGCCCGCGAGCTCGTCCAAAGCGGCGAGATCGGCGAGGTCTGGGGGTTTCGCGGCATTCATGCCGAGGACTACATGAGTGACCCTGCGGCACCTTGGACCTGGCGGCTCGATCCCGAGGGTGGGGCCGGGGCGGTTGCCGATCTCGGCAGTCACATCATCTCGCTCGCCCGCAATATCGTGGGCGACATCGAGGCCCTTTGCGCCGACCTTGCGACCAAGGTCCGGGAGCGGACGACGCCCGAGGGCACACGGCGTCCGGTCGAGGTCGACGACGAGGCCCGGGCACTCGTGCGGTTCGCCAACGGGGCCAGCGGCACGCTCGAGGCCTCCTGGATCGCCACCGGGCGCAAGATGTACCTCGCCTTCGAGCTGACGGGCTCCAAGGGCTCGATCTGCCTGAACATGGAGCGGATGAACGAGCTCCGCCTGTTCGTCCGCGGCGGCAAGCCGGGCCGCGAGGGCTATGTCGAGATTCCGGCGGGTCCGACGCACCCCGATTATGCCCCCTTCTGCCCCGCCCCGGGCCACCAGCTCGGCTTCAACGAGATCAAGGCGATCGAGGTCAAGGCGATTGCCGAGGCGCTCTCGGGTGGGCCGGCCTTCCAGCCGGATTTCCGCGAGGCGGCGATGGTTCAGGCGACGGTCGACGCCATGCTCCTCTCGGCCCGCGAGCGGCGCTGGGTCGAGGTGAAGGAGCTGGTGCCGCCTGCTCCCTGACCCGATCGGACGTCTGACCGGGTCAGGCGGTGGCGAACTCGGTCCGGGTCTGCTTGCCCCAGTGCGCCGCACCCCGCCAATAGTGCCAGTGGCCCTGGATGCGCCAGAGATTGGCGAGCTGCCGGTAGCCGAAGTTCTCGATAATCGCGGCGATGGTCAGGCGCACGAGGTCGACCGCACGCGGCACCCGGCGACGCTCGAATTCCTCGAGGATCAGTGAGGCCACCGAGATGAAGACGCCGAAGGCGAAGGTCATCGCGAGATAAGCCAGGAAGAACTCGGTGTTGATCGTGCCGGCCAGCCAGAAGAAAGGCAGGAGGATGTAGCCGATCACCTCGATGATCGGGGTGACCACGTCGAGCAGGAGGATGTGGCCGAGGCCCAGCCGGCCGACCCTGCCGTAGCGGCGCTTGATCAGCATGTCCTGGTGGGTGAAGAAGCTCTCGAGCGCCCCGCGCTGCCAGCGCTGCCGCTGCCGGGCCAGCACGCTCAAGGTTTCCGGGACCTGGGTCCAGCAGACGGGCTCGGGCACGAACTCGATCCGGTAGTCGCGACCAGCTTCCCGAGCGTGGCGGTGCAGACGGATGACGAGCTCCAGATCCTCGCCCACGGTCTTGGTGCTGTAGCCGCCGAGCTCGATCACGACGTCGCGGCGAAAGAGGCCGAAGGCACCCGAGACGATCATCAGGCAGCCGAGCCTGCCCCAGGCGAGCCGCGCCATCATGAAGGCGCGCAGATACTCCACGGTCTGCAGCATCGGCAGCAGCTTCTTCGGCAGGGCCACACTGCGGACCCGGCCGGCGCGTACGCCGCAGCCGTTGGCCACCCGGACCGTGCCGCCCACGGCGACGACCCGTTCTGGGTCCTCGATGAACGGCTGGACGACGCGCAGGAGACCATCGGCTTCCAGGAGACTGTCGGCGTCGACGGCGCAGAAAAGCTCGGTGGTGACCTGGCCGAGGCCGGCGTTGAGCGCGTCGGCCTTGCCGCTGTTTGCCTTGTCCAGCACGACGAGATTGGCGTGCCGCTGCGACCGGTAGAGACCGCGCAAGGGCGCATGGTCGAGCGGCGAGATCCGCTCGATCGGCTTCGCCTCCAGCCCGAAAGCCTCGATCAACACCTCGAGCGTGGTGTCGGTCGAGCCGTCATTGACGACGACGACGCGGAAATCCGGGTATTCCAGGGCGAGGAGTGAGCGCAGGCTGTCGGCGATGGTGGCGGCCTCGTTATAGGCCGGGACAATGATGCTCACGGGTGGTGCGGCATCCACCACACCGTTCCACAAGGCGCGGCTCTGCCGCACCTGCGGCCGGCCGGACATGACGCCAACGGCGATCAGCAGCAGCACGAGATAGAGGATGTTTTGCGCCATGCTGACGACGATCACGAGGATGGAGATCGTATAGGCCACGACATCGAAGAAGGGCGGCTCGGCGATCATGCGGGTTGGGCTCCAAGGGCGGCCGGAGCCGCGAGGCGGGCGCGGATGGCCTTGGCGGCAATCGCGATGTCGGTGACCGGATCGGCGGCCAGGGTCTGAACGATCTCGAGGTCCTTGGCCCGGGCACGTCGGGCCAGCACCGCCACGGCCGCCCGCCGACTCTCTGGCGCCGCTGCGGCTGCGAGCGTGCGGGCGGCGCGCATCACCAAAGGGTGCTTGAGCCGGTCGAGGGCGGCGAGGGCGGCCCCATCCAGGGCCTCGCCATGACGGCCGATCAGGGCCTCGATGCCGGCGGCGGCTGCACCATGACCGGCATCGCCCAAGGCCTCGACGAAGCGGACGGCGAGCTCGGGCGGCAGGTCGGCGGCACCGAGGCGCTCGACCAGGGTGTCTGGTGCCACTGTGGCGAGGCGATGCCAGAAGCGGCTGGCGTGGCGGCCGCTGGCCGAAGGCTCGGCGGCGAAGCGAGCAGCGAGGCCGGCTGCGAGCCTCGGATCATGAGCCAGCGCCTCGGCGGCGGCGAGCTGGAGGCGCTGGCTCTTGTGCTCGAGGCAGGCCGCGAGCGCACTCCGGCTCTGCTCGGTCGCCAAGAAGGCGAGGCAGCGGGCGGCTTCGAGCCGGTAGGGTGTCAGCCTAAAGCCGAGGCGCCTCAGCCAGTGACGCTCGACGCCGGCCTCGACGGCGAAGGCCGCGAGCCGTTGCCTTGCGTCACCGCGGACGATCTGGGCGAGCTCGTCGACGAGCCGCGCGGTCTCCGCGATGGGCAGACCCGGCGGCGGGGCCGGCGTGTTGCCGGCCGGACCATTGAGGCTCGCCAGCAGCGACTTGCGCAGCTGCTCGCGGGCGGGCCGGTGTCGGGCGTCGCGCCACTCCTCGAGCAGGCGGCGGAGCACGAGGCCGGCCATCAGCACCAGACCTGTCGCGACCAGCACGAGCGTGGCCTGCCAGATCAGCCGCATGACGACATCGAAGGAGGCGAGGCCGAACATCTCAGAACCTCACGCGCATGCCGATGGCGACCGTGGTCCGCCGCACCCCGTTCTCACGATCCTCGAGCGCCAGCGTGCCGATGATCCCGAGCCGGTCGGTGAGCATGTGATCGATGCCGGTGAAATAGCTCAGGGTCGTGCCGGTGCCCTGGCCACTGTTGTCGAAGGCCTGGCCGAAGCCGGCAAAGACGCGGGTATCCGGCGTCGCCTGCAGGTCGAGGCGAAGCCCGAAGCTCGGGTCGAACGCGCCGCCCGTGCCGAAGCTGCCGCCGCCCTTGGCGGTGAGCCAGGCGCGGCCCTGCCAGGCATATTGCACGATGCCGGCCTCGAAGCCCTGGACGAGGCCATCGTCGTAGTTGGCGAGCGAGCCTTCGATGAAGCCGATGCCGGTGCCGAGATCGAGCCCGGGGGCGATCTCCCGGCCGCCGATGTCGTAGAGCCGGTGGTCGTAGCCGGCACGGAAGAGCCAGCTCGGCAGGAAATCGGCGCCAGGCGACACGGCGGCACCCAGCAGGTAGCCACTGTCGTCGTCGATCCGCGCATTCCAGCCGAGACCGACTTGCACGTCGGTCAGATCGAAGCGATTGGCGACGGCCAAGCCACCCGTCAGCTGATGGCGGTCGTCGATGCGCCAGGCCAGCGCCATGCTGCCCTCGTACCAATTGTCGGACTCGTTGTTGAAGCGGCTCGCGGAAAGGTCCGTCGTGAGCTCGAAGCGCCTGCCGGTCTCGGCCATGGCGTCGAGCCGCTCGCGCGCCACGGGTGCGGTATCGGGCACCTCGAGGGCGCGCTCGAAATTGAGCTGGGCGCGCGTGACGCTGCCCGTCTCCAAGGCCGCCTCACCGAGGCCGAGCCAGGCATTGCCGTTCTCCGGCGACAGCTCGGCGGCCCGGGCGAAGGCGCGCTCTGCCGTCTCGGGCTCACCGGCGAGCAAGGCCACCCGGCCGAGCAGCAACTGCGCATCCACACGCTCGAGCTCGGGCGGCACCACGGGCTCCAGGATCGCGAACGCCGCCTCCGGTGCTTCGGCGAAGAGCTGCACCCGGGCCTGCATCAGGCGGATGTCGAGGTAATCCGGGGCCAGCGCGGCAGCCGCGTCGAGCGTTGCCATCGCGGCCTCGTGCTCGCCGAGAAAGCCCTGGAGCTGGCCCTTGATCAACAGGAGATCGGCGTCGGCGGGCGCTTGCAGAAGCAGGGTTTCGGCCATGGCGAGGGCCGCCTCGAACGCGTTCTGGGCGCGCAACTCCTGCAGTCGCTCGAGGTTCGCTGCCGTCGTCTCGGCGGCTGCCGGGCGGGTCACCAGGAAGACCGTGGTCAAGAGAGCCGTGCCGAGGAGTAGCGTCACGGCGGCCGCCGTGACCCGACCGGCGAGCTTGTGCGAGCGATAGGGGGAAGGAGACGGGTGCGTGATCATGCGGGTACACGCAGGACCTTTTGGATGCGCACCGCCAGCTCCTCGGGCATGAACGGCTTCACCAGGTAGTCATTGGCCCCCTCGGCGAGGCCACCGACCACGTCGCGCTCCTGCTTTCTGGCACTCAGCATGATGACCGGCAGCGTCATGCCGGTCTCGCGCCTGAGCTGGCGGAGCACATCGAGCCCGTCGGCGCCCGGCATCATGCCATCGAGCACGACGACGTCGGGCTTCTCGCGCGTGGCGATCTCGATCGCTTCCGTGCCGTCCTCGGCAGTGAGGACGTCGTGACCGTGGCTTTCGAGGGTGAAGGTGACGAGTTCGACCAGAAGCTCGTCGTCGTCGACGACCAGAACGCGCGCCATGGGACCTCCAACCGGCTGGTGGTCGGACGGCAGCGCCGTGCTCGACCGGGGTTCATGGCCGAGCATTAAGAAGCAATAAGGTTAACGTTCGCCTAACGGCGGACGAGCGCGATCTGAGCCTTGGCGGCCTTGCGCCCTTGGTCGGCTAGAGCATTTTTCAAGCCGGCTGGAACCAGCCGGCGAGTCGGAAAATGCGGCAAAACAAGGGACTAGAGCGGTTGGAGTGAGCGCAAGCGAACGGAATCTGCTCTAGAAGCCGGTGACGTCGAGATCGGCCGGGTGGCGGATGGTGTAGGCGAAGGTGATGGTGGTGGTCTCGCCGGGCTCGAGCACGCGCCGCCAGGCGAGGACACCCTGGTCGCCGTCGTGCTCGGTCGTCGTCGGTGGCGTGGTCTCGGCAGCGAGCTCGACCGTGATCCGGCTGTCGCGCGCTACCGGCAGACGGTCGATGAACTCGAGGGTGACGGGCTCGCTGCGCCGGTTGGTGGCCTCGATGGCATAGCGGCGCTGGTGTCTTCGGGTGGTGCCGATGAGGCCGGATTGTGCGCGAAGGTCGGTCAGGAGGCGGCGCTCGACGGCAATCGCGGGATCGACGCCGAAGCCGAGCTCGAGCTCCTCGCCGGGTTGCAGGCCGGCGAGGTGGGTCTCGCCGATCGCCTGGCCGTCGCGATGGAGGAAGACCGGCCCGGGCAGGATCGGCGCCTGGCCGGTGTACGTGAAGGCGGCGGTGAGGTAGGTGCCGTCGTCCATGGCCGGCACGCTGCGCCAGACGAGCTCGGCGGGCAGGCTCTCGCTCGTGATCCGTACCTGCTGTCGGGTGCCGTCGGCCGTGACGGTTTGTGGCTCGGCCAGTCGGTAGACGACATCGAAGGCGGTGTCGTCGAGCGTCACGTCGGCCATGGCCGACATTGCCATCGGCGCCGACGGACCTGCCGCCTCCAGCCGGGCCGTGGGGCGCTCCTCGTCGCGGCGAATGTCGATATACCAGGTATCGGTCGGCGGTGCCGCGGTCTGCCAGTGCGGTGTCGCCGTCGAGAGGGCGAGGCTTACCTCGGTCCAGTCCTCGCCGGTGCGCTGGCTCACCTCGGCCGAGGCCGTGAGCTCGATCCTGGCGGCCGCCGCATCGAGCCGGGCTTCGGCACTCGGCGCGAAACCGGCGCCGCGAACGGCGTAGCTCAGGGTCAGTGCGGCGGGTCCGGCGGTCGCCGCCGTGACCCTCAGGCTGAGCTCGAGCTGGCGCATCGGGTCCTCGCCGAGCCGGGCGAGCTCGCGCTTTTGGCGATCGATCTCGGCATCGAGCTGGTCGATGCTGTGTTCGGCCGTGCGGATCGCGTGCAGGGCCTCCTTGCTGCGCGTTTCGATCAGGCTGAAGAGGCTGCTGGCATCGCCGAGCCGCGCCAGATCGCCGGGCTCGACGCTGATCTGCGACTGCCGGAGCACGTCGAGAATGAGCTCCTGCACGGCGATGCTGTCGCGCTCGATCCGGCGCTGGCGCTGCAGCCGCTCGAGTGCCTCGGTGATGCGTCGTGCGGCGGGGCTGACGGGGCGGGTGCTCTCCACCTCGCGCAGCACCGGGCGATCGATCTCGACGCCCGGGGTGGCGGTTTCGATCCGCAGGCTGGATGGATCGAGGGCCACCGGCAGGTCGGCAAAGACCAGGGTCTGCGGCCCGGACACGAGCGTGGGCTCGGCCTGGCGGACGGCCAGGGCCCGATCGAGCTGCACCATCACCTCGGTGATCCGGCTCGCGATCTGGTGCTCGTCCGTTCGGCCTTGCACCGGCAGCAGCAGGCCGAAGGTGAGGATGGCAGCGGCGAGATGCGGTGTCTTCGACATGGGCGGCAGCAGCATGGTGGCGGATGTGGCCCTCCCTTATGCGCTGGCGGCGGCCGGCTGCCAAGCGGTGGTGTCGCTCTCGGGCTTGTCGCTGTCGCCCAGGCGCGTCCGTGGCGGCCCTCGAGTTGCTAGAGCCTGCCGAATGCGGTTGGAAAGGACGGGTGCGATGCGGACGACGGCTCGGGTGGTGGTGATCGGCGGCGGGGTGGTGGGTGTCTCGACGCTCTATCATCTGGCGAAGAAGGGCTGGTCGGACTGTGTGCTGCTCGAGCGGACCGAGCTCACGGCCGGCTCGACCTGGCATGCCGCAGGGCTCCTGCCGCTCTTCAACATGTCCTATTCGGTGGGCCAGCTGCACCAGTACTCGGTCGAGCTCTACAAGACGCTCGAGGCCGAGACCGGCCAGGATGTAAGCTTTCACGTCTGCGGCAATCTCCGGCTCGCCACCAATCGCGACCGGATGGACGAGTACCGCAACTACCAGTGCACGGCCGAGACCATCGGCGTCGAGTGTCACCTGATCGGCGTCGACGAGATCAAGCAGCTCTGGCCCCTGGTCAATCCCGAGGGGCTGGTGGGTGCGCTCTTCCACCCGACCGACGGCCATATCGCTCCGGTCGACGTCACCATGGCGCTCGCCAAGGGGGCGCGGATGGCCGGGGCCGAGATCGTGCAGCGGGTGGCGGTCACCGGCATCGAGCGCGACAACAACGAGTGGGTGGTCAAGACCACGGCGGGCGACATCCGCTCTGAGCACGTGGTCTCGGCGACCGGCAACTACGCGCGCACCACGGCCAGGATGGTCGGGCTCGAGATCCCGGTCATCCCGGTCGAGCATCAATACATCGTCACTGACGTCGACCCCGAGCTGAAGGCCTATCGCGAGGCCGGCAACAAGGAGCTGCCGATCCTGCGCGAGAGTGACGCGCAGTACTATTTCCGCGAGGAGCGGCTGGGCTGGATCTTGGGCCCCTACGAGAAGCATGCGCCGGCCTGCTTCGTCGACGGGGTGCCGCCGACCTTCGAGAAGGACCTTTTCCCCGGCGATCTCGAGCGGCTGATGCCGCATGTCGAGGCCTGCATGAACCGCGTGCCGTCCTTCGAGAAGGCCGGGATCAAGGACATCATCAACGGCCCGATCGCCTATACGCCGGACGGCAACCCGATGGTCGGTCCGGCCTTCGGGTTGCCGAATTTCTGGGTCTCGGAGGGCCACAGCTTCGGCGTCACGGCCGCCGGCGGGGCCGGCTGGCAGCTCGCCAACTGGATCGTCGACGGCGAGCCCACGGTCGACATGATCGGCGTCGATCCCAGGCGCTTCGGGGTGGTCGCGAAGCACTTCGCCAAGTTGAAGAACGAAGAGGCCTACGAGCACGTTTTCATCACCCATTATCCGATGGAGGAGCGCCCGGCCTGCAGGCCGGCCAAGGCGCCGCCGGTCTACGAGAAGCTGAAGGAGGCGGGCGCGGTGTTCGGCCAGCGCTTCGGCTGGGAGCGGCCCAACTGGTTCGCGCCTGCGGGCGTCGAGGCCCGTGACGTCTATTCGTTCCGCCGCTCCAACTGGTTTGCGCACGTTGCGAACGAGGTGCGGACGATGCGCGAGCGGGTCGGGCTCATGGAGCTGAGCTCCTTTGCCAAGTACACGGTCGAGGGGCCGGGGGCGCGGGCCTGGCTCGACCGCATGGTGGCGAACGCCATCCCGAAGAACGTCGGCCGGATCAATCTCTGCCACGCTTTGAACGCGTCGGGCTCGGTGCGCTCGGAATTCACCATCGCGCGGCTGCCGGACGGGCTATACGGCGAGCGCTTCTACCTGGTGGGTCCGGGCGCCGGGCACGATTACGACTGGGACTTTCTCACCAAAACCATGCCGCGGGACGGCTCGGTGATCGTCCAGGACGTGACGACGCAATACGGGGTCTTCGTGCTCGCCGGGCCGCACGCCAGGAAGGTGCTGGAAAAGCTCGCCGATGCGGATGTCTCGAACGCGGCCTTTCCCTGGTTGACGGTCCGGGACATCCCCGTCGGGTTCTGCCCGGCCGTGCGGGCGCTCAGGGTCAATTTCGTGGGCTCGCTCGGCTGGGAGCTGCATCACCCGATCGAATACCAGCTCAACCTCTTCGAGGCGCTGATGGCGGCCGGCCGGGAGTTCGAGATCGGCCATGTCGGCATAAGGGCCATGGATTCCATGCGGCTGGAGAAGTCCTACCGGCTCTGGGGCACGGATCTGAACGCCGAGAACTCGGTGCTCGAGGCCGGTCTCGATCGCTTCGTGCGGCTGCAGGAGGGGCCCTTTGTCGGCAAGGACGCGCTCACCCGGCAGCTCGAGGCCGGCATCCCCAACCGGTTCTGCACGATCGAGATCGAGGCGGACGACGCCGATCCCTTCGGCAACGAGCCGGTCTTGATGGATGGCGAGGTCGTCGGGCGTGGCACGGCAGGTGGCTTCGGCCATCACGTGCAGAAATCCCTGATGCTGGGCTACGTGAAAAGCGACTTTGCCGAGATCGGGCGGGAGTGCCGGGTGCGGGTGCTCGATCAGCTGCGGCCGGCGCGGATCATCGCCGAGTGCCCTTACGATCCGGAGAACACGGCCCTTCGGGCGTGAGGCGTTCGGCGATTGGCGTTCGGCGGGGCTTCGTGCATGATCGTCGAGAACGATGCGACCGCGAAGAGAGTGCCCGATGCTGAAACGTATTCTGCTGCCGATCGATCCCACCACCGCCGAGGTCTGGCAGCCGGCGATCGATGCGGCGGTCGATCTGGCACGGAAATATGCGGCCACCATCGCGGTCGTCTGGGTGGCACCGCCGGTCGAGAGCGCCCCACTCGATTTTGTCGATATCCATATGCCGGCGCTCGAGGCCGTGGTCGGCGAGCGGCTGCCGCCGGATGTCGCGACCGAACTCCACCTGCGCGCCGACTGGGGTGAGCCGGACCGCGAGATCTGCAATGCGGCCAAGGAGCTGGCTGTCGACCTGATCGTCATGGGCACCCACGGGCCGCACGCCGGCGAGACGGTCGACGAGTCCAACGCCGCGACCGTGGTGCTGCACGCCGATTGCTCGGTCTTCGTCGTCCGCTGACCGCTTCCCGCTACCCGGTATTGCCGCTAACGTCCGGGTGAGCGGACGGGCACGGCGAAGAAGGGGTGCTGCGGCATGGACGGGTTCGCGCTGACCGGCATCTTTCTCTTCGTGCTCTTCCTGCTGCTCGGCAGCGGCGTCTGGGTGGCCCTTGCCCTGCTCGGCGTCGCCGTGGTCGGCATGGAGCTGTTCACGGCCCGGCCCGCGGGCGATGCGATGATCACGACCATCTGGCGGTCGTCCTCGTCCTGGACGCTCACCGCTCTGCCGCTCTTCATCTGGATGGGCGAAATCCTGTTTCGGACCCGGCTTTCCGAGGACATGTTCAAGGGTCTCGCCCCCTGGCTGGTCAATTGGCCTGGGCGGCTCCTGCATACCAATGTGGTCGGCTGCACGGTCTTTGCAGCGGTCTCGGGCAGCTCGGCTGCGACCATGACCACGGTCGGCAAGATGTCGATCCCGGAACTCCGGCGGCGCGGCTATCCCGAGCCGATGATCATCGGCACGCTGGCCGGTGCCGGCACGCTCGGCCTCATGATCCCGCCATCGCTGATCCTCATCGTCTACGGGGTCACGATCAACGAATCGATCAGCAAGCTGTTCATCGCGGGCGTCATCCCGGGCCTCACGGTGGCCGGCCTCTTCATGGGCTACGTCGCCCTCTGGTCGCTCTGGCACAAGGACCAGATCCCGGCGGCCGACGCGGATCGGCTGCCGTTCGCGCTGAAGGTCCGGCAGAGCGGCGGGCTGTTGCCGATCCTCGGTCTCATCATCGCGGTCCTGGGGGCCATCTATACCGGGCTCGCGACCGCGACCGAGGCCGCGAGCTTCGGCGTGGTGGGCGCTCTGCTGCTCGCCTGGCTGCAGGGCTCGCTCAATCGGGAGAGCTTCACCGCCAGCCTGATGGGTGCGGTGCGCACCTCCTGCATGATCGCCTTCATCCTGATGGGGGCGGCGTTTCTCTCGCTCTCGATGGGCTTTACCGGACTGCCCCGGGCCCTGGCCGAATGGATCGCCCATCTCGAGCTTTCGCCCATCATGCTGATCGCGGCCCTGACCGTCTTCTACATCATCGTCGGCTGCTTTCTCGACGGCATCAGTGCCGTGGTGCTCACCATGGCCGTGGTCGAGCCGATGGTCAGGCTCGCCGGGATCGACATGATCTGGTTCGGCATCTTCGTCGTGGTGGTGGTCGAGATGGCGCAGATCACGCCGCCGGTCGGCTTCAACCTCTTCGTCATGCAGGGCATCACCGGGCACGACATCCTCTATGTCGCGAAAACCGCCCTGCCCTTCTTCCTGCTGCTCGTGCTGATGGTGGTCCTGCTCGTGGCCTTTCCCGGGCTCGCCACCTGGCTGCCGGAGCAGATGGCGCAAACGCCGGGCGCCTGACCCCTGATGTCAGAACTGTTCGCAGCCCCAGGGCTGCGGCCTTGCCTCGGCCGCGCGCCCGGCCCACGTTCAGCGCCATGAGAGCACCAGTCCTGATCTTCGATCGTGCGCGCCATCGCCAGCGCCGCCGGCGCTTCGCCGGCGGGCCGGATTTTCTCAGACGCGTGATCGAGGACCGTCTTTTGGATCGGCTCGACGATATCCGCCGGCCGCTCGGCCGCGTCCTGGTTCTCGGGGCCCAGGACGGTGCGCTCGCGACAGCACTGCGGCAACGCCCCGGGGTGGAGTGGGTGGTGACGGCCGACGAGCTCGGCCGGCCGCATGTGCCGGTCGATCCTGATGTGCTGGTCGACGAGGAGCTCTTGCCGTTTGCCGCGGACAGTTTCACGGCCGTCATGAGTGCGTTGAGCCTGCATTGGGTCAACGATCTGCCCGGGCTCTTGGTGCAGATCCGCCAAAGCCTCGCACCGGACGGGCTCTTTCTCGCGGCCCTGCCCGGTGGCGAGACGCTGGCCGAGCTGCGGGAGTGCCTGATGGCGGCCGAACTCGAGGTGACAGGAGGTGCCGGGCCCCGGGTCTCGCCCATGCTGGATGTCAAGGATGCGGGCGCGTTGTTGCAGCGGGCCGGGCTCGCCTTGCCCGTGACCGATGTCGAGCACTTGACGGTGCGCTATGCGGAGCCACTGCAGCTGCTCTTCGAGCTGCGCGCGATGGCCGAGGCGCAGGCGCTCGTCGAGGGTGCCCGGACACCGCTCGGGCGCGCGGTCCTGGCCCGTTTCGCCGCGCTCTATCGCAACCGCTACGCGGATCCCGACGGCAGGGTCAGGGCGCGCTTCGATATTGTCACGATGACCGGCTGGAAGCCGCATGCGAGCCAGCCAAAGCCGCTCCGCCGCGGCTCGGGCGAGGTCAGTCTGGCGCGCGCCCTGGGTGTGCCGGTCGAGGTGCTGCAGGGCAAGGCGAAGCCGCAGCGATAGCCGGGCGAGCTGCCGGCGGCAAGCTCTCAGGCAAAGGCGCTGACCCGATCGCGGCCATGGCGCTTGGCCTCGTAGAGGGCCTGGTCGGCGCGCGCCATCAGTTCCTCGAGCGACGCCCGCTCGCCTCTCGTCGAGGCGACGCCGATGCTGACGGTGAGCCCGGTGGCGGCAGCATCCTCGTGCACCGCGCGACGCATCCGCTCGGCGGCGGCCCGGGCGGCTTCGGGGTCGGTGAGTGGCATCAGCGCGACGAACTCGTCACCACCGAAGCGGCCAGCGACATCGCTGGCGCGGAGATTGGCCTTCAGCACCGCGGCCAGCGTGACGAGGGCTCGATCACCGGCCTGGTGCCCGCGCTCGTCGTTGACCTGCTTGAAGCGGTCGATGTCGATGATGGCAAGGCTGCACCACTGGCCATAGCGGCGGGCCACGGCAATGGCGTCACGGGCACGCTCGACGAAGTGCCGCCGGTTGTTGAGCCCGGTGAGATCATCGGTGGTCGCGAGGCGGCGCAATTGCTGCTCGGCCACGAGCCGCCGGTCGACCTCGACCAGGAGCCGTGCCCGTGTACGACCGAGCTGCTCGACCAGCCGAAGGGCGATCGCGAGGCAGGGGGCGGCGACGAGCAGGGCGATGGCCGCGGCGGCGAAGAGATGCTGGTGCATCGGGCCGGACCAGCCGTTGACCAGAAGATCGAGGGCCACCGTCATGGCAAGCGCGACGAGGGTGACGCCAACCGAGCAGAACAGGGTGGCGCGCCGCCAGCCGGTTCGCTCGACAAGTCCAAAAAGGGCGGCCGTCAAGCTGCCGAACGCCTCACCGGCTGCAGCCCGCTGCTCCCTTGGTTTGAGCTCACCTCGCAGACGGGCGCGCATCTCGCGGATTTCTCCCTCGCCCATATGGACTACTCACACATTCTCACCGACATATTAGCCCGATTGGAGCATCACGCAAAAGCCAAGGCTCATGAAGGTTCACCGAGCCAGAAAGAGTGCTACCCGAGCCTGATCACGATCCAGTGAGCCTTGCCGTTGATGCCGAGCCCCAACCGATTGTGCGGCGGCTCAGCTCGTCCGGCGTCGATAGCGCCAGACCGCGGCAGGGGGGAAGTTGCGCAGCACGTAGCGCACCAGTTCGGCCTCGAGATTGAGCTCCTCGACGGGGACCGGCGCCAATGGCGAGTAGGTGTACTGGAGCATCGCGTGGCCCTCGGGCATCACCGCGAACGCCTGATCGATGATCGCACGCTTGAAGCCGGCAGGCATATTGACCATCGGCAGGCCGGAGATGACCGTCGAGACCCGCTCGATCGGCAAGCGGGCGACGATCTCGTCGAGCCGGGTGGCATCGCCCTGAACGACGGTGACGTCGGGATAGCGGTGCGTCAGGTAGTTGTAGAGGTTGGTCTCCAGCTCGATCACCAGGAGATTTGATGCCGGAACGCCCCGTTCCAGCAGACCCTGCGTGATCGCGCCAGTGCCGCCGCCGAGCTCGATGACGTGCGACCCCGGCTCCCAGACGACCTCGGCAGCCAGCGCTTTGGCGAGATAGCTCGAGGACGGAATGATCGAGCCCATCGACTTGGGCGACCGCAACCAGTGCTTGAAGAAGACCTCGTTCTCCGTGACGGCATTCGATTGCGGCATGAAGGTTTCCTCGTCCGAGCGGCGCTCGTTGCTGGCGATCATCGGTTTTGGTCGGTGCTTCGATGCTGCCACGCGCTGAGGTCGGCAGCGGTCACTATGGCGTCACCAATCACTCACATTTAGGGGCGGAGTCAGGCGGCGGCAAGTACGACATTGCGGAGCAGCTTGCCGGCGCTGTTGACCACGACGCTCAGCATGGCGAGATCCGGCTCGCTCGCGTCCGCGATCTCGGACAGGAGATCGCGGTATCGATCGAGCCCCGCGAGATTGGCGCCGAGCCACTCGTCGATCCGGCTCGCCGCCTCCACCGGGGTCGCCGCGCGGATGCCGGCATGCCAGGCAGCGACGGTCAGCGCCCGCAGCGCCATCGCGAGCTCGTCTTCCAGACCCGAAAGCGCCATTCGGTCCCAGCGGCTGCGGATCGGCGCCCCGCGCAGCCGGCCAAGCAGCAAGCTCAGATCCAGGCCCTCGGCGAGCGCGAAGTAGAGGCGGGCCACGGGCAGCGGATCCAGACCGTCGCTGCTGTCACCCGGATCGGTGTCCTCGGCAGCGGGGACGACCGGCATCGCCTCGGCTACCGTAGGCGGTAGGATGCCGCCCTCCAGCTCGCGGGCCACGGTGACGATGTCGCAGGCGGCGAGCAAATGGGGCAAGGCCGCCACCTGCCGGGCGAGGTCGCGGTCGACCCCGGCATCGACATGGCCCGCGACCGCGCCGGCGAGCATGGTGGCCTGGTTTGCCGAGAGGGTTTCCTCGAGTGCTGCCTGCAGCTTCTCGATCGCCGGGGCGAAGGCGGCGACCGTCCGGCCGATCCGTATCGGCCGCGGCGTGTGGGCGAGAAACCACCGCGTGCCGCGAACCAGGGTTTCCCGGGCACTACTCAGCATCTCGATCTGCAGGCTCGCCGGCACATCGAGCGGGAGCGCCTCGATCGCCGACCAGAGCGGCAGGAGCTTGAAGGCGTCGCGGGTGATGACGTAGCCGAGGCAGATATCGCCCATGCCAGCCCCCGTCTCGTCCTCGAGCTCGGTGACGAAAATGTCGAGGCCGCGATTGACCACACTGTTGGCGAGCCAGGTCGCGACGATCTCGCGGCGCAGGCGATGGCTGGCGATCTCGTTGGCAACGCGCCGACGCAGTGGTCGCGGGAAATACTTGGCGAGGTCGCCCGCGAAATAGGGCCGGTCCGGCAGGTCGGTGGCGAGCACGTCGGTGTAGAGCGTGGTCTTGGCGTAGGCGAGGAGCACGGCGGCCTCGGGGCGGGTCAGGCCGCGGCCGGCGCGGCGGCGCTCGGCGAGCGTCGCATCCTCCGGCAGCTCCTCGATCTCCCGGTTGAGCCGGCCCTCCCGTTCGAGCTTGCGCATCAGCCGGGACTGGGCCTCGACGACATCCACGGCACGGGACTCGATGAGGCTCAGGGCGAGGTTCTGCAGACTGTTGTTGCGCAGGCAGAGCTCGGCCACCTCGTCGGTCATCTCGGCGAGCAGCAGATCGCGTTGCTTGAGGGTAAGGTCGCCAGCGGCCATCACCTCGCCCAGGAGGATCTTGATGTTGACCTCGTGGTCCGAGCAGTCGACGCCGGCCGAGTTGTCGATGAAGTCGGTATTCAGGCGAACGCCATTGAGGCTCGCCTCGATCCGGGCGCCTTGGGTCATGCCGAGATTGCCACCTTCGGCGAGCACCCGGCAGCGCAGCTGCTTCGCGTCGATGCGCAGGGCGTCGTTGCTGCGGTCCTGGGCATCGTGGTGGGTTTCGTGGCTCGCCTTGACATAGGTGCCGATGCCGCCGTTCCACCAGAGATCGACCGGTGCCCTGAGGATGGCGTTGATCAGCTCGGTCGGCGACCAGGTGTCGCTGTCCAGCGCGAGGGCGGCCTTGACCTCGGGCGAGACGGTGATCGACTTGGCCTTGCGCGAGACGATCTGCCCGCCCGGGCTCAAGAGCGACTTGTCGCAGTCCTGCCAGGACGAGCGGGGCAGGGCGAAGAGGCGCTGGCGTTCCTTGAACGAGACCGCGGGATCGGGGTTCGGATCGAGCAGGATGTCGCGGTGGTCGAAGGCGGCCAAGAGCTTGATCCTGTCCGAGAGCAGCATGCCGTTGCCGAAGACGTCGCCCGACATGTCGCCGATGCCGATGACGGTGAAGGTGTCGACCGCGGGGTCCAGGCCGAGCTCGCGGAAATGCCGCTTGACCGATTCCCACGCCCCCTTGGCGGTGATGCCCATGCCCTTGTGGTCGTAGCCGGCAGAACCACCCGAGGCGAAGGCATCGTCGAGCCAGAAGCCATAAGTTCGGCTGACCTCGTTGGCGATGTCCGAGAAGGTCGCCGTCCCCTTGTCGGCCGCGACCACGAGATAGGGATCGTCGTCGTCGTAGCGGACGACGTCGGGGGGTGGGACGATCGCCCCCTTGAGCTGGTTGTCGGTGATGTCCAAAAGACCCGAGAGGAACATCCGGTAGCAGCGGATCGCCTCGTCGACTTGGGCTTGCCGGTCGCCGCCCTCCGGCGGCCGCTTGACGAAGAAGCCGCCCTTGGCCCCGACCGGCACGATCACCCCGTTCTTGACCATCTGCGCCTTCATCAGGCCCAGGATCTCGGTGCGGAAATCCTCGCGCCGGTCCGACCAGCGCAAGCCGCCGCGGGCGACCTTGCCGCCTCGCAGGTGCACGCCTTCGACCGAGGGTGAGTAGACGAAGATCTCGAAGGCCGGCCGTGGCAGCGGCATGTTGGGCACGAGGGCGGGATCGACCTTGAACGAGAGGTACTCTTTGGCCGAGCCGTCCTCTCGCCGCTGGAACGCGTTGGTGCGCAGCGTCGCCTTGATCAGGCCGAGATAGCGTCGGAGGATGCGGTCCTCGTCGAGGATCGCCACCTTGTCGAGGCCGGCTTCGATGCGTTCTTCGAGCGCCGTCGTCTCGGCTGCACGGTCGCCTTCGAAGGCCGGATCGAAGCGCGCGTTGAAGAGGGCCACGAGATCGGCCGCGAGAGCGATGTTCGAGGTGAAGGTGTCCTCGATATAGCTCTGGCTGAAGGGCGAGCCGAGCTGCAGGATGTATTTGCAGTAGGCCCGCAGCACGACGATGTCGGCGGCATCGAGCCCGGCGGCGAGCACCAGGCGATTGAACCCGTCATTCTCGACGGCACCCGACCAGGTCCGCTCGAACGCCTCCTGGAAGCCGGCGTGGCGGGCATCGACGTCGACCGCCACGCCATTGGTGACCCGCATGGTGAAATCGTGCATCGAGAAGACCGCACCTTTGGCGGTGCGGATCCGGTGCGGTTCCTCGTAGAGAATCCGCAGCCCCATGTTCTCGAGGATCGGCAAGGCGTCGGAGAGGTAGAGCGGCAGGTTGGGGCGGATGAGCTTGAAGCGGACGATCTCCGGCTGGTCCTCGAGCTTGCGATAGAGGCTCATGCCGAGGGAGTCGTCAGCGCGTCGCTGCAGGCGATCGAGCACGTAGATGTCCGGCACGGCGGCGCGCGGGGCGACGCGCTCCTGATAGGCCAAGGGGATGGCCCGGCCGAACTCGCGGAACAGCCGATTGCCTTCCTCTTCGCCCGCCGCCTCCAGCAAGGCGGCATGCGTCCGGTCGGCCCAGGTCTGGGCCAGCTCCTTGATCTCGTTCTCGAGGGTTTCGATCTGGATGTCGGCCGGGAGGCCACTGGGCGTGCGGACGATCACCAGGATGCGCGCGAGCAGGGATTCCGAGACTTGTGCCTGAAATTCGCTGTCGGTGCCGCCGAAGGCCGCCAGCAAGAGCCCTTGGAGGTGTTCGCGCACGGCCGTGTTGTAGCGCTCGCGCGGGATATAGATGAGGCAGGAGACGAAGCGCTCGAAGGCGTCCTTGCGCAGAAAGAGCCGGATGTGTTGCCGGTCCTGCAGATGCAGGATCTGTGTCGTGATCGAAAAGAGCGTTTCCTCGTCGGCCTGGAAGAGCTCGTCGCGCGGATAGGTCTCGAGGATATTGACCAGCGCCTTGCCGGTATGGCTGGCCGGCGGGTGGCCGGCGCACTCGACGATCGCATCGAACTTGCGGCGCAGGAGCGGGATCGAACGCGGGCTGCGGTTGTACGCGGCCGAGGTGAACAGCCCCATGATCCGGTGCTCGCCGATCACGCGGCCATCCGCGGCGTAGCGCTTGACGCCGATGAAATCGAGATAGGTCGCGCGGTGCACCGTGCTCTTGGTGTTCGCCTTGGTGACGGTGATCGCCGGCAGGGTCTCGAGTGCCCGCAGGCGGGCCGAGAGTGGCATCGCCAGAAAGCTCTTGGACGGTGCGGCACCTTCGTCGGTGCGCAGGATGCCGAGATCGCTGCCGCCGATCCGTCTGAGGATGACGGCCTCGCCGTCGCCCTCGAGGTCGTAGGCGGCATAGCCCAGAAAGGTGAAATGATCGTCGGCGAGCCAGGTCAGGAAGGCCTTGATCTCGTCGAGCTGCTCGGCCGGCAGATGGCGGGATGCGGGCTCGAGATCGGCGATGACCCGATCGACGCTCTGGCGCATCGCCCGCCAGTCCTGCACCGCCCGGCGCACGTCGCCGAGAATGCGCGCCAGATCCTGCTCGAGGGCCTCGAGCACGGCGGGGTCGCTCTGCCGGTCGATCTCGACATGCATGAAGCTCTCGAAGACGGCGTCCGTTGCCGCGTCGCGGCGCTGGGCGATGCCGGTCAGCCGGCCCTCGGCGTCGCGCACGACCGCGAAGATCGGATGGATCGAGAGATGGATCCCGAAGCCGTGCCGGCTGAGCTCCATGGCGACGCTGTCGACCAGAAAGGGCATGTCGTCATTGATGATCTCGACGACGGTATGGGTCGATTGCCAGCCATGCTGCTGCAGATGCGGATTGTAGACCCGGACTTTCGCCCGCCCGGGCTCGCGCCGCTCGGCACTGCGCAGATGCGCAAGTGCCGTGCCATAGAGGTCGAGGACCTCACGGTCGAGGACATCGCTCGGTGCGACGTCGCGGAAATAGCGGCGGACGAAGGCCTCCGCCAAGCCGGCCTCGTGCGCCGCGAGCTTGCCCCGGACCTCGGCGACAACGGCTTCGATGCGCTCGCGTTTCCGCTCTTCGCCCTGCCATGTCATCGCGCGACTCCCGCTGCTTTCGGCGCATCCAACCACAGGGAGCCGGAGATAGAAAGGCCCAGCCGACCAACGCTCGTCGGCCGACGGGCCAGAGCCAAGGGCGGCGAGGGAACGTCACACGCATCGGCCGCCGAACGACCGCCACAAAAACAAGCGCAGTCCCGCCCCGAAAGCCCGCGCGCTGGCGCGGTGCTTCGGGGTCGGGACAATGCCTGTGTCGTCGTGAAGGACTGAGCACGACCGGTTCGCGGCCGTCGCCGGGCGCTGCTGACGGGCTGGCCCTCAGCTGTTGACGGCGTCGCGCAACATCTTGCCGGGCTTGAACTTTACCGCCGTGCTCGCAGCGATCTTGATGGTCTCGCCGGTCTGCGGATTGCGACCGTCGCGGGCCGGGCGATCGACGGTCTCGAAGACGCCGAAGCCGGCGATGGATACTTTGTCTTTCTTGGCAAGCGCATCCTGGATGCTGGCGAGCACCGCCTGCACCGACTTCGCCGCACTGGCCTTGGTGCCGCCGATCGCCTCTGCGACAGCTTGATTCAATTCATCGAGGGTCATCAACCCACTCCCTTGCCCAAAACAGTGCGGAGGCCTGTATCATGAAAGGTTTGGGTTCGGAATACCCCAAAGCCGCTTGATCACTGGGTTTGCGCCTTTGCTGCCCGCTGTGATCACAAAACCATAAGGCGATAGGCTGCCCGGGAGTTCTGTGTTTACGCGGCGCGGACCGATTGAAGGAGCCTTCGGGTGGCCGCCGCGCTCGCCGCGCGCCTCGATAATCCACCCCGGCATGGAGTATTTCGGACCGGATTCCCAAGGCCTGGAGGCGGGCAGATACTCGGTATTTTAGCCGAATCGAAATCAATTGTGGGTAGAAAGATCCCTTAGATTTTGATAAGTTTATGCGTGTTGTGCGGCGATGCCCTTAACCGGCCGTTAACCAGCTTGGTCTAGTCTGCGCCGTCACCAGTTGTGAGCCGATCGATTATCCAGCCGTAGCGCCGTCCGCGCCTGCGCCGTCCTCGGGGCGTATGTCGGGTTGCTTGCGGCCCCACCACCCTCGACATGGAGCGGGTTCAATGGCTTCGATTCTCTCGGATGCGACGAGCCGGCCAAGGCGACCCGGCTTTTGGGCGCGGCTGCGTGCGGGCGAGCTGCCAGATCAGCTGGCCTTCGAGTATCTGCTGATCCTGCGCTTCGTTCTGTTCAACATCTGCGCCCTGGCGGTGCTCGGCGTCGCCTGGTTGAACGGCCTCATCGATGCGGTGATCGTGGCCGATACGACACAGATCGTCGTGCTGATCGCCGTGGTTTTCGCCGCCGGCGTCGGCATCTGTGCCAGACGGGTCTGGCAGACCAGCGTCGAACTCAACGCGGTCAGGAGCGCATTCCCAAAGCGTGGAACCCGGGTCGCGGCCTATCTGGAGCAGACCGTCGGCTGCGACGGCCAGGGCCGAAGCAACCTGGCAGCGGCCTTGAAGCTCAAGCTCGCCAACCGGATCGCCGCGGTCCGGCACACCGCCAATGCCCTCGTCCTTCTCGGCCTGATCGGCACGGTTCTCGGTTTCATCATCGCGCTTTCCGGCGTCGACCCCGATCTCGCCTCCGACATCGCGGCAGTCGGGCCGATGGTCTCGACCTTGATCGAAGGCATGGCGGTAGCGCTCTATACGACCTTGACCGGTGCCGTTCTCAATATCTGGCTGATGGTCAACTACCGCCTCCTGGAAACCGGCGTCGTCAATCTTCTGACGCAGATCGTCGAGCGCGCCGAGGCCAGCCATGGGCGGGCTTGAGCCGTTCGAGGAGGACGAGACCGGCACGGTTTTCCGCGACGTCATCCTCCTCGCCCTTGCCGGCTTCGTCGCCATCGTGGTGATGATCCTGCCGCACCTCAACCCGCCGGACGCCAAGACCGCGGACACCCTGGAGCCGCCCGGCAACGTCATCATCGAGGCACGCTGGCCCGACGAGTGGGATACCGACGTCGATCTTTGGGTGCAGGCCCCGGGCGATGTGCCGGTCGGCTATTCGAACAAGGGCGGGGCCATCTTCAATCTCCTGCGCGACGATCTCGGCCGGCGTGGCGACGCCACGGAGATGAACTACGAGGTCAGCTATTCCCGAGGTATCCCGCCAGGTGAGTACGCCGTGAACGTCCACCTCTACCGCAATCCCGAGCGGAAGCTGCCGGTGCCGGTGACCGTGGTCGTCAGCGTCAAGAAATCGGCCGAGGAATCGGGCCGGCAGATCCTGGCGAGCAAGGTAGAGCTTCAACGCGAGGGCCAGGAGCTCACCGCCTTTCGCTTCAAGCTCGACGAGGTCGGCGATCTCGTGCCCGGCAGCGTTCACAATCTGCAGCGACCCCTGCGCAACTGGAAACCATCATGAGCGACATCCCCGGGCTGTTCTTCGTCGCCGTTGCCCTCCTCGCCGTCCTCGCCACGCACAGCATCTGGGCCCCCAGACGCCTGCGGGCGAAGCTTTCGGCCCTGCTTACGACCATCCTGTTCCTGCCGCTCGCCTATGCCGCGATGGTCCTGCTCCTGAGCAAGCCCAAGCCCGTCCATCTCGAATGGTGGCAGGCCAACGCCGAGGAGGCGACGGTCCTCGGCAGCTCGATGCGCGAGGGCCAGGGAATCTATCTTTGGTTGCAGATGGTCGATCTGGTCGAGCCCCGCTCCTACGTCCTGCCCTGGAGCCAGGAGCTCGCCCAGCAGCTGCAGGACGCGCTGCGCCAAGCCGAGGAGAACGGCACGGCAGTGCAGATGCGGCTGCCGTTCGAGCCCTCCCTCGACAACCGCGAGCCCAAGTTCTACGCGATGCCGCAACCGGCCTTCCCGCCCAAGGACCGGGGCGAGCCCGAGGCACCGGAGCTGTTCGCCGGCCCCGCCCGGGACGCTTGACCCCGGCATCCAGCCGGGCGATAGCCCGGGCATCCTCCAGGCTACAGGATCGATGCCCGAAGCCCCGCGCCTGCTGGTCGCCCACGAGAACGCGGATGCCTGGCAGGCCGAGCTCGGCAGCCGTTTTCCTGGTCTCGACTACCGATTGGTCCGCTCCGCAGCCGAGCTCGACCAGTCGGCCGCCTATCCGGCCAACCTCGTCTACAGCTGTGTGACCGATGGCTTTCCACGCGCCGAGCACGGGCGGTTGCGGGATCGGCCGGATGTGCTCTGGATCCATGTCGGTGGCTCGGGTTTCGACCACTTCACCGGCGGCACTGCGTCGGGGCCGACGCTCACCAACGGCGCCGGGGTGCTCGCCGCCTGTCTCGCCGAAACCCTGCTGGGGGCGCTCGTCGCCCTCAATCGCGGCTTCACCCGGGCCGTGCGCGATCAACAAGCCAGGCGTTGGGCGCCCTGGAGCTTTCCCGCGATCGCCGGCCAGACGCTTGCCATCGTCGGGACCGGGGCCGTCGGCACCAGCCTTGCCGCCCGGGCCAAGGCGCTCGGCCTCGAGGTCATCGGTCTCGCCCGACGGCCGGTCGCCCACCCGTCCTTCGACGCGATCCGGCCGCTGGGTGATCTCGTAGCCGTGGCCGGACGTTGCGACTACCTCAGTGTCAATGTCCGGCTCGTCCCCGAGACCCGACACCTGATCGACGCCGCGGTGCTGCGCGCCATGCGCCCGTCGGCCTTCCTCCTGAACGCATCACGCGGCGCCGTCGTCGACGAGACGGCGCTGATCGAGGCTTTGCAGACCGGACGGATCGCCGGTGCCTATCTGGATGTGTTCGCGGCCGAGCCGCTGTCGCCGGGAAGCCCGCTCTGGACCCGGGACGACGTGCTGATGACCCCGCACATGAGCGATCGCGTCGTCGACTGGGAGCTGCGCCACGCCCGGTTCTTCATGGACAATCTCGACCGCTGGCTGCGTGGTGCGCCGCTGCGCAACGTCGTCACCGGTTGAGTGCCGGGTGCGAGGCAACGGAAATCCAGCGGTTGGCCTTGCGGCGCTCGCACCAGGCCACGCAGGCTAGGCGCGCTCGCGGGTCTTGTGGAACTGGATCTTCGGGAAGTCCTCCTGGATCCGGCCGAGATCCCAGCTGTTGCGCGCCAGATAGACCGGCTGGCCGTCGCGATCGTCGGCGAGGCTGGCTTTCTTGCTGTCCTCGAACCGCTCGAGCTCGCGGACATCGTCGGCGGTGCACCAGCGGGCGGTGATGTAGGGCGCACCCTCGAAATCGATCGGCAGGTTGTACTCGGCCTCGAGTCTGGACTTCAGCACGTCGAGCTGCAGCTGGCCGACCACCCCGACGATCCAGTCGGCGCCCAGTCGCGGCCGGAAGACCTGGGTGACACCCTCCTCGGCCAGGTCCTCGAGGGCTTTCTTCAGGTGTTTGGCGCGCATCGGGTCGCCGAGCCTGACCCGCATCAGGATCTCGGGTGCGAAGCTCGGAATGCCGGTGAAGGCCCGGTCCTCGCCCTCGACCAGGGCGTCGCCCACCCTGAGCTGGCCGTGATTGGGCACGCCGATGATGTCGCCCGGGAACGCATCCTCGGCGAGGCCGCGATCCTGGGCGAAAAAGAAGATCGGGTTGGCGATCGCGATGGGCTTTTGGTGGCGGACCATCTTGAGCTTCATGCCGCGTTTGAAGCGCCCCGAGCAGATGCGCACGAAGGCCACCCGGTCGCGATGCTTGGGGTCCATGTTGGCCTGGACCTTGAAGACGAAGCCGGTCACCTGCGGCTCGTCCGGCTCCACCGGTGCGGGGGATGCCGGTTGCGGCCTGGGCGACGGGGCCGCCTCGACCAGATGATCGAGCAGGGCCCTGATGCCGAAGGTGCGGAGCGCCGAGCCGAAGAAGACGGGGGTCAGGTTTCCCGATCGATAGGCCGCCTGGGCGAAGGGCTCGAGCGCGCCCTCGACGAGTTCGAGCTCGTTGTCGAGCTGCTCGAGCTGGCGCGGATCGACCCGTTCGGCCAGCGAGTTGCTGCGCCGTGGCAGGCGCTCCTCGGTGTCGATCCCCTTGGCCTCGGGCTTCATCAAGAGCACATCGCCGCTCGCCCGCGCGGCAACACCGCGAAAGGCCTGGCCCATGCCGATGGGCCAGTTCATCGGGCTGACATCGAGGGCGAGGCGGTCGGCGATCTCGTCCAGGAGCTCGAACGGATCGCGGCTTTCGCGGTCGAGCTTGTTGATGAAGGTCATGATCGGCATGTCGCGCAGGCGGCAGACCTCGAACAGCTTCAAGGTCTGCGCTTCGATGCCCTTGGCGGCATCGATCACCATCACCGCACTGTCGACCGCGGTCAGCGTCCGGTAGGTATCCTCGGAGAAGTCCTCGTGGCCCGGCGTGTCGAGGAGATTGAAGGTGCAGCCGCCGTAATCGAAGGTCATGACCGAGGTGGTGACCGAGATGCCGCGCTTCTGCTCGATCGCCATCCAGTCCGACCGGGCACGGCGCCGGTCGCCCTTGGCCTTGACCTCGCCGGCAAGGTGGATGGCACCGCCGAACAGCAGCAGTTTCTCGGTCAAGGTCGTCTTGCCAGCATCCGGGTGCGAGATGATCGCGAAGGTCCGCCGGAGCGCTGCGGCATCGCTCAGGGTCCGGCGGTCGTCCAACTCGGCCAAGCCAAGCTCCTCGAGAGTGGAAAAGGGCACCCGATCGAAAGGGGGCCGGGGTTGAAAATCTGGACGCACGCCTAGCGCGAGCCGCCGTGAAAGGCTATGTCCGCACCGTCAGGTGGCCCGCCCGTCCGCCGACATCAAGGCCGCCAGACGGCACCATCAGCCGGCCACAAGGTCATCCACCTTCAGGGGACACGTCCCGTGCAACGCCTGCGCAACCTGCTTCTCACCCTATTCGGAGGCTTCGTCATCGCCATGTCCGTCAATCCAGGAGCTGCATCGGCTCTCGATTCCCAGAACGCCCTTCTCATCCAGCTCGAGAGCGGGCCTGTGACCGTCGAGCTCTTGCCCGACGTGGCACCCCAGCACGTGGCACGGATCAAGGAGCTGACCCGCGAAGGCTTTTATGACGGGATCGTCTTTCACCGCGTGATCGACGGCTTCATGGCGCAGACCGGGGATCCCACGGGCACCGGCCGCGGCGGCTCCACCAGGCCCAATCTGCCGGCCGAGTTTTCCAACACGCCCTTCGAGCGCGGCACCATCGGCATGGCGCGGACCCAGGACCCGAACAGTGCGAACAGCCAGTTCTTCATCACCTTCGCAGCCACACCGCACCTCAATGGCCAATACACGGTCTGGGGCCGAGTGGTCGACGGCATGGAGCATGTCGATGCGATCAAGCGGGGCGAGCCGCCGCGCAACCCGGATTCGATGCTGAGCGTGCGCGTGCTCGCCGACGTCGACAACTGAGCCCGTGCCCGGTCGTCCCGCGCCGACGGCCTGGCCGCAGCTGCCATGCTCACGCTCTCGAACATCACCCTTCGGATCGCCGGGCGGACCCTGATCGAGGGTACCGATCTGCAGATCGCGGCTGGGCAGAAGGTCGGCTTCGTCGGCCGCAACGGCACCGGCAAGTCGAGTCTCTTCAAGCTGATCCTGGGCGAGCTGCAGGCCGACCAGGGCGAGCTGCAGCTGCCGGCCAACGCCCGGATCGGCAGCGTCGCCCAGGATGCGCCGGGCGGCACCACGACACCGCTGGAGGCCGTGCTCGCCGCCGACCGGGAGCGCCAGGCGCTGCTCGACGAGCGGGAGGGCGAGCCGAGTGCCGAGCGCATCGCCGATATCGAGATGCGGCTTTTTGAGATCGGGGCGGATGCCGCACCCGCCAAGGCCGCCCGGATCCTCAGGGGGCTCGGCTTCGACGAGGCGATGCAGAACCGGCCCTTGTCGAGCTTCTCCGGCGGCTGGCGGATGCGCGTGGCGCTGGCCTCGACACTCTTCGCCGAGCCGGATCTCCTGCTGCTCGACGAGCCGACCAACCATCTCGATCTGGAAGCCGCCCTCTGGCTCGAGAAATACCTCGAGCGTTATCCCAGGACCCTGGTGCTGATCAGCCACGACCGCGATCTCCTGAACAGCATTCCCGATCGCATCGTCCACCTCGAGGGTGGCAAGCTCAAGCTCTACAGCGGCAATTACGATGCCTTCGAGCGGGTGCGCCGCGAGCAGCGCGAGCTCTTGGCGAAGCAGCGCCGGAGCGAGGACGTGCGGCGCAAGCATCTGCAGGCCTTCGTCGACCGGTTCCGCTACAAGGCCTCGAAGGCGAAGCAGGCGCAAAGCCGGCTCAAGATGCTCGAGAAGCTCGGCCAGACCGCACCGCCGCCGCCCGAGCCCGATGTCGTCTTTCGGCTGCCGGCACCCGAGATGCCGGCACCACCGCTCTTGACGCTCGACGGTGTCGAGGTCGGCTATGGCGGCCCGCCGGTGCTGCGCGGGATCGATCTCAGGCTCGATCCGGACGATCGGATCGCGCTTTTGGGTGCCAACGGCAACGGCAAGTCGACGCTCGCCAAGCTGCTGGCCGGCCAGCTGCAGCCGGAGACCGGCGAGCTGCACCGCAGCGCCGGACTTCGGATCGGATTTTTCGCCCAGCACCAGGCCGAAGATCTCATGATGGACGAAACCCCCCTCCAGCATCTGCAGCGCGCCTTGCCGAGCGAGCGGCAGGAGCGGTTGCGGGCGCTGCTCGGCGGCTTTGGCCTGACCCAGGCGCGGGCCGAGACCCAGGCCCGCCATCTCTCGGGTGGCGAGAAGACACGGCTCTGCCTCGCCCTCGTCGCTGTGCGAAAGCCGCAGCTCCTGATCCTCGACGAGCCCTCGAACCATCTCGATATCGACAGCCGCGAAGCGTTGATCGAGGCGATCAACGAGTTCCCGGGGGCCGTGATCCTGATCAGCCACGACCGCCATCTGGTCGAGATGACGGCGGATCGCTTGTGGCTGGTCAAGGACGGGCGCGTCCAGGTCTACGGCGAGGACATCGACACCTACCGACGCGACCTCTTGGCCGGCGACGCTGATGGCGGCAGCAGGCTCAAGGGCAAGCGGGGCGACGACGAGCCGGCGCAGCCGCGCGGCGGTGGCGAGCGACGGCAGAAGCTGGCGCCGTTGCGCAAGACCGCGAAGGCCATCGAGGACGAGATCCGAACCCTGCAGCAGGCCAAGGGTGGCATCGAGCGCAAGCTCGCCGATCCCACGACCTATGCCGCGGGTACCGACGTCGCCGGCCTCGAGCGCGAGCGCCAGCGGCTCGAAGCGGCCATTGCGGCTGCCGAGGAGCGCTGGCTCGAGGTCGAAGGCCAGATCGAGGCCGTCGACTGACCCTCACATGACCGCGAGGCGACGTGGATCTCGCTCTGATCCCGATCAGCTCGCGCACGTCGAACCTATGGAAAGGTGGGAAAACCGTGATCGATCTCTACTATTGGCCGACGCCGAATGGCCACAAGATCACCATGTTCCTCGAGGAGACCGGCCTCGACTACACCATTCACCCGATCAATATCGGCAAGGGTGACCAGTTCGATCCGGCCTTCTTGCAGATCGCACCCAACAACCGGATGCCGGCGATCATCGATGGCGCACCGGCGGATGGCGGCGACCCGGTTTCCGTCTTCGAGTCGGGGGCGATTCTCCTCTATCTCGCCGAGAAGACCGGTCAGTTCATTGCGGGCGATCTGCGTGGCCGGATCGCGGTGCTGGAATGGCTGTTCTGGCAGATGGGCGGGCTCGGGCCGATGGCCGGGCAGAATCACCATTTCGTCCAATATGCCCCGGAGCAGCTGCCCTATGCGATCAAGCGCTATGTCGACGAGACCAACCGGCTCTATGGTGTCCTGAACAAGCGCCTCGCGGACCGGCCGTTCGTCGCCGGCGACAGCTACACGATCGCCGACATGGCCTGCTATCCCTGGACCGTCGGCCACGAGCGCCAGCAGCAGAAGCTCGAGGACTTTCCGAATCTGGAGCGCTGGTACCGTGCCATCGAGGCCCGTCCGGCGACCGTCCGCGCCTATGAGATCGGCCCCAGATACCGCACCGCCTCGACCATGGACGACGCCGCCAAGAAGATCCTCTTCGGCCAAACGGCCAAGAGTCTCGGCTGAACCGCAAGGGCGTTATCGTTTTCGCCACGCCAGGAGGGTCGAGGCCGTGGTCGCCGTGCGCGAGCACGCGATCGCGTTCGTCTACCTTTCGGCCGTGGGGTAGGCCGCGCGACCTTTCAGGTATTGCCCTTTGAGGTTGGCGGGGTGTGGCGTGGCGAACCGCGCACCGCGACTCTCGAGGCAGGAACGATGCCGGGTGTCAGCGGGATCTCGAGCGTGAAGGTCGAGCCATGGCCCTCGAGCGAGCGGATCTCGATCGAGCCATCGATCGCCTCGATATCGGTGCGCACCACGTCCATGCCGACACCGCGGCCGGAGACGGCCGTTGCGGCCTCGGCGGTCGAGAAGCCGGGATGGAAAATGAGCCGCTGGATGTCGCGCTCGGCCATGGCGGCCAGATCGGCATCGCTGACCAGCCCGCGTGCCATGGCCTTCGCGGCGATCCGGCGCGTATCGATGCCTTTGCCGTCGTCGCTGATCTCGATGATGACGTGGCCGCCCTCATGGCCGGCATGGAGCGTGATCGTCCCCGTTGCGGGCTTGCCGAGGCGGTGCCGTTCGGCGGCTTTTTCCAGCCCGTGTGTAGAGCGTCAACCTTGTTGACCGGCGCCGACAACCGGGTTGGCCGGTG